>JBAPTR010000066.1:0-32763 GCA_049282265.1 Desulfatiglandaceae bacterium | reverse complement strand
TGTCAGGTTCGGTTCCCAACCGTTCCTCATAGGATGCCGTTTGCGGCATAAGTCCGCTTTTTACGCTTCCACGATGGCGCCCTTGGGGCAGATATTCAGGCAGACACCGCACCCGATGCAGAGTGCCTGGTCCACGGCGGTACGCCCGATCTCATCGTCATGATAGAGCGCAGGACACTCAAATCGCTCCAGGCAGAGGTTGCACTCCACGCAATCATCGGTGATGGTCACCTGTTTTCGATCCGGCAGCGCCTGCTGCCTGTAGGCAATGATACAGGGGTGACGGGCAATAATCACGGCAATGCCACCCGAGGGGTCTTTGACATATTTGGCAGCCTTCTTGATCAGCGAGATCATGGCCTTCACATCGTAAGGGTCCACCTCCTCTATGAAGTCAACACCGCATCCCGCAACCACCTTCTCCAGGGGAATCTTCTTGCCTCTGCTCCCGTCCGCCCGTATGCCCAGGCCCGGCGTCGGCTGCATCCCGGTCATGGCCGTGATCTGGTTGTCCAGTATGACCAGGATAAACCGCGACCCGTTGTATACCGCATTGAGCAACCCGGAAGTCCCTGAATGATAAAATGTGGAATCACCTATGGTCGCCACAATGGCCTGTTCTTCGCCGTCCTGTGCATAGGCGTGATAAAAGCCCGAGGCCATGGTGATGCCCGCACCCATATCGAGGCAGGTGTCCACGCCCCCGAGGTTCAGTCCAAGGGTGTAGCACCCGATATCGGAGGTGAAAATAGCCTTGGGCTGGGCCTTTCTGATGGCATAAAAGCTGGCCCTGTGGGGACAGCCTGCACAAAGGGTTGGACGCCGGACAGGCAGGGCCATGCGACCGATCAGTTCGGTGACCTCATCTTCATTCACCCGGCTCAACGGGTCCAGGCCCAGCTCACGGAACGCCCCATCGATAACCTGTTGGAGGACCCGGGGTGTCAGTTCGCCTTCTCCGGGTACATGTCCGGAAAGCCTCCCCATGACCTTGTTTCTATCTCTCAGAAAATATTCGATGACCGAATCCGTTTCTTCCAAAACAAGAACCTTTTCGCAGGCCGACAGAAATTCCTTTCCCATCCTTTCCGGGAAGGGATAGGGTCCGCCGATCTTGAACACCGGGATATCCGATCTCTTTTCTTCATCCAGGATATCCCGCACGACCGCATAGGGGATTCCCCCGGCCACGATCCCCAAGGGGTAGGTCTTGCCACTCTCGAGATCGTGGAAATTGACCCCTCCCGGCTCTTCAAACTTCCTGGATATGGCATCCAGTTTCTTGTTCAATTCCTTGTGCAGGAGGAAGCGGAAGCGGGGCGTCGCGGCCCAGTGGCTCGGGTCCTTCTCAAAAGAGGCCCTGGTTTCATTGTCTTTCAAGGGGCTCCACGACAAAGCTTGGCGTGCATGACAGACCCGGATCGCCGGTCTCAGGATCACGGGCACCTTGAATTCCTCGGATATTTCCAGCGCCATCCTGGCCATATCCCGAGCCTCCTCGGGACTGGACGGGTCCAGCACAGGTACCTTGGCCAAACGCGCCATCAAGCGCGTATCCTGCTCCGTCTGGGAAGAATGCGGCCCCGGATCATCGCAGGAGACAATCACAAACCCGCCCACGGTCCCCAGGTAGGCGGCGCTCATGAGGGAATCGGCAGCTACATTCAGACCCACTTGTTTCATGCAGCAGGCGGCGCGCTTTCCCGAAATAGCGGCCGCGAAGGCATTGTCGAGCGCCACTTTTTCGTTGGTGGACCACTCCGTGTAGGTATGCAAACCTTCCGACTTGACCAATCGCATGACGCCCGGCAGGATCTCGGAACTTGGCGTTCCCGGGTAAGATGTCACCACCTGGCAGCCCCCTTCGAGTAATCCCAGGGCAACCGCTTCATTTCCCAAAAATATTTCTTCTCTCATTATTTTTCCATTTCTTTCTTTCTTTTTTTGGCCTGTTCTATCAATTCCAGCAGGGAAAGCATCTTTGACTTGGGCTGCCTGTCGGAAACCCGTTCCCATTGTTCAGGGGTCAGTTCCTTTTTCAGATAGTCTTCCACCAGAAAATGACCGCTCCAGCAATCCAGGACTTTGAAACAGGGAAGTCCATTGTTCTCTGAACGGCAGTATGAGAAATAGATTTGATGGCCCAAACGGGGGCACCGAATCTGAAAAGTCTCGTCCGGGGGCCGGTCTTTCATGCCTTTACCTCGCTGCGTCCAGGAAGCAAGTGCCGTCTGTCGGTTGCTTCATAGGAGAAATGGCCCCGAGGTGAAAGCCTCTCCCGGGGCCATATCATCAGTCAAACATCCAGTTTTTTCAGCCTTTGAACTGCTGGGGCTTCGGTAAGGCGGCGATATCTCCCAGGGCCCTTTCGATCTCTTCCTCCGGCATTGCATGATCCGACAGTTTTCCCGACAGATAGGCCTCATATGCAGCCATATCCACCAAACCATGGCCGCTCCAGTTGAAGAGTATGACCTTTTCCTTTCCCTCTTCCTTTGCCTTCAGGGCCTCCCTGATGGTCATTGCTATGGCGTGATCCGTTTCAGGTGCACTGATGAACCCTTCGGTCCGGGCAAAGGTGATGCCCGCCTGGAATGTCTCGAGCTGCGGTAAGGCTTCTGCCCGGATCAGGTTGCTCATCAAGAGCTGGCTGATAATGGGAGCCATGCCGTGATACCTCAGGCCTCCTGCATGGATGGGCGCCGGGACAAATGAATGGCCGAGCGTATGCATGGGCAGGAGCGGCGTCATCCCGACGGTGTCTCCAAAATCATAGGCAAAGGGTCCCCTGGTCATTGTGGGGCAGGACATGGGTTCCACGCCGATAATATCAATATCCTTGCCGTTGATTTTATCCCTTACAAAGGGCAGACAATTCCCGGCGAAGTTGCTTCCCCCACCCGCGCAACCGATGATCACGTCCGGATAGTCACCGGCAATGGCCATTTGCTTTTGGGTTTCGAGTCCATTGATGGTCTGGTGCAGCATAACGTGATTGAGCACACTGCCCAGGGAGTATTTGGTGTCCTCATCCATCACCGCGGCTTCCACGGCCTCGCTGATAGCCATGCCGAGGCTCCCGGGAGAATCGGGAGCTTCTGCAAGAATGCTCTGACCTGCCTTCGTCTCTGTGCTGGGGCTTGCAATACAGGTGGCTCCCCAGGTCTGCATCATGATACGCCGGTAAGGCTTCTGGTTATAGCTGATCTTCACCATAAAAACCTTACACTCCAGCCCGAACAGTGCACAACAGAAGGCAAGCGCGCTTCCCCACTGGCCCGCACCCGTCTCGGTGGTGAGCTTCTTCGTGCCTGAAATTTTGTTGTAGTATGCCTGTGCGATGGCTGTATTGGGCTTGTGGCTCCCTGCGGGGCTCACACCTTCATTCTTGAAATATATTTTCGCAGGAGTGTCCAGGTATTTTTCAAGGGCATAGGCCCGATAAAGAGGGGTCGGACGCCAGATCAGATACTTTTCCAGGACTTCGTCGGGAATGTCGATAAACCTTTTCTGGCTCACCTCTTGTTCAATCAAGGGCATGGGAAAAATAGGGGCCAGATCTTCAGGGCCAACGGGCTGTCCGGTTCCCGGATGCAGCGGAGGCTCAACCGGGGTCGGCAGGTCAGGCAGGATGTTGTACCATTGGCGAGGCATTTCTGACTCCTGCAACACAATCTTCTTTCTCTCCATAACTCCCTCCTTATCTCTGGTTTTGGTTATTATTCCGGCCTGCGGCAACCACTGCCGATTGGGCTCGGCGGAAAAATGGGCTTTGAGGTTAAAAACCCCCTGATGAATTTAATACAGCGCAAACGCATCACCGGTCAAGGTATTAATTCGGTGGTAAATCGGTGACGATAAATCACCCATCTGCAAGGGAAAGCAGATAAGATCTCAGGTTGACACCTTTCCTTTTCAGACCCAGTTTACCCCGTAATTTGAAGCGGTGGGAAGAAACCGTGTTTGCGGAAGTACCCAGCAATTCAGCCATCTCTTTGTTCGTGAGCCCTTCCTTAACCAGATTGGCGACCCGGATCTCCATGGGCGTCAGGCTCAGGAAACGGGACGACAGCCTCCCAACGAGGGGCGATGTGATGTTGCGCAGGTTCATTTCCAGGGTTTCGGCAAGACCCCTCTGGTTCCTGTCCAGTTTGCTCACCTTCAATCTCTGAAGATACGGGTTGACCAACTGCTTCACATTGGAAAGGATGGATTCTCTGTCATCGTTCTTTTTTTCTTCCATCTGTTTGAGCAGGACTTTCAGTGCGATGTTCGCTTCTTCCAGGTGACGGGATTGGGTTTCCAACTGGGCCTCCCTGCTCCGCAGACCTTCCATGGCCGCTTTGAGGTCGGTCATATCTCTGCCTTCCGCTATCAGCAGGACCATGTTGCCGGTTTCGTCCTTGACCGGTTTTATGGAAAAATCAATGTTCACAGCCGTCCCGTCATGGGCCGTATGTGTGGTTTCAAAGCGGACCAGATGCCCCTTTGCCGCCTCGTTGACGGCCTTACGCAACCGCTTCTGTCCCGGCTCCGAGTGGGCCCACCAGGGTGTTTCCCAAAAGGGCTTCCTGAGAATTTCAGACTCATTGACCCCCACGAAGCGCATGGCCGTCTTGTTCACTTTCAGGACGGTTCCATCCAGTTTCAAGACCGCGATGAATTGAAAGGTCTGGTCAAAAATGGCCCGAAGCATGGTCTCGCTCTTTCGCAAGGCCTTTTCCGCCTGGTTCCGCTCCAGAATTTCACTCTGCAGCTGCAGATTCGTGGCACTGAGTTTGTCCGTACGCCTATGAACCAGCTCTTCCAGATGATCGCGATGGCGCCTCAGCTCTTCCTCCATTCTTTTTCGTCGGAAGAACTCGGGCACATCCACGGTCCCAAAATCCGCCGCTTTTACCAGATAATTAGAGCCATATTCTTTGATGCGTTTCTCAATGGTGGTTGGCGGGGCCATAATGAAGCGGCAGTAATCATCACCCTTCGCCCGGCACTCGATTTCCGCGGCTACCAGGGGAATGCCGAAGCTTTCTTCACACCAGCCCGATGAGTACCCTGCATTCATAATGCAGACATGAAAGTCCGTTTTTCTCCCGCTCTCAAGCCACGCGTTTGCCTCGAAGGAAAAAGGGTGGTCATAGATAAGGCAGTAGTTTTCATCGGGGGTGGGATGGGATTCCGGAAGGATCTTCACAAAGGCCCAGCCGGTGTGCGCAAAATGTATGGGACCGGCAGACAGCTTTTCAATGGGCTTGCTCACGCCCATCTTGGAAGAAAAGTTCCTTGCATCGGCCTTTCCGATGGAGTGGGCAATATCGAAGAGCAGGCCGAATGCCACGTCCCTGGCCTCTTCTTTTCCCCGGTCATCATAGAGAGAAGTGACCATGTCAAAGAACTCCTTTGACATGGATGCAGCCCGCACCAGGATGTACCGCTCGCCGGAAAAACTGACCTGTCCCTGCTGCGGGTTTTCCTCCCTTTTTTCGAAATAGCGCTCCACATATTCCTGGGCCTTGAGAAAAGGAGATGCAATGGCTTCAGGGACCGAAGCGCTCATGGAGGTTGTTTTCATTACTTCCAACGAAATCCTCTTATTCACCTAGGTTCACGAGGAGAACCGAAGGGCCCTTTTCGGATCCACTTCGTTGCTCGCAGATTGTTGCTTGGAACATAGATTAGCTTCCAACGAAGTCGTCTCATCCGCCGGAGTCAAGGAGCAGGGCGTGAGACTCTTTTTCAGACCCTTTCTCATAGTGCACTTGGCACCACACACCGACATGGACGGCTATTTGGGGTTTACGCCTCCCAATCCCCACGCGCTTCTATGAATTTGCGCTGAGCCCCAAATCGGCGTCCATCCCCTCCGAAGTGTTTAGAAAGGATCTGAAAAAGAGTGTCAGGTTCGGCTCCTCTTCGTTCCTCATAGGCTGCCGCTTGCGGCATAATTTAGCCTTTTACGAAGTCATCATTTCTTGTATTCAGGCTTCCTTTTCTGCAGGAATGCGGTAATTCCTTCCTTTGCGGCATCGGTACACCCGATATCGCCAAATCCCGCGTATCCGATCTCAAGGGCGTCTCTGAAACGTTCTGCCGCCGCCCCTGATTCAATGGTCTTCACGATTATGGAAACAGCCTCCTTGCTCAGGGCGAGCTTACCGGCCGCAGGTTCCGGAGGGATCTCAATTTTCGGAATTTCCACTTCTCCATCAGGGATCCTTTTCAAACTATCCCCCATACTCCTGGCCAAAGCCACGGCTTTAGTGATCAAGTCGGCGTAGTCCTCCGCCACCTCATCCACCATGCCGATTTCAAGGGCCTCCTTTATCCGAATCGGCTTTCCAAGGCATATCATCTCATGGAACAGGGCCGCCCCCTTTGGCCACTTCCGGTACGGGACGATGCAGCCGCCTATTCCTGGGAGAATCCCCAGGGTGATCTCAGGGAACTGGAACAGGGCATTCTTTGTGGCAACAATACCGTGGCACCTGATCGCAAGCTCCAGACCACCGCCCAATGCCATACCATTCACTGCCGCAACGATGGGCTTTTCCATCTCGTCCATAAACAACTGTACCATTGCACATTCCCTGGAATACTCAATTGATGCATTCTTGTCTCCAAGCATTTCGGGAAATTTACCGATATCGGCCCCGGCAGAAAAGGCCTTGGCTCCATATCCCGTGATCACGAATCCTTTGACTGCCGGGTCATGCGCATGTTCCTGAAGAACCTTCAATATCTCCCCCGTCACCTCGTCGTTCAGCGCATTCATGGCCTGTGGCCTGCGGATGGTGATGACCTTCACGCCATCCATATCATCCACCAGGATGTGCCGGTTGAAATTTTGATAGTAGGAGAAGGTTTTCCTTGGCTGGGGAAATCCGGGGCGCTCTTTCTCAAACCCCTTCATGATCCGGCTCACCTCCGCCTCTCCCAGGCCGCGCATGACATCAAATGGACCTTTTCTGAATCCCAACGCGATCTGGCAGCCGAAATTGAGGTCTTCCTTTGTGCCGATACCCCGGTCAATGATATCAAAAGACTGGGAGAAAAAGATGCCCAGCATCCGGTCCCTGATCTTTTCTAGCAATGTTTGCGGGATCTCAACTTCTGTCCCTGGACGATGCGTGAGCCACCGGTCCACGGAGGCCAGGATGGAGGCCGGCTTGTAGTGCTCCCCTTCCTCCATCTGGAGGGTATTTGTCTCAATGGTGATGGGATTGCCGTTGGCCATATTCAGGACGAAAAAGGGTCCGGCATAGACGAATTCCTCCGCCACCTTGTCCACCTGGCTTGCGCTGGCCTCGTTCAGAAGGTACGCCGCTTCGTTACACCAGTTGTCAAAAATCCGGTCCAGCATGAAACAGATGGCGTTGTCCGTAATGATGGGGGCCTTGCCCGTTCGGGCAAAGAACCAGCACAGGTCATCCACCACGCCCTGATTTACCTTTTCCCAGGTGATCACCTCCACCGGGAGGCTCCGCCATGCAGGGGCGAAGAAATGGGTTATGGTCGCCCTCTCAGGGCGATTCATCCGGGAAAATATCCTGTCCGCAGGGATGGAACTGGTGTTGGAGGTGATGATGGTATCGGCTCCCACAATCCCCTCCACACTCTCAAAGATCTTCTGCTTGAGGGGGATATTCTCCGTTGCGGCCTCAATGACCAGATCACAATTCTCAATGTGGGCATAATCCGTGGTGTAGGCAATGTTTTGGAGGACGACGCCGGCCTGTTCCTCTTTCATCTTCTTCCTATCCACCGCCTTCCTGGCATATCCTGAAAGCCTCTTTTCGGCATTTTTCAGGGCCTCCTCCATCACATCCACCAGAAAGAGTTTGATATCAGGAAGGGCGGCCTTTAGATAATATCCGATATCGGGCCCGATGGTGCCTGCCCCTATCACGGCGACTTCTTTCGGCAGGGGACGCTTGGGCCTGATGAGCAAAGGGTTATGGTAGGTATTGTACAAAGTCTTTTTCCGGTTCATTGGCCTCCTCCTCTTCAGCTTCTATTTCTTTTGGTTTTTCAATGCGCTCAGGATCCTTTCCGGTGTTATGGGGAGGTCCCTTATCCGCACGATCAGGCCCGTACCGCCCGCGATATACCTGGCATTCCCGCCCAGTTTCTCCATCGGGTTCAATGTTTCTCCAAGGTCCTGCGGTTGGTAGTAATCAAATTTTTTCATAATCAAAGCTCGCCATTACTTCTTCTGTATCAGCGTTGCCATTCCCATTCCGCCCGCCAGCCCGCCGCAAGACCGGCGGGTAAAAAGACCGACGGGGAAACCTTCCACATTCCGACGTCTACTCTTCCCTGTTATCGAAAACGCGCTTACTCTTTCTCTCGGAGCGGGGCAAAGATCCGTAGTCCCATACTTCTACGGAAGCACTGACCATGATCTGTTTCTTTATTTCTTCTCCGACCACCTTGATCAGGACCGGATCCTGTGCGCTCTCGACACCGTGGTCACGCTCCAGCTTCAAGGTCATATAGTCCTTTCCATCGGGTTTCCTCTCAAGGTGCACCTGATACTCGCTGCCGATGCCTTCAATCCCTGAAAGCACATGATCTATCTGGCCCGGATAGATATTGACGGCCCTGAAAATAAACATGTCATCCGATCGGCCCAGGAGCCTGTCGTGCCTGGGAAGGATCGAGCCACAGGGGCACTCCCCGGGAATCAGGCGGGTCAGGTCCCTGGTTCGGTACCGAATCAAAGGGGCAGCCTCTTTCCTCAGGGTCGTCACGATCATCTCGCCGGTCTCTCCTTCCGGGACCGGTCTCAGGGTTTCGGGATCCAGGATCTCGAGGATGTAGTAGTCAGCCCAATAATGAATACCCGTGTGATACGCACAGTCCAGTCCGGTTCCGGGACCGTAGAGTTCGGTCATCCCCGGGATATCAAACATGTGCTCCAAGTCGAGCAGTTCTCCGATCCGTTTTCTCATGGCGTCGCTGGATCGTTCCGAACCAAAGATCATTTTCTTGAGATTGATCTTGTCCCGGAGCCCGCGCCTGTTCACTTCTTCGGCCATCAGGAGCCCCATGGAGGCCGTACAGCACATGACCGTGCTCTGAAAATCAACCAGGAACTGGCATTGCATATCAAGGTTGCCGGGTCCAGCAGGGATGGCCATGGCTCCAAAGGCCTCACACCCCATCTGAAAGCTGATGCCGGCCGTCCAGACGCCGTAGCCGACGGCGATCTGTACGCGGTCCTCCGTGGAAAGTCCCGCCATTTCATAGCAACGGGCAAAAAACCGGGTCCAGTCTTCTATATCCTTCCGGGTATAACAGAGCACTTTTCTTCTTCCCGTGGTGCCGGAAGAGGCATGAATCCTGACCACCTCTTCGAAAGGGACCGAAAGCAAAGGAAAAGGGTAGCCTTCCTGGAGGTCCCTTGCCGTGGTGAAGGGAAGTCTTTCAAGGTCATCCAGGGACTTGATATCTTCCGGTCGGACCCCTGCCTCATCCAGCTTCTTTTTATAGAAGCCGGATCCTCCATATGCGTGACATACCGTCCATTTAAGTCCTTCAAGCTGCAGGTCTTTCAATACATCGGATGACGTAAAAGAAGGCATGGAACTCTTTCCCATGATTTTTTCTCTACTCCTTTTCCGGCTTCAACAGAAAAAATTATTGAACCATTTGTGGAATGAATAATGCTATCTTCGGAAAAATAATGAGGATCACGATACTCACGATACAGGCCAGCAGGAAAAAACTGATGCTCTTGAAAATGGTGGAAAGCTCTATCTCCGGATTAATTGCCTTCACCACATAAATATTGACACCCACCGGGGGCGTGATGGCCCCCATGGTGGTCACCATGGTCAGAATAATGGAATACCATAAGGGATCAAACCCCAGTGCCATTCCCAAAGGGAAAAAAATGGGGATCGTCAATACCAGGAACCCCATTGAATCAACAAAACATCCACCGATGATGTAGATCATCAGCACCAGGGCAAGAATGACATAGCGCGAAACCGGCAATGACGTGGCAAACTCTGCAACGCTGAACGGAAGCCTTGTTACTGCCAGGAAACGTCCAAAAATGATGGCGCCGGTCACGAGGAAAAAGACCATGGCGGAAATCTTCAGGGTGTCCCTGAAAGAATCGATAAATCCTTTCCAGTTCAACCTTCCGAAGGGCACCGTAACTGCCAGCGTAAAGAAAACACCCGCAGCTCCCGCTTCGGTCGGGGTAAAAACGCCCAGATAGAGGCCTCCGATAACCAGAAGGAAAATGGCCACCGCTTCTATGACGCCCCAAAGGGACTTGATTTTCTCCTTGAAACTCGTTTTCGGTCCTGCGGGCCCGAGACTTGGATTGAAAAGACAAAGGATAAAGATTGTAACAAGGAAAAGAGTCCCCAAGAGGATCGCAGGCAGAATGCCTGCGAGAAAAAGCTGGATGATGGATTGTTGGGTTTGCAGCCCGATAATAATAAGGACAACGCTGGGCGGCATAACCGTTCCCAATGTGCCTCCGGTCGCGATCGTCCCGCTGCTAAGTAACGCGTTATAGCCATATTTTTTCATCTGAGGCAATGCCACAGCCCCCATGGTGGCAACGGTAGCAGTATTGGAGCCACAGATTGCCGCAAAGAGTTCATCCGCACCAATGGTGGCGATAGCAAGCCCTCCCCGCCAATGACCAAACCAATTGTAGGCCGCATTATATAATCTGTCGGCGATTCCCGAGTTAAAAGCAAGATAGCCGAGAAAGATAAAGACGGGTATCACCGTCAATCCATATTCTGAAAAAGTGGTCCATACGTCCGTTCCCACCATATTAATGGCCGCATTCAAGGAGACGACATGCCAAAATCCGCAGAAGCCTATTAGCGCCATTGCGAAGCCGACAGGCATCCCCAGAACAAAGAGCACCAGGAGAAGACAGACAATTCCAATAATGCCAACTGCGGCCAGGCTCACCTTTCTTCCTCCCGGGTTTCAAGAAAAGATTGCAGTCCCTCAACCAGAAAGACCAATGCCAGGGAAAAACACCCAAAAGCCACTGCATAGGTAAATGGGAAATAGATGATACGCAAGGTTTCGGTCACTTCCCCTGTTCTCCAGAGGTTTGTGGCATATTGTGCAACCTTCCATCCAATGATGGAAAAAAAGGCCATAAATATGATACCGTTGATCCCGTTTAACACGCTCTGCAATTTCTTGGGAAATTTCAGGACCACGATATCCACAGCAATATGGCCGTGCCCGATCTGGGTGTAACCCAGTGCGAACGCCGTTACAACAGCCCCCAGGTATCCCATAAGTTCAAAAGTACCGCTTATCGGCATCCAGACAATCCGGAAAAATATGTTTCCGCAGGTCAGGATAATCATGACTGCCAAGAGAAAGCCGGCAATCCAGAGAAGGCTCTGGTTCAATAACCGACTCATCTTCTCCAGAAAACCCATCCTAATTACTCCCGTTTTACCTGATTCCAGAACAAAAAATCCCTTGGCACACCTTGCGCACCTGATCATGCACGGGTTGCGGATACTTGTCGTGCATCCCGCCCGCAACCCGTATGAATTTTTCTTTGGAGTCGATTCCTGCTATCTCCCTTCGTACATCTTCGCAAAGGCCTTGATATCGCTTACGAGCGCCTTTGCCGGAACCTGTTTTTGGCTCGCGGAAGCGATCCATTCGGCCGTGATGGGTTCCAGCAGGTTGTTCCATTTGGCCTTTTCTGACTTGGAAAGGCGGAGCACTTTCACCCCCTGTGTCCTTGTCGACCATGCTACCGACGCCCTGGCATGCCTGTCCATGTATGCGCCGGTCCATGCGGCCTGCTGGGTTCCCAGATCTTCGAACACTTCCTGGACATCCTTGGGCAATGAATTCCATTTCGCCATGTTCATCACTACTGCGAATGGATATACAACCGCATCAGTAACCGTTATATATTTGCACAACTCGGCAAATTTGAAATCCTTCATGACCTCCAGCGATGAAAACAGGCCTTTCACAACACCCTTCTGGAGCGCTTCGGGTGTCGCCGGCATGGGCATGCCAACGGGATTGGCGCCCCAGGCCTTCAGTATTTGCGCCGCACCGCCGGATGCGCGCAGATTAACACCCTTGATATCGGCAAGGGTCCTTATGGGTATTTTCGACATGATATTCGAAGGTGCGGTCGTAAACATGGTCAGCACCTTTACCTTGGAAAAGGCCTCGGGCTGGTATTTCTGATAGATATCCCATAAGACAAGACTCCCCACCAATGAGTTGGGTATCCCGAGAGGAAGGCTGGTAGCATTGGTAATCAGGAACCGTCCCGGCTGATAGGCCATGCACAGGCACCCGATGTCGGCCTGACCCGCAATAACACCGTCCATCATATTCTTTGCCCCCAGGAGGGTCCCGCCCGGGAAGGTATTAACGAGGACCTTTCCGTTCGTGCGGGCCTCCACCTCCTTTTTCCAACGTTCCATCTGGGTACAGGGAAAGGTGGGAGCAGGGGAAAAGTTGGCGTAGCTGAGCTTGATCGGGCCTGCGGCAACGTCAGCCGGCAGCCAGGCCATTGCGAAAATCATCGCCGTAAAAATTCCGGCCAAAACCAATGTAAATTTTCGTCTCATGATTCGAACCTCCTTATAATTGGGTGGATGACCTGCGAAACTTGCCTCGACCTGAATCCTGCTTTCTCACCCCCTTCCCCTTGACCGACATGTCTTCAACCGCGATTATGTCAGACAACCTGCTCACATGGCGTTTTCCATTCTCTTTGCAGCAACTTGCTCATACGTGTCAGTTTCGCCTTTTACAAGAAGGGACTTTCGCACCTTGCCCAAGGAAGTGCGAGGAAATGAAGGGCAAAAAGTTGTCTTCCTGGGCCACTTGTAGCGTGCCAGTCTCCCCTCACAAAAACGAATGACATCCTCGGACAGAAGCGTATAGCCGGATTTCTTGATGACAAATGCATGCCCTGCCTCTCCCCAGGTCTCGTCGGAAATCCCAACGACAGCCACGTCTTCCACCCCCGGGTGCTCTCTCAGGACACGCTCGACCTCCGCAGGATAGACGTTTTCACCCCCTGATATATACATATCCCTGGCCCTGTCCACAAGGTAAAAATAACCCTCCGCGTCCATACGTGCCAGATCTCCCGTATGGAGCCATCCGTTCCGGATGGTTTCTTCCGTTCTTACAGGGTCCTGCCAGTATTCGCTCATCATGATGGATCCCCTTACCACGATCTCACCGACATCTCCGGGCTTAACAGGCCTTCCACTGCGGTCAACCAGTTCCACTTCGGCATGAAAAACCGGTCGGCCTACCGTCCCTGGCCTGGCGAGGGAGGCCTCTTCCGAGGCCCACAGGAGAATGGAGGTCTCCGTCTGCCCCATGATCTGACGGGCCGGAAAGCCGGCCTCGCTGCACTGAACCAGGAGATCATGGGTCGTCTTTTCGCCACCGATGGCGCAGACCTTCAGGGAAGAAAGGTCTCCCCTTTTATCCCGGTCCGGCTTGAGCAGACCCCTGTAGACGGTCGGAACACCCAGGAACTTGGTTACCCGGTACTGTTCAATATCGCGGTAGGCCTTGAATGGATCAAACTTAGGATGGATGACCATGGTCGCCCCCTTGTAAATGATGGGCGATGCCTGGATAAACAGGCCCCCGGAATGGAAGAGCGGCAGGATAACAAGCATAATATCATTGAAGTGCAGCTTGAAAAAGATGTCTGCATTCAAACAATTGAAAAAGGTCTTCCGATGGGATAAGACGGCCCCTTTCGGCTGACCCGTGGTGCCTGAGGTGTACATGATGACCTGCGGTTCTTCAGGGTGGATTGGGCCTGACGATCCGGGGATAAAAGGTTCCTGTCCTTCGAACTTTTCTAAACCCGCAGCATAGTCCAGGATCTCCGAAGAAACCCGGCTGTTCCCGACGCTTGCTACAAGCATTGGCGGCAGATAATCTTTCAGCCTCAATTCGGCCAGATCCTCTGAGTACTCGCTGCCAAACACGAAAAGCCTTGGACGGCAATTCTTGAGGGTATAGTCCACTTCGTAGGGAGTCAGCCGGAAATTGATGGGAACGAATATGGCACCCAGACGGGAACAGGCCAGATAAAGTTCCATGAATTCGGGGCAATTGCCCATCATGACAGCGACCCTGCACCCCTTCTCGATCCCGAGGGACTGGAGCCAGCAACCGGTCTGGTTGACCCTCTTATGGAACATGGAATAGGTGATTGTATCCCCATCAAAAATAATGGCAGGTTTGTCCGGATTCAATTCGCTCCATCTCTGAACCCACCAGGCTATATTCATTGATTTGACCATAAAGCCTCATTCAACTTTCATGAAATCGTAAAAAGTCCGTTCATGCGCACGATGATGACTTCCAACGAAGTCATCTCTTCTGCCGAAGTCAACGAGCCGGGCGTGAGACTCTTTTTCAGACCCTTTCTCATAGTGCACTTGGCACCAGACACCGACATGGACAACTATTTGGGGTTTACGCCTCCGGAAGACTTGCCATAGGCCTCTGCAAAAGGGGAATTCTTCACGGTGATTTTCAAACTTCTTTCAACAGGGTCGTAGTGGTTGAGCTTGAAAGAACCCCAACCAATTTGACTCCCCATCTCTACCATGAAATCCAGGATTTCCTCGTGAGAAAACTTGTTGATCTCCTTGTATTTTCTTGCCGACAAATATCCGCCCTCAAAACCGCCCTTGAAAATCTTGTCATTCGCTTGGTGGCCGTAAGCATCTTCAATGGCCTTCTGTATTCCGGCAAGCGTTTCGGGACGGATCAATAAATATCTCACGCTTTTGTAATTCAAAGCACCTTTTTCAGAATCATAGGTCACTTCCTCTAGAACTGGATTCTCGGGCATTGTTATGTTCCTCAATCTCAAAAAATGGTCATTTCCTTATTTCATCAGGCTTGGAAGATATAAGGCCAGTGAAGGGAATGCCATGATCAGACCCATCGCGACAGCATCACAGGCCAGAAAGGGAAGACCTGCTTTATAGATATCTCCCATGGTGGTACCCTCGGGCGACACGCCTTTCATCACGAAGAGCACCAGACCAAAAGGAGGCGTGGTTGTGGCCATCTCCATGTTCAACAGCATTATCGCACCGAACCATAGGGGATTATAACCAAGGTTGCTGATAATGGGCATATAGATCGGCAAAGTAACCATCATGATCGTCAACGGCTCCATGAAAGTTCCCATGAAGAGCAGCACAATCTGCATGAATATGACTATCATAATCGGAGGCAAATTCATGCTGGCTGCGAGTTTCACCAGACCCGAACTGGCCCCGGTGAAGGCCAGTATCTGTGAAAAAGCCATTGCGCCGGTCATAATCATGAACATCATGACTGTAATCTTCAGGGTACTGGAGATAGATCCGGAAATTGCCTCCCAATCCCACCCCTTGTAAATGAAGACCAGGACAAAGCAACCCAGGGCTCCGAGGGCAGCTGATTCCGTTGGTGTGGCAATACCCAGGAACATCAAGCCAATCACCAGGAAAATAATGCCTCCCAAAGGCAGTACGTACTTGCAGGTCAGGACAACCTTTTTCCTGAAGGGCGTTGGCTGAAAATCATAGGGAGGCGCAAGGTCGGGCTGCATTAGAGACCTTATGACAACATAACCGGAATAGAGGATAGCCATGAGCACGCCGGGGAGGATAATCGCCACCAGCATGCCGCCTACGGAAATCCTACTAAGAGATGCCAGAAGGACTCCAAGGGCACTTGGCGGAATCATGATGGCAAGGCCCCCGCTTCCCAGAATGGGCCCGAGACTCATGGCTTTCTTGTAGCCCCTCTTTTCCATTTCCGGCACCAGAACCGATCCAAGCATTGCACAACCAGCCATTGCAGAACCGGATAAGGTGGCAAATAAGGTCCCACCTCCGATGGCCAGTAAACTCAAGCGACCCGGTATTCGCCCCAGCCACTTGTCAAGGGTATCCATCATCTTGGAGGCGATTCCTGAGCGGAACATGATTTCACCCATCAGGACAAATAGAGGGACGGGAAGCAGGGCAAATGTCGATACAGACCTGTAGATACTCCTTATGAGCTGGGCGAATCCTGCTTCGCCACCCCAGAATAGATAAACACAAACTATATTTACGAATAGAAATGAAAAGGCGATCGGCACCCCAATCAGGAACAGAAACATCAAGCCGGCAAAAATAAGGATAAGTGTCAACCACCATTCCATAATCAGAAAACCTTTCAGTCCAGGTTAGGATTCCAATTTGCCTGATTCAATGATGAATCCCGCAATAAATGTACACGTCCTTCTTACAAACTGAATGGAGAGCATCAAGCTACCTACTGGAATAATCACGATAATCCAGGAAAGAGGTATTTCCAACGCAGTTGGTGTATAGGTGCCCTTAAGGAAATAGTGCAAAGTAAGGCTAAACCCAAATACCGTAATCACAACCGAAGCGATCGTTCCAATGACAGAGCTTATTATGCCCAGGAAAGCCCCTGTCCTCGGCCTTAAATGCGTTACAAGTATGTCAACCTTGACATGTCCGTCTTCACGCAAGAGCCATGCTGCACCCAGAAAGGTAATGTACAAAAGGAGGCATTCGGTAACCTCAGTTACCCACATTTGCGAGATATCAAAAATGTCTCGAAAGATAACTTCCATACTAACGGAAAACAAGATAAAGATAAGGATAATGCCGGCCAGAAAGGCCATAATATCCATTATCTTATCGAAGATTGACAAAATTTTTTTCATCCCCACCACCTGCAATTCCAGGCCCCTATCCTGTCTTACCGGAAATAAAACAGGATAGGGGTGAAAAAGGATAGCCTCTCGCCGCAGACTAATTACCTGTCAGTCTCTTCAGGGTAGACACCAATGCAGGTACTTTTTTCTCCAGATCTTCCCACTCAGCCTGATAGGCCATATCATAATATTCCTTGTTTTCCTCAGGTGAAAATTTAATTCGCTTTATTCCCATTTTATCATATCTCTTCCATTCCTCGGCCTCTTTTCCCTTGAAATAGGCTTCCATTTCAGGCTCAAACTTTATCGTGATATCCATGATTTTCTTTTGAATACTTTTGTCAAGGCCGTTCCAGACATCCAGGTTCATCAGGATCAAGGTATTCTGCCGGGTATAAAAGGGGATATCGATGATATATTTGCAGTTTTTCAACCAACCCCAGTCCGCAGGGCCTAATGTTGACCACCCGAAACCGTCCACCAAGCCGCGTTCCAGTGCCGTGTATGTGTCACCGAATTTTACGGTAACCGGAATCATTCCAAGCTTTTTCATGAATCGGTCGTAAAGGGCCGAGGTCCTTATCTTAATCCCTTTCAAATCAGCAAGGGTCTTCACAGGTCTGTTGACTCTGAGATAGAATGGGTCATAAAGCCATGTCCCTATGTACATCATGCCTATCTTTTTGTGGCGCTGGACCATGTAATCATAAAAACCGCCCGGCTTCCTTTCTTCCTCCATAGTCAGCTTTGAAAGGGTAAACGCATTCACCTCCGGGGCCAAGGGAGCGTAATAGGCCGTAGGATTAAAAATGACTTGGACGGTATTGCTTCTGAGGGCCTCGGCCTGATCGAAGCCCGGAATAACTTCGCCGCCCCCTACCCAATCAATATTTATTGCGTCTTTACATTGATCATTCACGCGGTTCACCCACACGTGTATCATTGCACACAATGGATGATCCTTGGGCAGAAAGCTTACGGCCTTTAGTGTTTTTGGACCGGCCAGCGCCGGTGAACTGATGGTCAGGCAAAACATGGAAACAAGTACGATCATCCACAAACAGTGAAACAGCTTTTTCATGTCCATCCTCCTCTTTGTTAAGGTTTGGAGCACTGCAACCGTTTTTCCCATAGAAAACCTTCTTCACCCAAAAGGCTAATACCCATTTCACCTCCTTTCTTATTGATCATACTATGCTTAGGCACACCGAACCTTGAAGGGATATCAGTTATCTCCATGATGAGCATCTTCACCCTGACCCCTGAGAGCCTCAGTTGCTTTCAAATCGACATACATCTTTTCACTAAAAAAACCTTATGTTGTTCATTGGCGGACTGAATAATCACCTTACCATTAAAGACAGCACAGCCCTGGTTTCCGCTGTCGGATACCCGGTGACTGTGTCCCATCCGCGAGCAGCATAGTACTCTGACAGCATTTCTTTGAGCGGAACGATCTGATTCTTGGCCCCTCCCTCTTGAAGGGGCTCATGTAAATACCTTTGCGGCAGGCTATCATCAGCCAGCGTCATACCCTCCTCCAGATTAAAAAGTCTCTCAACATTAACAATACGCTCCCCGATAGTATAGAGTTCCTCCGGGGAAAAGGTCTTACCGGTGACATGGCAAAGCATGTCCACTAAGTGCTCAGGAAATCCCAGCTTTCCCCTCGTCACAAACCGGCAGATCTCCATTGAATCTGCAACGGCTCGAATATTTTCGAAAAAGGCCACTGAGCGGCCTTTTCCTTCCGGACCAAACCTATCTCTGACCTTGGGTGTACCCGCGATACGAATCAGTTCATCATCAGAAAAAGGCATCATCTGGCACACGTCATAGGCGCGTACATGATCTGCGCCCCGACTTGACACGGCGAACATCAAACCCCAACTGGGCATCCCCCTTGGATCCACCTCCATCATGTCCATTCCCTTCACGTGTGGAGCGAACCACTCACTTTCCCCACCGATAATCTCCGATGCCTTTTTGACTCCCTGGCCCAATATGCTTCCTAATCCTCTATTGAACGCTATGTCTCCAATCATCTCAATGAGGGCCCCCGCATTACCAAACCGAAGTGCTTTCCTGTTTGTCGCATCGGCAGTGATCAACCCCTTTTCCACACATTCCATACCAAATGCAATCACTGCGTTCGTGGAGATGAGATCTAGACCTAATTCATTGGTAAGACTATGTGCCTTGGCTATAGCCCGGATATCGGAAACACCACATCTTGGACCGAACCCCATGACAACCGACGCGCCGGATGATCCTTCACCAAAGGCGCCTGTGTACGGTCCCTCTGAGACTCCATACTGTTGGGTACAGGGCATTGGACAACTGAAACAGGCTTTCTGCCGCACAAAGACCTCTGTTTTGAGATGGTTGGCATTAACGCCCTCGATATCCTGAAAGAATCCCGATGTCCCATTCCTGACCAACGCGCTGCCTTGCCTATTCATGGACTCGACGATGACGGCGGTCCCTTCCTTGCTGTAGCGCTCAAAATATGGTTCCGTTTTAAGTGCTGCGATGAAGTCAAGCGTATCTTTCCTGAGCCGGCCAACATGTGCAGCCCGTATTCCACCAGAGCCCTTGACCACTATTGCCTTGAGATTCTTGCTCCCCATGACCGCGCCCATGCCACCTCGGCCTGCTCCGCGAAAACGGTCAAAGATAATAGTAGAAATGGGAACCAGTTGCTCACCTGCCTGTCCTATACATGCGATACTGACACCGCGGTAACCGTGCCGCCGCCTCAAAGTGAAAACAGCCCCTGTGCTACCCATCCCCCAAAGGTCCTCGCAATCCAGGAGTTTAATGTCTCCATCTTCAATGACCAAGTAGGAAGGGCACCTAGCCTTTCCCCGCAGTACCAGCATGTCGTAGCCTGCCCGTTTCAACTGCACGCTGAAAGAGGAACCGGTATTACCTGATCCCAGCAACGATGTCAGCGGAGATTTTGCACCTACGCTCCCGCGACAGGAAGAAGGAACTATCGTCCCATTGCATGGACCGGAAGCAAAGATGAGAAGGTTATCCTCTGATAAAGGTGGAACGCCGCGCGGAAGGTGTTCGTAAAGCCACTGAGATACAAAACCGCGCCCACCCAGAAAGTAACGCATCAAGACATCATCCGGCGCAATACGTTCTTCCTTCCCCGAGCTGAGATCCACCTGAAGTATGGTTCCAACATAACCGTTCATTTGTTTTACCCAAAGATATCTATTCGAGCAGTGGGGCTGCGAACCAGTGTGCATTCTTCAACATTTTCGGCACGTTTTTTTCATCCACAAACCGAATCGCATCAGCGCTGCACAGATCTATGCATGCCTCGAATCCATCCTTGCAAAGACAAGTTTTGTTGTAGAGACCTAGAAAATATGAACCAAGGTCCGGGTGAGTGAGCACCCTGATTAAAGCCCGGTCAGGATTGTACTCTCCGCTCATGATCTGGGAGCAAGACAACTCGCATAAACAGCAGCCTGTACAGGCCTCAGGGCTGAAAAAAACATGCCTATTCGATTTCATGAACATAACACCAGAAAAATCATCTTTGCACTCCAGAAACCAGGAGGAACTCTATTTCTTCTTGACCATCGTTATCGCGGTTTCGGGACAAATACTGGCGCATGTCTCACATCCCAGACACTGTGTCTCATCAACGACCGCTTTATTATTCACTATCTTTATTGCTCTCTCTGATAGACCGCAGTGGGCGGGCTTTGCGCACAGACCACAGCCGTTACATTTCTCATTGTCAACTTTCGCCACAACGTCAAAGGCTTCGATTTCGCCAGGCGTAAGGGCTACTTTGTCTAGGAAAAGCCCTCTAAACTCCTCCACAGAATCATAACCCTGTTCTTCCATAAACCTTATGACCCCTTCCCGCATCCTCTGTATAAGCTCAAACCCTCGTATCACAAAAGCAGTGCAAATTGAGGTTGCCGTAGATATCCAGGTTGAAAGAAAACCTGCCCACAAAGTCTTCGGCCTTGTAGCCGCGGGCAACCACATTATCGATGCAGGCGAAGGCGATCATGAAGGCGTAGGAGATCTCCTGGGCCGGGGTGCAGCCTGATTCACGGACATGGTATCCAGCCACGGAAACGGGATTGCACTTGGGCGGCTCCTTCATGGCCTATTCGATGGTATCCCCGATCAGATGGACGGCGGGTTCCACCGGATATATCCAGGCCCCGCGATCATGCCCGTCCAGACCGGGTTTTGCCAGAAGTACGCGTATTTTTCTCTGTCCCATAGCCTAATTGGCCCTCCCTCTAAAGTTCATTATCAATTGCCTTGAGAACAATCTCCTGTCCTCGCAAAATGTGTTCCCTGACCAGTTTTTCCACCATCTCCGTATCACGCTTTTTGATATGTTCCAGCATGAGCAGATGGTCCTCGTTGCTTAATCTGGCCATGTCCTCGATCCCCAGGATGACCTGCCTGAAGCGAAAAATCAGGTCTCTGAGATCATTGATCATCTTTATCAACCTCGGGCTTTGGCTCAGGCCATACAGCAAATCGTGAAACTCGGTGTTGATTCTCGGGAGGGCATTCAACCGGCCGTTGTCCAGATGGAGCTGATATTCCCGTATTTTCTTCTCGAGAGGTACCAGTTCCTTTTCCCGATGTTTCAGGGTGGCCAGCCTGGCGGCATAACTCTCCAGGACACCCCTGATGCCGAAGGTCTCCTCCACATCCGCCCGCGTGAGCCCCACCGCAAAGAAACCGCCCCCGGGTAAACGTCGCGCCAGGTGCTCACGCTCCAGCTTGTGAAAGGCCTCCCTCACCGGGGTCCGGCTGATCCCCAGGGCCTCCGCCAGACGGCTTTCCACCATGCGCGTGCCCGGCGCGATATCTCCCGAGACCATGGCGCGTTTCAGGTTGTCGTAGACATACTGGCCCAAGGGCATCCGCTGGGGAGGTAATTGGAATCCCTGGAGGCTTTTGGCGAGGGAGTCGGGCTCCCTGACAGGTGTCATGAATTTTCCTCCCCGATCAGATTCCGAATTGTCTGGCAATCGTCGTCTGGAGGACTTCGTGGGTTCCGCCTCCATAGAGCAAGAATCGACAATCGCGGTAGTACCTCTGAACGGAATATTCCATTGAATAGCCGTAAGCCCCATAGATCCTAGTGGCCTCATCAGCCGCCTTGCATGCGGATTCCACGGTGAAATACTTGGCCATGGAGGCCTCGTTCAGACAGGGAATCTTGTCGTCAATGAGATGGGTGACATTGTAGGTCATCAAATGGCCTGCCTGCAGGTTTACCGCCATGTTGGCGATCTTGGCCTGGATCAACTGGTACTTTCCGATGGGCTTTCCGAACTGTACGCGCTCCTTGCAGTACCTGATGGAATCGTCCATGGCGGCCCGGTGGAGTCCCAGGGCCAGGCAGGCCGTCATAACCCTGATTTCCGACAGGATTGTCAGGAGCACATCCAGTCCCCTCCCCAATTCACCAAGCATGTACTCGGGGGGAACATGACAGTTGTTAAAGTAGATCTCGGACAGGGATGACGTCCTGGTCCCCAGCGTCTCGAACTTCTTGCTGTGAGAAAAACCAGGAGTATCGGCGGGGATGAAGAAAAACATAAGCCCTCTGAGTTTCTTCGCCGGATCTGTCTGGCACAGGACCGTATGAAAATCGCCGTACGGACCGCTTGTGGACCAGGTCTTCATACCGTTGATCAACCAGCCGTCCTCTGCCTTTGTGGCTGAGGTCCGTACATTGCCAAGATCAGATCCGGCCTCCGGTTCGGTCAGCTGAAAGGCGCCGATCTTCTCGCCCCGCAGGGCCGGACGGAGGTACTCATCGTGCATTTCCTTGGTTCCGTAGAGGTAAAGGCCGTTTGTGGCCATCAAACACTGCATGGCGGTTGTTGCCGCCAGACTCAGGAGCCCTCTCGCCAGTTCCTCCATGGCAATACAGTAAAGTGTCGTATTTCCGCCGGAACCGCCCACCTTCTTGGGGTATCGTATCCCGAGAATTCCCATATCAGCAAGTTTCCTGAACAGATGAAAGGGAAATTCGCCCTTTTCATCCAGTTCCCTGGCCATGGGGATAACTTCCTCATCCACAAATCTGGCCATGATCTTCCTGTGGAGCTTCTCTATGTCTGAACGTAGCATCTTGCCCCCTTCTTTTCTTATTTGATGGAATCGTAAAAAGTCCGTCCGTGGACTTTTTACTAACGGGGACCGAAAAGTGTCATTTTCGGTCCCCTTACAAATCAATGGATTGCGAGGCACCCCATCGATTTGCGTGCCCGTCCCTGGGCACGAAGATGACTTTTTACCAAGCCATCTTATTTCTTGCTCGCCTTGATTGCCTTTGCCAGTGCCGGCACAACCTCATGAAGGTCGCCCACGATGCCCCAATCCGCGACCCCGAAAATCGGGGCCCGCTCATCCTTGTTGATGGCGATTACGTACCTGGAACCGAGCATGCCCGCCCTGTGTTGAATCGCCCCCGAGACCCCGCATGCGATATAGATCTCCGGC
Source organism: Desulfatiglandaceae bacterium (assembly GCA_049282265.1). Taxonomy (GTDB): domain Bacteria; phylum Desulfobacterota; class DSM-4660; order Desulfatiglandales; family Desulfatiglandaceae; genus CAYUCJ01. Next base: position 9,512 of record JBAPTR010000066.1, on the reverse strand, counting down.
CTGACGGTCTGCCCTGTCTGACCCACCTGTCTCTCTATGGGCAGCCACCCTTCTTCCACGATGATCCGCGTTCCGGCCACCTCGCCGCCCATGGCATCGGCAAGGGCAAAAAGGGATTTCATTCCTTCCTGAGAACCTACTCCCCGGCCGCCGGCCACAATCACCTTGGCCTGGTCGAGCCTGACGCCCTTCTTTTTCTCCCGCACGATCTCCAGCACCTTGGTAAAGATTTCCTTCTCGGTGAGGGCCACGGTGTGTTTGGTGACCTTTTCCTTTTTTCCGGTTTCCCGGTGGGTCTCCATGACCCCCGGGCGAACCGTGGCCATCTGTGGGCGTGAATAGCGGTTGGCAATGGTGGCCATGACATTTCCGCCGAAGGCCGGCCTGGTCTGGAGCAGAATCTTGTCTTCAGGGTCGACGGCGAGTTCCGTGCAGTCTGCAGTCAGACCCACACCCACCCTCCGGGAAACCCGGGGGGCAAGATCCCTCCCGATGTGGGTGGCGCCCATAAGCAGCACGTTTGGTTTGTGGGCAACCACCAGGTCTTCAATGGCCTTTGTATAGGCAATGGTCCTGTAATCCTTGAGTGCCTTGTGTTCCACCAGGTAGACCCGATCGGCGCCATATTCAGCAAGGGTCTTACAGAGTCCCGACACCTTGTAGCCCAGGAGTATGGCCGAAACGTCCTGGCCCAGCTCACCTGCCAATTCCTGTGCCTTGCCCAGGAGTTCCAGGGAAACCGGCATCAACACACCATCCCTCTGTTCGGCAAAAACCCAGACACCTTTTCTGTCGCTGAAATCCGGAATAGCCTTTGGTTCAACATCCGTGGAAATGGCCTTCTGTTTGCAGACCTGAATGCAGGATCCGCACGAGGTACAGTGCTCCAGGATATGCGCTTTACCGTCTTTCATCTCGGCGGCACCGTAAGGGCACGTTTTTACGCAACGTTTACAACCGTTACAGAGATCAGCTTCAATCCAAACAGTCATGAATTTCTCCTTCTTGAATTCGGAAGTCGGAATGCGGAATGCGGAAAATTAACTGACTTCCGACTTCAAATCAGCATGTTCTCCTTGAGTTTAGCGACCAGCTCTTTCACGACCACCAGTGTATCGCCCTTCAGAATCTCACCTTCTCTCTGGAACTTGGGTGCAAAGGTCTTGGCCACGTTGGTCAGGGACCCTTCCAGCCCCACATCCCGGGTCTGCACACCGATATCAGCGGCATTCCATATCTCTATTTTTGCCTTTTCCTTGCAGGCATCGATCAGGTTCGCCACATGGGAATACCTGGGATGGTTCATATCCCCGATCACGGTCAGAAGGGCGGGAAGTGTGCACTGTACCCTTTCAAAACCATCCTCCATCCGTCTCTTGACCACCATGGATTTCTTGCTTACTTTCTCGATATCATAGACGTAGCTGACCTGTGGCAGGCCAAGATATTCAGCCACCTGGGGCCCGATCTGGGCGGTATCCCCGTCAATGGCCTGCCGTCCACAGAGAATCAGGTCATAGGTGCCCGCCTTTTCAATGGCCTTGCCCAGGGTGGTAGAGGTGGCCCACGTATCGGCGCCTGCGAATGCCCTGTCCGAAAGCAGGATACCCGTATCCGCTCCCATGCCCAGGGCTTCTGAAAGCGCATCGATGGCCTGCGGGGGACCCATGGAAATGGCGGTAATCTTTCCACCATGCTCTTCTTTCAGAGCGATGGCCGCTTCAAGTGCATGCCGGTCATCCGGGTTGATAATGCTCTCGATACCCTCCCTGATCAGATTTCCCGTCTTGGGATCAAGCTTGACTTCCGCCGTATCAGGGACCTGTTTCACCAGTACGATGATATTCATGATGTCTCCTTATTGAATTCGGAATTGGGAATGCGGAATGCGGAAGATTATCCTTCCTCCTTCAAATAAGCCCTTGTTCTTTCAGATTGACGAGTTCGTCCGAGGTTTTTCCCAGTTTCCCGTAGATTTCCTCATTGTGCTCCCCGAAGCGGGGGGGAAAGCTCAATACGCGTTCCCTCGCCTCTAGGTACGGGGTCATGTAAGGGGGTGGGGCCAACGTGATCCGGGTTCCGGAAACCGGGTCCACGGCAGAGAGGAGTCTCTTCTGAACCCGTGGGTCTTCCACCACCTCCGGTATGGTTCTTATTTTGCTGATGGGGACAGAAATGGAATTGAACAGTTCTATCATCTCTTCAGAGGTGTGGCTTTTCGTAATCGCATTGATGAAGCGGTTCAGGTTTTCAACATCCCCGATCCGGCCGGCATTTTTCTCATATTCCGGCATGTCGAGAGACCTGAATGCATCCAGGGAAACGAGGGCCTTCCACTGCCGGTCATTGCCCACAGCCAGGTAGACATAACCGTTTTTTGTCGTGTAGACCGAGACGGGGCAGAAAAAGGCGTGGGTATTGCCCCTTCGCGTTACCTTCTGGTGGAAACTGGTTGAAAGGGTAATGGGTACGGTCAGCCAGGATACGGAGGATTCAAACATGGCCAGATCCATGCGGCTGCCTTCACCGGTCAGCTGCCTCTTGTAGAGGGCCTTCATCAGCATTCCGTAACCGTGCTCGCTGGTACCCATGTCAGGAAGGGGAATGCCCAGGACCTGGGGATCTTCTCCCTTTTCGCCTGTCATTTCCATGAGTCCTGATTTGGCCTGAAGGATGGGATCGTAGGCGGCCTCGTTGCTGTCGGGCCCGAATCCGGTTACACCCAGCCAGATGATGTCCGGCTTCAGGGACTTGAGCGAATCGTAATCAATGCCCAGTTTCTTGTAGTTCCTGGGTAGCTGATTGGTTGCAAAGATATCAATCTTGAGGTCCTCGATGAGACGGCGGAAAATCGCCTGGCCTTCCGGGTCGGCCAGATTGAGGGTGAGGGCCTTTTTTCCGGCGTTGATGCACAGAAAATAGGCGTTCATACGCTCTTCGCCCAGGACATTGTCGCCGATGAGCCTGTTGGGGTCGCCGTAGACCGGGTGTTCGAGCCTGATGACCTCCATGCCCTCTTGGGCCAGCCGGAAGGTCAGGTATGGCAATACGGTCGCCTGTTCGAGAGAAAGTACCCTGAGATTCTTGAATAGGTTCATGGAACAACCTCCATCGAAAGGGTATGGGGAGAATGGGACGTTGGATATTCAAATTGTATACGGTATACAACGCTCTCTGTCAAGTATAGATTGTGGGTCGTCTATCCTTCCAGGGGAAAGCTCTTTCAAGCTGGGCAGCTAGTCGAAAAAAGGTGCCTTCACCACCGAAGCGGCCGGCGAACTGAACTCCGATTGGGATATTGTCCTCATTCCAAAACAATGGAACCGACATGGCCGGCTGGCCAGTCATGTTTTGAACCCGGGTGAAAACGACAAAGGAATGGGTGGGATCGAGCCATCTCATGGGTTCCTCATTTGTCGACTGGAAAGATCCAGTGGCAACAGGAGGGATTCTCATCGTGGGAGTCAACAGCAGATCATATCCTCCTTCGTGATACCAGTGTGAGATTTTCCTCGCAAACCGGTGCATGTCCTCCACTGCTTGGAGGTATTTACCAGATGTCAATTTCAGACCTCTTCTATAGCTTGCCCAGGCCAGAGGTTCCACTTGATCCTCAGCTATTTCCCTGCCAAACTCCCTTTGCCCGAATCGATTTCCGAATCCCATGTTCCAGCCGCCTCGCGCGCCTGGTCATATATCTTGTGAATAACTGCGTTGAGCTTCGGATTAAGCCGATCAATACGCTCAACGGCCGCCTCGACAAGTTCAATTGCCCTGACCTGTTTGGTCCGCACAAGGTCTGCCTGGGCAATAGCATCCATATTGGAAAGTTCGTCTGAAATTCTCATGATCATCTCCCCTTTTTCCACTTCCGGCGATAGTTAATCGGATGGAAACCGCGGACTAGCAGGATGGCGATCATTAACGAACAACCCGAAGACGCTCTCTGCGCCGACGGAGATCCGCCCTTCCCTCCTGGGCTTCGATACCCTCTTCTATCAGTTCCAATACACGGGGTTTTTCTTCAGGGAATTTGTATCCTTCGTAGCTCTGGGTAAACAAGAGATGACCGTTTCGATTGACCCAGTAGTTACCGGCGTGATCAAAACAAACCTTGGAAGTGACATACAGCGTTTCTATAAGAAGCTTCAGTTCGATCAACACCTCCCTGGGTGACAGGAGTGTAAGCGTCCCCTTTTCATAATCCTCATGGATCGGCGTACCGGCCCACGGTGAAAAGGGCCGGGAACGGATATAATGAGGGTTGATGCGGTTCAATACCAGTGCCGTGTTCTTTGCATGGTTCTCCCAGTCTTCCTTCCCCCCCAGGCCGGGCATCCAGTATTCAGACAACTGGAAGCCGGCTTTGACGGCCTTTCGGCCACCGTCAACATGTTCATCCCCGGTGACTCCTTTTTTTATTTTTTTCAACAGGGCATCGTCCCCGGTTTCTAAACCCACATGCAGCCGATCCAGACCGGCTTTCCGGATACCGGTCAATTCCTCCTGGGACTTTCTCGATAAGGTCTTTGACCGGGCATAGGTGGTGCACCGTTCCAGGGATGGAAAGGTGCTGCGAAGATACTTGAGCACATCCACCAGTTTGTCACTGGGCATCATCAGGCTGTTGCCGTCCTGCAGAAAGGCGGTTTTCCCCTCGGATGAGAGCCAGTTTAGAATCATACCGAATCCCTGGCTGGTATTGAGTTCCGGTTCTTTTTCGATCATCGCAATGATCACATCTCTATTGATCTGCCCGTCATACCCAAGCTCCCTTGAAAGAGATTGCAGATCTTTGATCAGTCCGGCGACCGAATCGATATCGCCCTTAATCTCCTCAACGGTCCTGAGGGAGAATTTCTCGTGCTTATACATGCCGCAAAACGTGCATTTGTTCCACGGGCAGTTCCGGGTAAAGCGCAATAGCAGAGAGAAACTCCCCCCCTCACTCGGTGGTCTATACATCCCCACTTCAAAAGCATATTTTCCCACTTTCTCAAGTTCCATTATGCATACCCTCAATAACAAAAAAATATCGAAACGTTGTGCTTCCGGGTTTCGATCCTTCTTGAATCTCGTAATCTTTATATCTCCATTTTTTCTGCATTTTTCCCTCCGAGCCAGTTTCAAAACGTTCAATTTTGTTCGAGGTCAAGTCGAAGATCCCGGACTTTGAGCGGGGAAAGGCGAAAATTTTAACTACAGGAATAAGTTGGATATTTCGAGGATTAAAATTGTCGTCTGCCGCAGAGATCGGGCAAAAAAGGGCGTTTTGAAACTGGCTCCTCCGTTTAATGATAGCTTAATCCAAAATATAGGTTATCAAATTGATCAGAATTATCTTATTGAAAATATAAGCATTAAATGAATTAAACAAAGGGTGCATTTATCAACAGGTTCGTATAAATCCGATATATGCATTTCGTCTGCGCACTCAATAACAACCGGGGCGTCCATTCCCTGATCATAGTCAGACATATCAAAGGTTTTTGATGGGGATGATACTTGCACCTTCCGGATGGATATCTCAGGTTTGAATCAGTGCATCATGAAAAAGGCATAAAATCATAGATGTCCCTCTTTTCACGGGTACGCGACTAGGCAGACGCCAGTTATTAATACACGTATGGCGAAGGTCATGGAATCTGAAATTTTCAATTCCGATCAATCAAATTGTCCCCATGCGAACACTTTTGAACGTTATCAAAATCTTACGAATGTGGTCAGGATAGCCGGTCGGGAAAGCATAGTAACAATAAAATGAGAATGCAAAGGGGCGATCGTATTTTACCTGGAGGAAATAATCCCGGAGATGTTTCGGATCACGTTCTGACTCCGGAACTGAAAACCAGCCCGCCTTCCTCATGGTAGACCAGAAAGTGCTCTCTCGTCTTCGGGTATTTGCAGAGAGAAACATGCCCTGTTGTATGGAACGGGGGTGCGGGTTTGATGCTTTCGTATTCCTCCCCCAATGAGTAAGATCTTCCAAAATGTATCGGGCCAGATTTTTCCATCGACGTTTTTCTCACTTTTCATTCTTTCAGCCGGCCGTTGGCTGTGCTGTTGTGCCGGAGAATGGCTGGTCAAAAAGGAAAAATATATAGTCTGCTTGAAAAGTTTCTTAGGTTCCAATGGATGTCCCGGTCTCTTAAGTCGAAAGCATATTCAGCAACAGTCCTGAGGCGGTGGCCCTCACCAACCAGATAGATAGATTTTTGTCTTGAGATACGGTATATTGTAGGCGACCAAGTAAAAGGAGACGACCTGACGTCCCGCTATTTCACGCGGGAACAGGTAGGCGTTTTCGATTTGAGCATGTGACCGACCGCTCACTGTATGGGCTTTTTCACATGGTGGAGAGGAAGAGCGTAAGATACGTCAAAACCCGGCAGCCGGGGGGACCGATCTCCTTAAAGAGGTATTCGGGAATAAACGCTGAGCTGTTCTCCTGGAGGTAAACTATGAAAAAGGTGATAAAATGGCTATCTATCATTGTGGGCGGGCTTTTGGTCCTGGTTATCGCAGCCCTCCTTATCGTCCCGAGGTTCGTGGACTTCCAGAAGTATAAGCCTGAAATTGAAAAGAGAGTGGCTGAGGCTACAGGACGGCCCTTCACCTTAGGTGGGGATATCAGTCTCTCCCTTTTTCCGTGGGCAGGGGTATCCTTATCTGACCTTCACCTGGAGAATCCTTCGGATTTCAAGGAAAAGGATTTTCTCAGTGTAAAATCATTCGAGGTAAGGGTGAAGCTCCTTCCTCTCCTCCTGAGAGATATCCAGGTCAAGCGTTTTGTATTGAAAGGCCCTCGGATCGTTCTCGAAAGAAACATGAAAGGCCGCGGAAACTGGGAGGGTATAGGAAAGCCATCCGGCGATACTCACGCCAAGCCCTCCAAGAAAAAAGAGAAGCCGGTGGAGGCCGAACCTGGAAAGGGTCTTCCCATTAAGGCCCTTGCAGTGGGAGAATTCGCCATTACGGAAGGGACTATCCTCTGGATTGATCAAGTCAAAGGTGAGCGCAAAGAGATCTCGGATGTGACACTCCGACTTGAGCAGGTTTCCCTGGACCACCCGATTCCCCTCGCCTTTTCGGCTAAAGTTGACGGACTTCCTCTGTCTTTGGATGGTAAAGTGGGCCCCATAGGGAAAGACCCGGGCAAGGGGACCGTTCCTTTCGAACTCAGCCTTAAGGCCCTGAAGCAATTGGACATGAACCTCAAGGGCAAGATAACGGATCCGGCCACTCTTATGCAGTTCGACCTGGCCCTTCAAATCTCTCCCTTTTCTCCAAGAAAGCTGATTGCTGCACTGGGACAGGCTCTACCGGTGAAGACGTCCGACCCGAAGGTCTTGAACCGGTTGTCCCTCAATGCCAAGGTTAAGGGGACTCCCCAGACCGTTTCGATCTCGGATGGCACCTTGGATTTAGATGAATCAAAAGTCAATTTTTCCCTAAAGGCCATGGATTTTTCCAAGCCTGATCTAAGTTTTGATCTGAAGCTGGACCAGATCGACATTGATCGGTACCTCCCACCCACAAGCGAAACATCCTCACAAGAGAAGAAAACGAAGGCCCCTGCGCCCAAGGGAAAGGGACTTGATTACATCCCTCTTCGGCGACTTGTTTTGGACGGGAGTATCCGGGTTGGAAAGCTCAAAGCACGTGGAGCCAAGCTTCAGGATATCTACCTGAAACTCTCCGGGAAAAATGGTCGTTTTCATTTGAATCCCCTTGGCCTCAAGCTTTACGAAGGGAGCATGACGGCTGAAGGGACTCTGGATGTGAGCCAGGATACCCCAAAGAGCAATATGGAACTCCAGGCAACCGGGATACAGGTTCAGCCCTTTCTAAAAGACTTTTTGAAGAAGGATTTTCTGGCGGGAACCGTAAAGGCCGATGTGGCGGTCAGGATGGTAGGGGAGGATACCGAAGGGATCAAGAGGACTTTAAACGGCAAAGGGAACCTCCTGTTTAATGATGGGGCCATCGTGGGTATCGACCTGGCGGGAATGGTCCGGAATGTGGCATCGACTTTTGGTCTCGCGGAGAAGACAACGGAAAAGCCGCGCACCGACTTCTCCGAGTTGCGCGCCCCCTTTACCATAACCAAAGGCGTCCTGAACACCTCTGAGACGTCACTACTGTCTCCCCTTCTCCGAGTTCTAGTGGCGGGGAAAGCCGATCTGGTGAAAGAGACTCTGGACTTCCGCGTTCAGCCCAAGTTCGTGGGGACCCTCAAGGGACAGGGGGACACAAAGCAACGTACTGGAATTATGGTCCCGGTCCTGGTCACCGGGAGCTTCGCCTCTCCCAAGTTTCGGCCGGACCTCAAGGGGATGCTTAAACAAAGGCTCGAAAAAGGGCTCCCTGAACCTTCTGAATTGAAAAAACTCCTGCCAGGGCAGACTGAAGGGAAGGAGGGAACAAAAGGGTTGGAAGAAAAGGCCAAAAGTCTGCTCAAAAGTTTACCTTTTGGCCAATAAGTGGAAAAGGGGGCACGCCTGTTTTATTGGATTCATCGGATCCGCCACTGCGTGGCCCTCACCCCAACATTGTATGGAGAATATCCTGTTCGTGAAGCCACATCATATCACTCTATCGTGATGAGAGTTCCGCAATCTTCGCAGCAGTATACGACTGCACCCTCATCTTTTGTTTTGACTTCCTCAAAGTCCCGACGCCGCACGCCGTAAACCTCCTGGCACTCGGGGCAGCAGCCGCTCCCCAACTCCTTTTCGTCAATTGTGAGGTGGCAGTGACGGCAGCGGACCTTGTTGGACCGTTTTTCCAGGAGGACCAGTTTATTATGTCTGCATGATGTCATAAATATGAGGATACAGGATTGCATTTTTGGTCGCAACCCATCCGACAACAAAAACTTTTGAAGATCCGCCGGCCGGCTCCATACCTTCCCAAATGCCTGGCCCACCCCTGGACGTGAACAATCAAAGGGGTCTTGAAACCTGCTGAATGGCGTTTTTGCGTCGGCGATGCCCTGTGCCGGCAAAAAGGCGGAAGGGCAAATCCATCAGGATGAAAAGCTGAAGAAACAAAAGAATGCAAGATTCAGGACCTGATCCCCATGCCCAGCGATTCATCGGTGTCAATAAAATACGTCTGACCCCTTTTCCACACAGTATGTCTTTTCGCCGTTCGATGATAAGGTACGATATGACGCTGAACATGTCAAAATGAAAGATCCAACCCCGCTTTCACAAAAGACTTAGCGCCGCGAAAACCGGGAAGAAGGCGAAAAAATGGAATAATTGATATACTGTCCCCGGAATTCCTTATTACATTTTTATAATGGTGCCAGTTCCATAGCCCGTATTTCCTGTTTTTCATTCTTTGGGAATCAATTCTCCCGTCCTTTTATCTAATTACCTTGCATTTCAGCCGGTTGTAAGAGGTTAAAGCTTCCATCACGGATGGATGCGGCTCTGGCACGGCTAGTGCATTAAGTAATATTAGCCAGTAATTTCCGGTTAGGTTCTTGCATATGAATCATTAAA
>JBAPTR010000065.1:0-4594 GCA_049282265.1 Desulfatiglandaceae bacterium | reverse complement strand
TCACCTGAAAGCTTTTCCAAGAGAATATCCACAGATTTGAACCCAGGCAACTTGAAAAGTTGACTTTGTCACATCAATCAAGTAAAGAAGGACGATGAGAGACTGCAGACCGCCTGAAATCTGTTTTCGCGGCGTCCTGTTGGAAAATATTGTGATCTTGCCCGACGCCTTCGGAACTCTTGGATCTTGATATGAAGAAAAAATACCAAGTCATCTCCGTCATATTCATCTCATGCCTTATGGTCGGATTCTTCTTGAGTATCTACATCACTGTCCAAGAAAAAATGCCTCAAAATGCAGTGGTTGTTATCACCCTGGAGGACAAACTCTATCACTCCATCCACTTTGATTATATCTGTGTCGCAGGGAAGACAGCCAAAACCACAACACTGGGGAAGGCACTTGAGCAGGGGTTCAAACCCGATCCGCATTGCCAGGATCTGGGCTATTTCCAAGGAAACAGACTTTTTCTTTTCCACTATCTCCTTTCCAAGTTTGGGTTCCCGGTCAACAGCCGTTGGGACAAGAACGGTAACTGGCTATGGTAGGAACGGACCCTGAAAAGAAGCACCTTCCACCCTGTCTGCCCCGTGGCAGGCCTTCTATCGCTTTCCTGAATTCAATCTCCTGAATACACCTCAAGAAGGGGTTTCGGACGGGGCATAAAAGGAGGTTGACCGGCATGCCTGTACTTCATGTTGTGACCGGGGACGGCATCATTTTTGATTATCCGGTAACAAAGAAAAAAATCACCATCGGGCGTAACAAAGACAATGATATCGCCTTGAGAGACACCACTGTTTCCAGACGTCATGCAGAAATCCATAAGAGGGAAAAGGGCTATGTGGTCTCTGATTTGGGGAGCTACAACGGAATCTTGCTGAATCACAAATTGATTCAGACGGCCCCGTTGAGTTTCGGGGACAAATTTCAGATCGGTCTCTCCCAGCTGACCTTTCTCGAAAGACCCAGAATTGAGGCCGGGGGCCATGACAACCTCATCCTCACAACAGAAGGGGATTTTGAAAAAGGCAAAGAGAAAATTGTGGAAAGCAGTCCCCTCAGGACTTTCGCAACGTCCAGCGAACTCCTGCTCCCTATAGGAAGGGATACGGAAATAGCCCGGGATGAAGGGTCAGTCAGGGTAAAGGAAGGAGTTACCACCCAATCCCAAACCAGCCTCTCCAGCCTCGCCAGGAGCAACAAGGTCCTCTTCGTCCTTTATGAAATCAGCCGAAAACTCAGCGAAATAGCTGACTTTGATGAACTCCTCAGGAAGATTATGGATCTTATTTTCCTGGTTATCGATGCAGACTATGGTTTTCTTGTTCTTCTGGGTGGCCAGGACGGCAAGGAGCTTGTACCGGTAGTGGTTAAAAAAAAGGACGGGCAGTTCAAACCGGAAGGTGAATTAAAGGCCAGCAGGACCCTCATCAACAAGGTCATCCGTAGCAAGGTTGCCCTTCTCGTCTCAAACGCCATGGCGGACAATGGGCTGAACGGCGCCAGAAGCCTTTACCTCCAAAAGGTGAAATCGGCCATGTGCGTACCCCTGTGGCGAAAAGACAAGGCCATCGGGGTCATCCAACTTGGCACATCTCGCCTCGAGAACCAGTTCAATCAAAATGATCTCGAACTCCTCAAGGCTATTGGGAGCCAGATGGCCATGGTTATCGAGCAGGCGGCGCTGAACCAGCAGATTCGCGCCGAAGAACGCCTCAGGAACCGGCTTGAGCGCTTCCATTCCCCTCAGGTCATTGAAATGGTGCTCAAAGGCGATCAGGACGCCAAAGACAGCATCATGGATCCCAAAGAGCTGATAGCGACCATCCTGTTTATGGATATCGTGGGATTCACTCGTCTCTCCGAACAGATGCCTCCCCGGGATATAAACATCCTTCTAAACCGGCTTTTTTCCAAAATGACCGATATCATCTTTCATTATGAAGGCACATTGGACAAGTATATTGGAGATGGCCTCATGGCCGTATTCGGGGCACCCATGGAAAAAGGAGACGATCCGGCCAGAGCCGTCCAGGCGGCCCTTGACATGAGAAGGGAACTGGAGCTCATAATGGCCGACACCACCGAAGAGAAGAAGTTTGATATCCGCATCGGCATAAACACCGGAAGAGTCGTGGCCGGGAACATAGGCTCCCCGAAGCGGATGGATTATACCGTGATCGGAGATCCCGTGAATGTTGCATCGAGGCTCGAATCCATAGGGAACCCCCATCAGATCCTCATTGGAGAAGAAACCTATCGTCTGACTAAGGACCGGTTCACAATACGACCGGTGGGGCCGAGGCAAATAAAAGGGAAGCGCGAGAAAATCCTGGTTTACGAAGTGGTGGGCTAGCTGTCATTCCTCCTTTTTTCGGATAAAAGCCGCGATATTTCGTTTCAAAAGCTGATGCTCGTTCGTAAGCCTCTTGTACTTTTCTTTGCTATCCATGGCATAGCGTTCCAGTTTTTTTACCCTGAGCTTCAAATCCGTTATAACCGTATTAAAGACCATGCATTCATGGATCTCTCCGGAAGCAGAAGGAAGGGGCATGATCTTGGCCACCACATAAACAGGCTGTCCATCTTGATCATAATACTTCCATTCCCTGTCCTTAATAATGCTCCCCTGCATGGCCCTGATAATCGTTTCACGAAAGTTCGACCTGTAGGGCTTTGATAACAATGGCAACGGGTTGTCCCCAACCATCTGAGACGCGGTGTATCCCAGAATTTCCTCACAGGCCCTGTTCCAGTACGTTATCTTGCCGTTCCGGTCGATCTTGTAAATAGGATAGACATCTTCGAGACCCCTGCCCGGGGTCTTGGGGCCCGGATCCTTATCTCCGGAATCCTTTTCAATCGCCTGGATAGTCTGAATAGCACCCCTGACCATCCCTTCCTCGTCCAAAATGGGAGCCGCATTCAGAATTGCTCTGGAACCACCGCAAAGCTGAGGGAGATCCGCCTCAATACAAAAAGACCCGCTGTCGGAGGCGGAAAGGGCGGAACTCCCATATTGTTCCCTCAAGGATTCCGGGTCTTCCATGATCTTATCGGCCAGGCTGCTCCCGGAATTGATTGCAAATCCTTCCCACACCTGTTTTCCGATAACTTCCCCGGGGCTCACCCCGGTCAATTGTTGACACGCCCGGTTCCACTGTACCACGCGATGCTGTCTGTCCACGACAAAGGTGGGGACCGGGGATCTCAAAAGGAGGTCTTCGATGTATTTCGTGGAATCTCTCAGGGCCTGGGCCTTCTCTTCTTCACGGGCCAGGGCATCGTCACTCTGTTTCTCGAACAGAAAGGCGAACAGAAGAATGGCCAAGAGACCCAGGAGATAGGCCCCGAGTGAATAGACCGCGGAGACCTTGAGGGGGATCAGGTTCGGAAGCTGATAGCCGGCCCGGAAGAGGTGAACCGCAAAGGCCGTTTCAACAAAAACCAGGCAGGCCCAGATCGTTCCCCACAGGTAACCCGTGATAAAAATGGCCATTAGAATCAGGACGGCATTCCAGACCCAGGACAGAAGGATCAGACCGGTCGCGCCCACCGCTCCCGTATGCCACCTGATCACCGCGAGCGTTGCCCAGAGAACCAGCACAGCCAGGTTTCCCACCAGCAGAGGATTCTTGGTTATCCTGAGGATGAAGATAATCAGAATGCCCAAGAGACCGGCAATGATGCAGGCGTAGAAAAGGAGGACGGCCCCGACATAAAAATAAAAAAGACCCAAAAAGGGGGCAAGAATAACAAAGGCCAAGTCAAATGCATTGAGGACCTTTATCCGCCTGAGGGTCGCCGGGTCCTGAAGCCTTGCCCCTGATGTCAGAAAGTTCTGAAAGAATGAAATGGATTTCTGTGTCATAGTCGTTAGGAACAACTCCTCATGTCTGGCGAAGCCTTTAAGTGTTCGACAAAACTGCATTTGGCGCAGCAATGCCTGTTATCAAACGACGAAAGTGTTTATCAGTAGTACTCAACTTTTCCTTCAGTGTCGAGACCAGCTGTGAGAGTCGTGACACCACCCTTAAAGAGTGGGAAAGAAAGGTTTTCTGAAGAAATTGTCACCACAAGAAGCCCTGTCCCTGTATTACTGAGATCATATTGTAAATGATGCCCCAGAGGGATTTGCACCTTCAGTGCCTCTTTTATTTTTCCCAGCACGTCTATATTATTTGGAGTGGTGGTGCCATCAGCGTTGATAATCCATACTTCTCCCGCTCCCGGGAAAAAGTCATCATGTTCCAGAAAGTACAGCACTTCCCCGTCTATGATCTGTTTCATCATGAGGGATGCTTCGGTCCCATAGGCTCGCTGTGTCCAGGTGTGGTAAAGGGGAATGGCCGTTGCCGAGAGGATCCCGAGAATCAGGACCGTGACCATCAGTTCAAGGAGAGTAAATCCATCCCGTCTTCTCATTTAAGATCCCTCCCCACTCGGCAGCGTGGATCTCACACCCCCTGCCGTGAGTATAATACGCATCTCCCCTTTTCTTACGTGGGCAAGTGACAGCCTGTAGCCGACACCCGGATCGGGATCTCTGAAATACAGGAAGTTCTTTAGAAGCGACAATTGATTCTTCTTC
>JBAPTR010000064.1:0-2938 GCA_049282265.1 Desulfatiglandaceae bacterium | reverse complement strand
CTCTGGGTTTGGGCAATTTGGGTCAATTTTGCCTTTGTTGTCTGGACCGGGAGCGGAAGCCTAATACACACACTCACCCTGTTTCAACGGAAATCTCGAATCATTCGAGAAATAATATGTTGTGCTCGGAATGCATCTGGTGGAACACATTTGGGGCACATTTTTTCGATATTGGGTAGGATTATTGAATTTATTTTGGTTATTGAACAAAACAGAAGTTGGTCTTACCTGCTGAAATCAATAGAAAATGTCGGAATGTCAGTGTCTTAGAAAATAAACGAAAGTCGTATTCAAATCCAGTCGTCCCGACCATTCCATAATCTTATTTTTGTAATGATAAAGGGGGATTAGACATAGTGTTGGTATGGATTTGATTTTGATTTCTGACGGTTGATAGGGGTGAAGTGGTTCAGATTTGTATGAATGACAAAGGATGGGTCCCAGAACTCGGCTTGGATTTTATGGCTACCAAGGGTATAGTTGATATCGCTGGGATTCAACGATAATGCAAAATATCCTGCACCGACCGCCGGATTTGACGGATATCAGCTGACGCCCATATGTTGTAGTGGGCAAGATGCTTGCGCTGCTGTCTGGACATGAGAAGAAAAAAGGGGAGGGCCTCGGCCCTTTATCCGGAGCCAAATAATTCCCCGGAAGTAATAATTCTCAGGGAGGCCATCGTATTGCCTTAATGGTCCTCCACGCCAATCCGCCAAACAATCCAGCCCGCGTGACCCGGTCGGTTACAAATCGCTGTCAGCAGCGCCTCTGGTCGCAACTGTGCCGTCCGTAGCGGAGCCGCACCGGCGCCGACTTGTTGTGCGGCGTTTATGTCTTCTGATCGACCCCAAGGATTTGAGGCGTCCCTTCTTCAAGCTCTGGAATCCAGCGATTCCGCCAGCGCTTTGAGCAACCGGCCGCCGTCCCCCTCCCAGGCGCTGCCATGCATGCAAGCGAGCGTCGTCGGGTTGGCTGCCACCAGGCCGGCCATCAGAGAATGAACATTCTTCGTATGGGAATAGTAGTCCATCTGCTTTCGGAAAGCCTCGCTCGAGTCAAGGATGTCCGCAGAAGTAAGAGGGGTAAGATCGACGCCGCCTTGGGTGAACAGATCACCACACAAAAGCGTGCTGGTCTTTTCCTCCATAAGGTACCCACACTCCCATGCGTGGGGAAGGTGCGGTGTGTCGAACCAGCGAACGCTATGACCGCCGAGTGAGAGCGTTTCGCCATCAGCGAGAACGCGCGCCGGCTTGTCGAAGCAGTCTCCATTGATCATTGCGTTTACCTGGCCGCACAATGGCACCGCATTGGGAGCGAGGCTTAAGAACGCGTTCAAGGAACCGCATTCGTCTGACTCAAAGTGCGAGAAGCCGATGAATCGCAGATCCTTGACGTCCAGAACGCTCGAGATTGCCTCCTGCACCAGCGATTGCATTCTCCTTGGTCCCGTGTGAAACAGCAACGGTTGATCGCCTATCACCAAATACTGGTTGAATGAGAATCCGCCGGGAACTTCGCTGGTTGGAGTGCTGATCCGGTAGATTCCCTCGGCAATCTCATCCACACGAGTCCCGGCCTGTTTGTTGGTCACGCCCATAAAAGGCTCCTTTCAAAGATGAAATTGAATAACACGTGCCTTTGAAAACGTTTGAAATTGAAATGATAATCAGCTCCATTTCTTTCCAAGTTTCTCAAGATCTGCTTTCCCAAGGTCCTCGGGGGACATTGCAATTCTGAACTCGCATTCCGCGTTGAAGCTTAAGAAAAAAGGTTCTGAAAAAGATGGAATCCGTGAAGGATCATCTACATCTATGATGGCTACTGCTCCGCGATTGCCACCTTGCTCCGTAAAATAAATGGATTTCGGCTTCAAGTCATCCAAGATCCTACGAATGATCTCCTCAACTGCGCCCTCTCTTACGAGTGTGTTGAACGGTTCATGTGGAAACCTCACATTCATCAGCATTCTCATTTTCTGTCCTCCTCCTATTATTTTCTTATATTATACAATCGTTCGATAGAAATTGAAAAACTTCGTGTGGCCTTGCATTATAAGGCCGTTAGCAGGTCTTTACATGGTCCCATCGGTATACCCCCACCCGGTATTGCGCATGAGGTGAGGGGATATACCGAAGATCCGAAACCACGTTACGTTAACGGGTATTGATATTAGTAGACCGGAACCAGGACATAACCCCTGGTCTGATAATCGCCTCAAGATCATTTTTACGAAAAAGTTCCTGCCAATACAATAAAATTTTTGTTTTCACATAGCCTGCACCTGCAAGCCATGGGACTCCTGGCAACGATTACGGAAAGGACATCCCTATCTGTTTCCTGATATTGGTTTTCATCGTCCTGAGGGTCTCGAAGCTGATCCCCAGTCTTCTTTTGATACAGACATCAGAAAGGCCATCTATCGTTTTGAACCGAATAAATGACCGCTCGTTTTGTGAGAGTTTTTCAAGGAAACGAGCAAGGTCAATCCTGAAAATGGCCTATTCATCTACGGGGTCTTTATCACCATTGAATATGGCGGCGGCAAGAATACCATCATCGGAAGGCAACTGGTTGTATCGAATCACCTTGAGGTTTTTGCGTTTATAGAAGCCGTTATCAACGGAACGGCCTTTGCGCAGGAACGAAACCATAGACCGCTTGGCCTTGTTCAACATAAACCTGTTATTGGCGTGCGGGTCTGTGTTGAGTGCCTTGTATGCGCCTATCAATCCTTCTTGTTTCAGGTCGTCGTTTCCGTTGGATTCAATACTGATGATGTGTTCTATGTCGCTCAGCTTTTGGGTATACGTATTGTGTAATGCCTGTAAGTTCATGTGGTGCCTCCAATAAAAGAGGCGGTAGATCCGTGCGAGGGACCTGCCGCCTGAAGGGGTTATTCTTAATGATTGCCTATGGGTTAGAGGTTATCGAT
>JBAPTR010000063.1:0-14703 GCA_049282265.1 Desulfatiglandaceae bacterium | reverse complement strand
ATCGAGAAGATCGGCAAAACCTTCAACCTGCACCCCCTGGTGCTGGAGGACATCGTGAATACCGACCAGCGCCCGAAAATGGAAGATTATGAGAACTGTATCTTCATCATTTCCAAGATGCTGTCCTATGACGACAAGGAGGGTCGACTGAATATCGAGCAGTTCAGCCTCCGGTTCCTCCCGAACGTCAGCATTTCGTTCCAGGAGCGCATAGGGGATATCCGGTCGTATGGCTCGTCATGATTGTCATCGGGGGGGTCATGCTGGTGTATTTCAGGAAAAAAAAGTGGCTGTAAAGGAACTTTCCGAATAGCGGCTGATATTGTTCACCCCTTACTGGTCATCACTGCCGCAGGCCATGCACTACTCTGGCAGAAGGGGGGACGCAGGGTATGAGACGATAGGCAAAACTGTCGGCGTGCTGCACAGGCTCGCCGCATCCTCCCCCCCGGCAAGGAGCCTGACGGGGGAGGACTCAAACACAGGACAAGAAATCACTTGGCAGGGATATAGGGGACGTCAATTCCCCACCAGCCCTGCGCTTGGGATTCTTTTGCCTTCTGCTCAGCGGGGTGTTTGTACCCAAACCAGCTGAATTTTAAATGATCGAAGTTCTTGTACATGGCTCCATGCTGCCAGAAACCTGATTCCTTGGCACCCGCCCCGCATCCAAAGAGAAACAATCCCATCAGAATCAATAGAATCCACTTTTTCATCTTGGTATTCCCCCTTTCTGGAACTTCCCTGAATTAACTTTCATTCCACAATCTTGACTTTTTCGAAGCCGATTCGTTTCGGCTTTGTTTTGTTGTCTAGTATAAAGCATTTTTCCGAAAAGTCCACACCGAAAGTTCAAATTTAGGGCCCCGGCGGATTTGGTTAACGCTCACTTCCGATCCACGTGGGAAATTCCGAAGTGTGAATTCATTAAAGTCCCAAAGGCCCCCATCCGATTCTCTATCCATGAGACGAAACAAGGGTTCATCATGGCATTCCATCCGAATCGAATTCACCTCTTGTATGCCCGGATGGAGCCTTTCATCAGGGGGCTCACCGTATTGAAGACCGCTCCTGAAACCGGCATGACGGGTACACCCGGCAGGTGGAATACCCAGATCGTCCTCGTGGTTTTTTGCCTGTTTTCAGCCGTGGCCGGCTGTGCCCTTCCGCCTTGGAGGGTCAACCCGGAATGGACGACGCGGGCCAAAGACATCAGGGCACTTCTGGTTGTTCCGGCAGAGGTCAGGATCTATCAGGTGTCACCGGGGGAAATGATGCAGCTCAAGAAAGACTGGAGCGAAACCGGCCGCCGGAACCTGGACAACGCCATCCTGCAAGGCTTCAGGAACAGGAATTACCGCGTGAAACTCCTGAAGGCCGAGGGAGAAATTCAACGGGAGGTGATGCGGATTCTGCCCCTTTTCAGGGCTGTAAACAAATCCATCCAGTTGCACACCTACGGGCCGCAGATCTTCCCCGACAAGATAGCAGATTTTGACTATTCCCTGGGGTCCTTGAAAGGGCTCCTGGAGAAACTCCATTGCGACGCCATGATTTTCGCCCGGGGTTTTGACCAGGTATCCAAGGGAGCCAGAAAGACCTACATGAGCCTTGCCCTTGCAGATTCATCGGGAACCATCCTCTGGTATGGCGTGAAAGGTTCCAGGGGAGATCATGATCTCAGGGACCCCAAGAGTGCGGAAAACCTCGTGGACGCCCTGCTCTCCGATTTTCAGGAGGTCGGACGATGAAGCATGCGCTCAGGGTCCTAATCCTTTGTTGCATCCTTGCCACCGGCGCCAAATCCGGCCAGGTGTATGCCGCAGAGGGATCCGCGTCTCCAGGAGATGTAAAATGGCTGCTGTTGCAGGCATCGGAGGAGGAGAAAGCGCTGGACAGGAGCGGCCTCATCTATGAAGATCCGGATCTGGAGCGTTATCTGAACCGCGTTGTCCGAAACCTCCAACCTGCGGAATTCCAAAGGGATCTCTCCTTCAGGGTGAAAGTGATCAAGGATCCGCACCTGAATGCATTTGCCTTTCCCGACGGGGCCATTTATGTCAATACAGGCATGCTTGCCCGCATAGAAAATGAGGCCCAGCTCGCAACGATTCTCGCCCATGAAATGGGACACGCCCTGAGAAGGCATGCCCTGAAGATCTTCCGTGCCCTCAAGGACCGGGCGACTGCCTGTGCGGCCATTCAGGAGGGATTCGCGCAATCATCAGGGCCGGAGGCTGTCGAGAGATTCCTGGGGTCGAAAGGATTGGCGGTCTCCGGGGAGGCATTTTCCCGGTCCCTGGAGCAGGAAGCGGACAGGGTCGGTCTTGAACTGATGATCAAGGCGGGCTATAGTCCCGAGGAGGCGGTCGATCTTTTCGCACATCTTGAAAAAGAGAGCATCAAACAAGAGATTCATGAACCCTTTGTTTCCGAAGCCCGTCCCAGTCTCCGGGACCGCATGCGGAATTTCGAGGAGTTTCTTCACGCCCATGGGGACGCAGAGAAGTCCGGCATCATACACAGGGAGATTTTTCTTCTGAGAACCAAAGGAGCCCTTCTTGAAAACGCCCGGCTCGATCTGAAGCTCGGACGCTTTACGGCAGCCCACAGGGAGGCTGAAAAATATCTCGGGATTGCCCCTCGTGACGCCAAGGCCCTCTACCTCCTGGGGGAAGTCTCAAGACAGAGGGGATCGGATGGGGATATCCGCCTGGCCAGGGCCCTTTACGAAAAAGCCATATCCATGGATCCTTCCTATGCGGAACCCTACCGGGCCCTTGGGCTCATCCAGTATAAGGCGGGCGAGATGGTGCTTGCCAGGAAATCCTTTCAATGGTGTCTCCTGCTCTCACCGGACAGGCCGGATAAGGCCTATATTCAGGGCTACTTGCGAAAATGCGACGAAACAGGAGCAAGGGAAGGAACGGATTCATGAAAAGGTTGCTTTTCATCCTGCTGATTCCAATCACGGCCTGCGCACCCTGGACCCGGGTGACCGGTCCCTTTGAGGGCCCTGCCCATCACTTTTCCGTGGATATCCCGGACGGCTGGATGAAGTTCGACAGTGAGCGGTATCTGCTCATAAGCAGAGACGGGCCGTTCCTCCAGTATATCCTCGTCGAGGACCGGAACCTGGAGGCACCTTTTACCCACACGAAGAGAAGAATGAACAGGGACATGCTGCCGCAGGAGGCCGCTGAGGTGATTCTGGATGATCTGAGCCTGGACCGGGCAGTGAGGAATCCGCAGGTGCTCGAAAATGCTCCCGCCCGAATCGCACATCAGGATGGATTCAAGATCCTCTTCACGTACAAGAACGGAGACGGACTTGTTTTGAAGACCCTCTACTACGGGTTCATCAAAGGCCGCATGTTCTACAGCATCCGCTATACCGCGGCCGAAAGATATTATTTTGGAAAGGACTTGGGAACATTCAAGAAAGTCCTGGCGGGCTTCAGACTTATTTTGGACAGCAGTGACAAAATATTAGAAAAAATCAGATTTTTCGCTGAGTTATAATATACTGATAAAGCCATTATGGTAACCTTTTTATTAATAAATATTGATAGATATCAGGTTGTATAAATTTGATCATATTTGGATCGTACGCTATTTTTTCCGAGGCGCTTTGTCAACTCCATCCTGCAAGAATCCTAGAACTCGCAGCGATTCAGCCCATTTTTCAGAAGGCACGATGATTCGATGAAAGACCGCCGGGTGGTCCATCCCACATCCCGCATGCCATCCGGCATCTCACTCGCTCTCCTTCTCCATCGAGGGAACTTTCCATCCGCCACCCAGGGCCTTGTACAGGGAAACCAGGTCGGTCGACAGGGCGCCGGTGCTCTGGGCCAGGGCATCATCGGTGGAATAGAGAGACCGCTGGGCCTGCAACACGTTCAGGAAGTCGGTCTCGCCCTGGGTATAAAGCTGGGTAGCCAGCCTCACGGCCTTCTGGTTTGCTGCCACCGCATCCACAAGCGCCTTCCGGCGTTCCTGCTCCTTTGCGGAAACAATCAGCGCATTCTCCACTTCATGCATGGCATTCAGGACAGTCTTCTGATAGGTGATGAAGGATTCTTCCCGGAAGGCCTTCTGAAGCTCGATGTTGGAGAGGATCCCCTTGTTGTCGAAGACCCGCCAGCCCACGGACGCACCCAAGGACCAGAAGCGGCTGACCCAATCAAACAGGGAGCCCAACACCCCGGCCTGAAAGCCCAAGGACCCGGTAATACTGAACTTGGGGAAAAGGTCGGCCGTGGCCACGCCGATTCGTGCGGTAGCGGCGTGGATCTGCGCTTCCGCTCTGCGGATGTCCGGACGCCGCCGGATCAGGTCGGATGGGACGCCTGCGGGAACCGCCAGAGAAGCGACCGGAGTGGACGAAGCAGAGGACAGTTCTTGTTTCAAGGCTCCGGGTTCCCGGCCGAGGAGGATACTGAGGCTGTACATGGCCTGCCGGGCCGACGCCTCCAGTAAAGGGATCTGGGCCGCTGTGGTCGCCACCAAGGCATCGGCGTTGGCCACATCCAGAGCACTGACGAAACCCACCTTGAACCTCTTGTGGGTCAGCTGGGCGGTTTGCTCCTGGGCCTTGAGGTTCTCCCTGGCGGTGGCGATCCGCTGCTGATATGAACGAAGATTGATATAGTCGATTGCAACCTCGGCCGCAAGCGTCACGCAAACGTCCCGGTGATCCTCCACAGCCGCCTGGAGATCCGCGTCGGCTGCCTCCACCGCCCGGCGAACGCCTCCGAAGACGTCCAGACCCCATCCGCCATCAAGACCCGCCTGATATGCATTGGCGATCCGCCCATTCCCGCTGCCGGTCAGCGACGCCCCTGAAATCCCGGGGGATCTGCTGTGCTGGAAAGATCCGGAGGCATCGATGGTCGGTCCCAGCCCGGCGGCCGCGACCCCCCGCGCCGCCTGGGCCTGGCGGATACGGGCTTCCGCCAGGTTCACGTCCAGGTTGGACTTGACGGCCCTGCTCACCAGCGAGGTCAGGATCGGGTCATTGAACCCGGTCCACCAGTGGACCAGGTTCGAAGCGGCGGCCGGGGCCAACCGGATAGGCGGCGGAGACACCGGACCGGTCCAGGCGGGGGGGACATGCGTCTGCACCGGCTTGTAATCGGGGCCCACAGCACAACCGGCCACTGCAGCCAGGCAAAGCAAGGCAAGGCCGCACGAACGAAGCGTTCCGATTGATGCGGTCCGATCTTTATGCGTCATGTTGAAATCTCCTTCAGGGGTAGTGCACGTGCCTTGATCACTCTTGATGGAACCGTAAAAAGTCCGTCCCTGGACTTCCAACGAAGTCACCAATCAGAGAGTCATGTTCAAAAGATTGGATATGTAGAAATATCGAGTGCTTTCTCCGGGCCTCCGGGTTTCATCCGCCGGAGCCAAGGAGCCGGGCGTGAGGGTCTTTTTCAGACCCTTTCCCATAGTGCACTTGGCACCAAACACCGACATGGACGGCTATTTGGGATTCCCGCCTCCCAAACCCCACGCGCTTCTATGAATTTATGCCAAACCCCAAATCGGCGTCCATCCCCTCCGAAGTGTTTAGAAAGGGTCTGAAAAAGAGTGTCAGGTTCGGCTCCTCTTCATAGCTCACAGGCTGCCGCTCGCGGCATAAACCAGCTTTTTACGAAGTCATCACTCTTCTTACTCGTATCGCAGGGCATCGATGGGGTCCAGCTTCGAGGCTCTCCAGGCCGGGTAGAACCCGAAAACGATGCCCACACCTGCAGCAACCAGCACTGCCGCGGCAATGGCTGCCGGTGAGGTCGCCACCGGCCAGCGCAGCAGCATCCGTACCAGGAGCGAGCCGCCGTGACCCAGCAGAATGCCCAAAGCTCCCCCCACCAGAGACAACACGATGGCCTCCACCAGGAACTGCCGGAGGATGTCGCGGGAGCGCGCACCCACCGCCATTCGCAGCCCGATCTCCCGTGTCCGTTCGGTAACCGAGACCAGCATGATGTTCATGATTCCCACACCGCCCACCACCAGCGAGATCATGGCCACACACAGCAGCAAGTTGGTCATCAGGGTGGTGGTGGAGGTGAGGGCCTTGGTCATCTCCGTCATATTGCGAATATTGAAATCATCCGGTTTCCCGGAGCGGATATGGTGGCGCTCCCGAAGCAGGTCGGCAATCTGTCGGATGGCTGCAGGGATTTCCTTGGAGCTTCGGGCGGCCGCCATGATCCGGTCGACGTTGGCGAACCGGACCGCCATGGGGTTGTCGGCCGCCTGGGTTGCCGACTGTACCGGATAGAGGCTCGTGCCACCGGGATAAAGGTTGCTTAGTGTATTCACCGAAGTGCCGGACCCGCTGCTGGCGCTCTGGTTCGCGGATGCGAGCGTCGAGCCCGTGACCCGGTACTTGATGGATGTCCAGGGCGCCAGCAGGATGTCGTCCTGGTCCATACCCATCATGTTGGCGCCTTTGGCGCCCAGAACGCCCACAACCCGGAACGATACGTTATTGACGCGAATCTTTTTGCCGACAGCAGATTCTCCCTGAAACAGCTCGCGAACGATCGTGCCACCCAGCAGGCAGACCTTGTTGGTATTGAGGACATCGCGGTCCGTGAAAGTCCTCCCCTCGGCCACGGTCAAGTCCCGGATGCCCAGGTAGGCCGCCGTGGTGCCGTCCAGCTGCGTCGGGACCCAGTTGCGGTTTCCGTAGACGATCTGCGTTCGAGCGCGGACCAGGGGGGCGGCATCGCGGATGGCGGGACATTCCCGGCGGATCGCCTCGCAGTCTTCGGGAGTCAGGGTCGTGACGCTGCCTGCACCGAAGCTTATGCCCCCGCTGGCGGCCGTGCCGGGCACTATGATCAAGACATTGGCCCCCATGCTGGAAATGGCCTCCTTAATAGCCGATGAGGAACCGGTGCCGATCTCCATCATGGCAATGACGGATCCGACACCGATGACGATCCCGAGCGTCGTCAGCATTGCGCGCATGGGGTTGCGACGCAGCGCCCGCATGGCTGTTCGCAGTGTACGGTAGAGTTTCATTTCACGCCTCCTGCTTTCGCCGCGGGAGGCGTGGAGATCGCCTGCGGTTGGTCCGGTTCCTCCCTCGAGGAAAAAGCGCCGTCCACGATCAGGCCGTCGTGGATATGGATGATCCGCTTGGCGTGCCGGCTCACATTGGCATCGTGGGTGACCAGGATGATGGTGATGCCGTCGTCTTCGTTGAGTTCCTGGAACATGCGGAGCACCTCCACACTCGTGCGGGAGTCCAGGTTTCCCGTGGGCTCGTCTGCGAAAAGCAGGGGGGGACGGTTGATGAGGGCCCGGGCAATGGCTACCCTCTGTTGCTCTCCCCCCGAGAGCTGGGAAGGCTCGTGGTCCTGCCGGTCCTTCAGTCCCACGCGTTCGAGCATCTCCGCGGCCCGCCGCCGGGATTCCCGCTCGGAAAGGTGATCGGCCGTGTAGGAAAGCGGCATCGCCGCGTTGTCCAGAGCGCTGGTGCGCGGCAGCAGGTTGAAGCTCTGGAAGACAAATCCGATCTTGCGGTTTCGCACCAAGGCTCGGTCATCGGCGGAGAGCCGGGACACCTCATCGCCTTCGAGCCAGTACTCCCCGGACGTGGGCCGATCGAGGCACCCCAGGAGATGCATCAGGGTGCTCTTACCCGAGCCGGATGCGCCCATCAGGGCGACGAGCTCTCCCCGCGCCACCGTGAGGGAAACCCCCTTCAACACGGGAACGGAAATCTCGCCCATTTGATAGGTCTTATGGATGTTGTTCAGTTCGATAAGCTCCATGAATCCCTTTACCTTATGGAAATCGTTTAACAACTACTTGGATTTGCGGCTCCTGGACGCACGGAATTTGGGTGTGAACGGATTCGTGACCCCGGCCTGGCGAATAGACTTTGCCTGCAGCCCGGTAACGACTTCCATCCCTTCACTCAGGTCTTTTCCCCCGACTTCGGTCATCGTGCCGTCGGTCAATCCGGTGTGCACTCGAAGAGGCCGTACGTACTCTCCATCAGGTACCCAGGCGATGCCGGTCGGACTTTTGCCCTTCCCATAAGAGACGTTTGTTGTGAGCTGCGGCTTCTCTTCCAGTTTCCCTTTTTCCCTACTGGGCTTCTCGGATGCCTTGCGGAACTCCGGTGCAACCTCATCGACCGACGGCATCCATTTAAGCGCGATGTTGGGTACCAGCAGAACTCGGTTGCGCCGGTTCAATTCGAACTGGACGTTGGCGGTCAGGTAGGGGAGCAGACGCCCGCTGGAGTTGTCGGTAATGATCTCTACGGTGTAGGTCACGACGTTCTGCGTCATGGATGCATTCAGCCGGACCTTGCCCACCTCTCCCCGGAAGGTCTCGCCCGGAAATGCGTCCACCGTGAAAGTCACGGGCTGTTGGGGATAGATCTTGCCGATATCGGCCTCGTTGACCGCGACCCAGACCTGCATGCGTTTGAGATCCTTGGCGATGAGGAACAAGCTGGGTGCGTTCAGGCTCGAAACCACCGTCTGTCCGGTATTCACCCGACGATCAATAATGACGCCCTTGACCGGCGATGTGATGGTACAGTATTCCAGGTTCCGCTGTGACCGTATCAGGGATGTCTGGGCCTGGGCGACCGAGGCCTGTGCCTGGAGGATCGCCGCCCGGCCCACTGTGACGTTTGCCTTGGCGGTCTCGTAGGCCGACTGGTAGGCGTCGTAGCTGGTCTGGGCCAGGGCTTCCGAAGGTCCAAGCTTCCGGGCCCGAAGCCAGTTGCGCTCGGCGTCCCTGAACTTGGCCTTCATCTCCTCCAGGTTGGCCTTTGCGACCTCCACTCCTGCGTTGGCGGACCGGATCTGGGCCTCGACCGTTGCCTCATCGGCCCTATACAGCGAGTCATCGATCCGGGCCAAGACGGTCCCTTTCTTGACGACCGACCCGTAATCCACGGTCTTGCCGTTGGCATCCTTCCCGAATGACATAATCTGCCCGGCCACTTGCGCGCCCACGTCCACCACCTCCTCAGGTTCAACGGTGCCGGTTGCGCTGATGGAGACGAGCAAATCACCGCGTTTCACCTCGGCCGTTCGAAAAGGGACGGCTTGACTGTCTTTCTCCTGGAAATACCAGGCGGCGGCGGCACCTGCGATCCCCAAGACGATTACCACCACCAAAGCTCTCTTGATCAGATGTTTCATAGTTAAACCCGCTGTCTTTCTGAAATTGAATGAGCATTCATACCTGCTACCGGAGTGCCGCTTCCCATCCGTCGCCGGACTTCACGTCACCGGCCCGGGCGAGACGGCCGGATACATTATCCACTCGCCGGCGTTTCCACGGCAGAGGTAAACTGCTGGGATACCCAGCCGAACTTACCGGATGGGAGCTTTATATACAACCACCCCGGCGCATTTCCATGGACTTCCAGGGCTGTACCTTGGCGGACCTGAGAAATCGTCTCGAATTTCATGCCCGGCCCTGACCGGACGTTCAGCAGAGGAGAGGTCACGGTGACCTTCCCGGCCGATACGGCCGGTACCGGGCTTGCGGGCGGGATCTGTGGTGCAGCCGGGGCCTGGGCTGGAGCCGATTCCTCCCGGGCGGCAACCACCCCGGGCGGCGGTTCCACCACCACGTAGCCCGAACGGACTTCCTGGTAATAGACATCGTCGTAGTACAGGTATTTCACGCCTTGAAAAACCACGGTTCCGAAACCGGCCGGGAGTGCAGAGATGACCGCTCCAACCGGCGCTCTCACAACCACATACTCGGATGCCTCCCTGATGTAAAAGACACCGTCCTTGTAAAAATATTCGTTTCCGTTGGCCCATACTTCTCTGAAACCTGAGGAATAGGGAGTGGCAACCGCTCCGGCCGGCGGTTCTACTACCATGTAGCCGGACGGGACATGCCGATAATAGATGCCACCGTAGTAGTAATACGGAAAGCCTCCGAAAAACACCGTCCTGAAGCCGATGGGAAGGCTCAAAACGATGGCGCCGACGGGCCCCCTCACCGCCCAGAATCCGGACGGGCCCCTTCTGAAAAAATGTCCATGATGGTAAAAGTATCGCTCTCCCCTTACCCGCATTTCCCGATGACCCCGCGGAAGCGCACGGGCCGCTCGTCCGTAACGGGGAAAGGCCCATGTCTCGTATTCGGTCGATATGGAGACGAGAGCAAAAAGGCACACAAGGAAACAAAGCGCAGAGAATCGAAAGGCACATCTTGATTTCTTCAGCATGGTATTTCCTCCTTTTCTCACCACACGGGGATCCCGAACTTTTTCCCGCTGGTCTGATTTCCGTTGAACCGACCTTCGCACTCAATGTTACGAATCATCTTGTTGCCGGAGGGATGGCGGAAGCGACAGCCGGTCTCCATAAAGCAGATGGGAGAGAGATGGACATCTCTCTCCCACCATGGGCATTACCCCGAACAGCGATCTTGAGGCAAAGGACGATCTATCATCCATCGGACGGCAAACGCGTCCGGACCGCAAATTGGGTCATCACCCATCCGTAATGACCGTTCGGAAGCCTCACATAGTACCACCCCGGTGCATTCCCGCGGATCTCCAAAACAGACCCTTGGGATATCTGATACAATACCCCGAAGTTTCTGCCCGGTCCTGATCGGACATTCAGCAGGGCTGCCGTCACCGTTGCTTTTCCCGTTGCCGGGAACGGCACTTGGATTACGCGAGGAAGAACCTCCTGGCGAACAACGGTTCTCGGCGGAAGCACCACCACCGGCGCCGGCCGGTACACGACACTCGGCTCCGGATGGCTCAAAAGAGAGTTGGTGACAATAGCCGCTGTTAAGATCCCAAGGCCGAAGAGGGTGCCCCCCCAATATGCGTGAGGACCGCCGTAATATCTGTGATTGCGAAAGGCTGAGGCCGGCGTCAGTGTCAGCATGGCAAAACCGATGATCACGCAAGTGACTACCAGAAGCTTTTTGATTTTTTTCATGACGCTCTCCTTTCTTTATCCGTATGGGTGATCCCACCCTATATGGGTAGTCGCCTGATATCCGGAAAAGGTTACAGCAAACGGATTCGTTTCTTTTTCATGATATCAGGAATACAACGGATTGACAATAGGTCTCGGCTCTCTCGAATCCACCGTGAACGGTGAAAGTTGTAACCTTTCCCCGTCTTTTTGCGACTTTGATAGTGAAAGGGGCTTTCGAAAATTCCAAATAAGGAGGCATATATGAAACTCAACAAATTCTTGACACTGACATTGATGGTTGTGGTACTTTTTGCAGGCGCGGTGCCGGCGATTGCAGGAGGTTTTGGCGGCGTGGGCCAAAGGCACTGGGAAAGGCCCGGATTTGCCGGGTTGAAGACTTTTCTGAAACTTGATCTGACGGATGCTCAGAGATCTCAACTACTGAACATCATGGATAGCTACCAGGCTGGACGGCGAAACGTTGCGCACAACCCTTTTGAGGCACGAAGAAACCTCTTTAAGGCGATGCACAGTGAGAAATTCGATGAAGCGAATCTCCGCAAGGCCTTTGAACAGCTCTCATCCATAAAAGAAGACGCGTTTGTCCTGAGAGCCAGGATGAGATCGGAAATGAAGGCGGTGTTGACGCCTGAACAACTATCCCTGTTGCAGAAGCGACATAGGGGGCATTTTGAAAGAGCCAAGCATCGAGTGGAGGCGCCGCCGGAACCCGCTGCTGAATGATGTTGCGAAGGGAGCCGGGGAAGCCTTCCGGCTTTCCGGCTTCCCTGGCCTGAAGCTCACCATTGAACGCCGACTCTATGAGCGCATGGACTTCCGGATGAGGGCCGAATGATCCGCGGGAACTAAATGATGCATAATGATTCAGGCAACTCCGGTGATGCTCAGATAGTAGGTCTGGTCCTTGGTGGAAATGTCAATGCCTTTGAGACATTGATGCTCAGATACACGGACCATGTTCTCAGGATCGTCAAGAGACATGTGAACTATGAGGTGGTGGAAGAAACCGCCCACGAAGTCTTTGTTCGGGCTTTCCAGTCCCTGTCGAATTTCAAAAACAGTGGGAATTTCAGACAATGGCTGTCCTCGATTGCAGTGCGAACCTGCTACGACTACTGGCGGAAGGTGTACCGGTCCCGGGAAATTCCCATGAGCCAGATATCTGACACGCACCGGGAATGGCTGGAAGAAATCCTCTCG
This sequence comes from Desulfatiglandaceae bacterium, assembly GCA_049282265.1. Classification (GTDB taxonomy): domain Bacteria; phylum Desulfobacterota; class DSM-4660; order Desulfatiglandales; family Desulfatiglandaceae; genus CAYUCJ01. Next base: position 2,536 of record JBAPTR010000063.1, on the reverse strand, counting down.
GACCGATCGGGTCAGTCTTTTGACGAAAAAGGCGCTCAAGAGGAAGCCAGAGAGGTGCTGGACTGGGCCCTTGAAAGACTTCCTGCAGGGGATAGAATGGTGCTGGAGTTGGTCCATCTTGAAGGTCTTAGTTCGAAAGAGGCGGCGGATCTTCTGGGCTGGAGTGTCGCTAACGTAAAGGTTCGGTCTTTTCGTGCCCGCAAGAAGCTTCAGAAACTTCTTTGCGGACTGATCAACGACCGAGGGGGGAGGCTATGAAATTCACCAAGAACTGGCAAAAGAATCTGAACAGGACATTGCGTGTCGCATACCATGAAAAAGAAAAGGTTGAAGTCGGCGGGCAATGGCAGGCAAAGGTGATGCATAGCGTTCGGGATATTCACCGTCTCCTTGCAAAGAAGAGCTTCTTTGAACAAATTGGTGATGCTTTGTGGCGTTTTGCTCCGGTTGCCTGCGCACTGATCTTGATACTTGGGATCTGCATACTCAAGTTTCATATGATCCCGGACTATGAGATGGCCAAGATAATGGCAAATGACCCGGTGGAATATGGTCTGCTGCAATCACTTCTGATGTAGCGAGGACAAGAGATGAACAAGCTAAAGTTGTTAGCGGGAATCACGCTTCTTTTCTGCGTCGGAGCCTTTGTGGGGATATTGGGAACGGGAGCCCACTTCACGCACAAATTCGAGCGCTTCACCAGGGGCGGGCACCGTCCACCCATTGCCCGATTGCTGATGGAAAGGCTGACCCGCAAGCTGGACCTGACAAAGACACAGCAGGCGGAAGTTCTTGAGATTACTGAACAAACAAGGCTAAAGCTGCACGACTTGAGGGGTAAATATGAACCCGAGATGGAGGCCATCCTTGAAAGCAGCCTCCAGTCGGTTAAAGAAAAGCTCAACGACACGCAGAGGAAAAAAATAGATGAAATGTACAGGAAATTGAAGGAGCGCTGGCGTGAAAGGGAAGTGTCACACGAAATGGCGGCCCGAGGGACGCCCCGGGAATCTTTTGACCGACTGAAGGCGGCCCTCGGACTTACCGAAATCCAACAGTCAAAAGTCCGCCAAATGATCGAAGATGGCATCAAGGACCGGAATCAGATCATCAGGAAGTACAGGGAACAAGGTCACCTCCTGAAGCGGTCCTTGAGGAGGGATATACGGGAAAACCGCAAATCCGTGGAAGAGCGCCTCGCTGCGGTCCTGACGAAAGACCAAATGGAGAAATACCGGCAATTTGAAAAACAACAACCCCGCTGACCCTATCCGGACACAACCCCTCCTCCCAGGAAATCAAGCCCCAGCCTTTAGTCGGCAACTTCCTTCAGGTTTCAGTCTATTCCTGTGCCAGCCTTGTGAAGCATGACAACCCCGGGTGCCGGAGAAAGTGTGGCCGGTTTGACACATTTGGTTGCTGCTTTGTTGGCATGTAGAGGGTGCGGATTTACAGTGTGTGCCGTATCCAAATGCTGACTGTGTGATGTTTTTTATACTATTTCTGTCAAGAGGTGCTATGCTTTGATCCAAAAATGTACAACGAATCGGTTGAATAGGGGCATGACGATTTTGGCACGAAATGTGCATAAGATTTATGGCGAAGGTGCCGGGACCATAAAGGCACATCTGAGAGTAGGAGGTGTTCTATGAACCGAAAGCTGATGATACTTCTCTTGGCCCTATTTGTCTTCGTCTGGCTGGCCCCGACCATGGTCATGGCCGAGCCGACGCTGGCATGGGACGCGAGCAGTGGGGATGTGACAGGGTATCGCATCTATTTCGGACAAACCCAGGGGAGCCATCCCAACAGCAAGGATGTGGGCAATGTGACGCAGTATCTTCTCTCCCGCTTAATGCTGGAGGAAAACAAGACCTATTATTTTGTAGCCAGAGCGTATAACGGGGCAGGGGAGAGCGGGGACTCCAATGAGGTCTCCTGGCTGGTGCCGGATATGACGGCCCCTTTGCCTCCACAAGGGGTGACCGCACAATAGCAAAATAACCCGGAAGAGTTAGTCCATAAAACTGCATTGGCGGTGTACCCCGCCGGGGAATAGGTCCCCGGATAACCGGAGAGGGACGGTGAATATTCACCGTCCCTTTTTTTGGCGGGGTGGAAACCCTACCCCCCCCCCCTGAAAAACGCTCCTCCACCCGTTTCGGAAAGTCCTGATCTCCACCCCATCCCTTCTCTCTGACGCCCGGACCTGGATGGCCCCTTCCCGGTCCGTCCTGAGAACACGGCACCCTAGGGCCATGAGTTTGTTCAGCGTGGTTCGGTGCGGAAAACCGAAGCGGTTGTTTTCCCCGCAGGAGATGATGCAGATCCGGGGCGACACTCTCTCGAGAAACCCTTTGGAACTGGAGGTCCTGCTTCCGTGGTGAGGCGAGAGCATGATCCGGCTTCTCAGAAAACGCCCTTTCTCTTCCATGAGGACCTGTTCCGCCCGTTGTTCAATATCACCCGTGAAAAGAAAGGCTGTCTCTCTATCGGTCACTTTCAAGACCATGGATCGGTCGTTCAGTGAAGAAGG
>JBAPTR010000062.1:0-4325 GCA_049282265.1 Desulfatiglandaceae bacterium | reverse complement strand
TCATAATGATGATTCTTTTTTTGTCTCTGAGGTATTTTGCACATACATCCGCTGGCAGGTTGAAGCTCGATAAGCTTGCCATAGGTGTCCCTTTTGTCGGCTCCCTGATTAGCGAGATTCAAGTGAGCCGTTTTGCGAGAACATTAGGCACCTTGCTATTAAGTGGCGTTCCAATGCTGAAGAGCCTCTCAATTGTTCGGGAAGTTGTGGGCAACCAAATCATAAGGGTGGCTGTGCAGAAAATATATGAAAAGGTTAAAGAGGGTAAAAGAATCAGCTCGCTTATGAAGGAAGTGAAAGTTTTTCCCGAGATGGCCATTCAACTGGTTTCTGTCGGGGAAGAAACCGGACGAATGGGTGAAATGCTGGTTGAGATTGCTGAAGAGCTGGACAAGAAAACCCAGGGAAAAATAAAGTTTTATCTCACACTGCTTGAGCCGCTGACGATTCTTGTTATGGGTCTTGTCATTGGAGGAATTGTGGTGTCTATGCTGATGGCGGTCTTTGGGATCAATGATATCCAATTCTGACGGCTTCACCCTTTTGGAACTGATTGTCGTTTTGGTCATTATTGCCATTTGCGGCTCCCTTGTATTTGTAAATGTGGGAAAGTCCATTACAACCAGAAAAAATAAGGGCTTTGCGCATGAAATGATTTCCTTTTGCAGAACCGCCCGGCGTCTGGCAATTGACCGTGGCACGCCGGTTGCATTTTATATCAGCTCTGATGAAAGACGATGCTGGATAGATGATACGGGCTCGCAACTTGCAGTGCCTGAAGGAATGCTCATAGAAGGAGAAGGCGTGTCGGCGTTCGATAACGGCGTGTATGGAATTCGTTTCTACCCCGATGGAAGTGCGAGCGGCGGGGAACTGACTCTCTCAGTTGCGGGAAATATCCTCTGCACGGTAAAGGTGGATTTGATAACAGGTACAATCACGGCAACCGGGTCTGTTGGAGAGAGGGCTCGAGGGAGAAGGTAGAGACGAAATGCCGGTCCGGGATGACCTCCAATTGCAGCAGAAAGATTCGACGCAAGCGGGCTTTACCCTTTTGGAAGTGCTGGTTTCGCTCATTATTGTCGGCATATCCTTTGGGGTTGTATTTCAGGCCCTGTCCCAGTCTAAAAGGATTTCCTGGAAGGCGGATGAATTGCTGACAGCGTCCAGGATCGCTCATAATCTTTCGATCGACTCCAAGCTAATGAATACTGCATTGAATAATGGAGAAGTTGAAGGTGAAGTGGCGGGAGAAGACGGATGGAAATTTACGCTTACTGCCAAGCCCCTCGTCATGGAAGAAGCTAACGGCACACCGCCCATTGAAATTCCATCTGTGTTTGAAATGCGCCTCTGCCTGTCTTACGAGAAGACCCGACAAGGACGGCAAATTTGTTTGACAAGGTGGTATCGTCAATGAGTGTATGCGGTGAGCGGCGGGAAGGATTTACCCTCTTGGAAATCCTGGTGGCCCTTGTGCTGGTCTCAGTGCTGACCCTCATAGCGGCAATGGCTTTGAGACTCACGATAGGTGCATGGGAAAGGGGGGAGCGTGAAGGTGAAGGAGCGCAAGTACGTGCGATGGTGCCATCTATGCTCGAAACCCAGCTCAAGTACATAATGACATCCGCAAGCTTCTCGCCGACAGGCGGAGTCATTCCACTCCCCTTTTATGGAACCGAGCATTCCGTGTCTTTTTTTACCTCATATGCCCCTATGGCTTCAACATTGCAAGGCTTGTTGCACGTATACTATCTTTTTATGAAAGATGACAAAACATTATTATGCTATCAACAACTTATAACCAACCAAAAGGATTTTGAGGATTCCTTGAATCTGCTCGCTCAAAATGGGAGCAAAGGTGCCCACACAGAGAGCACGATAAAAGGGATCGACGCATTTGATTTGCTTTACGGCAGTGGGAATGCAATAGATTTTAAAGAGATGGACCAATGGAAAGAGGAGTGGAACGAGAAGCAGGTCATTCCTCCAACCTACATGCGCCTTGAATTTGCCGAAGGTGAAAAGGAAAAACCTCGTCGATGGTTTTTCGTTGTCGGACGATAGAGAGTCGGGGAAAGATCTTTCGGCGCCTTGGTCGCAATGGAGGGAGCGTCCTCATCCTGATCCTGTGGGTCCTTATCCTGCTGGGCTTTTTGTCCGGAGAATACCTTTCACATAATCGGGGAAATGCCGCTATCGCTCGTAATGCGTGGGATAAACTCAAACTGGAAGAGGGCATCAAATCGGTAGTCGCTCTCGTCGGCTCCGGTTACAAGCCTAATAGTGCCGAAGCAGAGGACTTGGGAGGTTGGTGGCCCATCTCCGTCGGGGATGTGAAACTGTGGGTCAAAGTGGATAATGAATCCACAAGAACCAATATCAATAAGGCTCCGGATGTGAACATAAGGCAGGAAATCCAAAAGAGCCTTGGTGAAAACAGAGGAGAAGAGGCCGATGAGATTGCCGATGCCATTCTTGATTGGCGGGATGCAGACGATCTTGTCAGAACAAACGGGGCTGAAGCCGACTACTATGCGGGCAAGGGGCTCCCTTACAGACCCGCGAATGGCCCTTTCAAGGTCTTGACGGAGCTGCTCCTGGTAAGGGGAATCTCGCCCGGTCTATTTTGGGGTGATCCATTGAGCGAAATATTGAACAAAGAGAAAGAGGGAGGAGCGGATCAACCGGCGCCCCTGCCTCCTCTGGTTGAAGACTTTACCATTTACTCCGAAAGCATTATGAGACTGAGCATAATCGCGCCGGGGAGGGGAAAGAGCTATACTCTGGCACTCATATTCTTGAGAAACCAGGGAGGGAAATGGCTTCCGGTCGAGCGATGCAGTTCCATACTCCTCGAAGGTTATATCCATCAATAACGTGACGCAGGGGAAACTCATTGATTAGCCAAGGACTGCTCGGGATTTATGTAGATAAAGACAGTCTCCAATATGTCTTCGTCCGGAAAGGAGTGCTGGGGTTAACCACAAGGGCGCCTTTTCCCGGGATGGAACCATTTGGGAAAGTTGAAGGGTCCGGTCACTCTTTTCTGAAGACATTTCTTGAAAAGATTTCAGGCCGAACAAGATACAGTATCTATCTGGCCCTGCCCAGGGATGTCTTTTTTGCCAGAAAGATCCGGCTGCCGCCGATATTTATGGGAGACGCACTTCTCTCTATTCAAAATAACCTGTCCAAATATTGCCATCTTCCTCTTGACGAGGTGTATTACGATGTTCATTTCTCCAACATAAAAAACGGCATTAATGCACTTATTTTTTATGCCCATCGGCGAAAAATAGATCCCTATTTGCAGACATTCGAAGAGACTGGAATGAGGCCGTTTCTTAAGGGCCTCTTTCCTCTCTCTTTCGGGATTCATGCATGGCTTGATATCCAACGATACGCTTATCCCGTTGGTCTGATACTGCCGATACAGGATAATACCATTGAACTGGCGTTGTATGCGAAAGAAGGATTCCTTTATTCAGGGATTAGTCCGCGTTCCAATAATGATCCTCATGAAGCATCTTTTCCGGGTGATCTGAGCGCCGGAAGTGTGGATCTGCAAGGCAAAATATTTTGGCTTGGCGATGGAGGAGAGCCTATTCTGCCGCTTCCCCCGAAAAACAGACTGGGCAGGGCGCCGTTGATTACCGAAAATATGGGCATAGCAGCCGTTTCTCCCACCCTCTCGAGAAAGCAGGAGATATCTTTGGATGGGACGCCGACAAGGCTAAAGTACTTTCGCCCGACAAAAGTGATTATTCCCTTGATTATTGTATTGGCTTTAGGCATGACTTTCTTAACCTGGCAGGCGAACAAAAGGAATTCCATGAAAACGAAGGAACTCCTTGTTTTAAAAGAACAGGTCCAGGAGTTGAAAAGGCAGGTACAGCCGTTGCAAAAAGACCTGGAAGTCCTGAAAAAATCGAGTCAATTTATTAAAAATATTGATAGTTTTATGGCATCAAGACCAAATTTGTATAGCACCTTAAATAAGGTGGCTGAACTTGTACCTGAAAATACCTGGTTTTCAAATTGTTCTTGTGTTAGAGGGAGTATTACCCTGAGAGGAACAAGTGGTGATGCTGTTAAGGTGCTTGATGCATTAAGAAAATCCGGCTTATTCTCGGAGGTCAAACTCATTGGCTCCGTAAGTCGTGGAAACACGGGACAAGAGAGATTCGGGCTGAGTGTGACGTTAAAGGGATCGATTGATGAAAAAGGGCCGAAAGGAAACACAACCCCAACCCGGATAAATCGGAAGTGACGAAATATCAAGTGAAATATAACCAAGTGTGAGCATCCAGTATCGGATCTCC
>JBAPTR010000061.1:0-3479 GCA_049282265.1 Desulfatiglandaceae bacterium | reverse complement strand
AAATGCCAAATGGAATTCCAACTCGTTCATCAGCTCTTGGTCAGTTTGTCATTTGGCATTGGGCATTGATTTGTCATTTGGACTTTGTCATTTGACATTTTATCAGATCAATTGGATTGAATAGACTTGAATCAATAAAAATTATCCTTTGAATATCTGACCAACATGACTGACAATTGGCGCCTTTTCAAAAACGTGACGGATCCCCAATCCACGGCCCGGGGACTGGCCATAGACGACACCCTTCCCCAATCCGTGGCCCTCAACGGGTCACCTCCCCTGCTTCACCTCTACACCTTCGTTCCCTCGGTCATTGTGGGGAAGTATCAGGACATTGAGGCGGCCCTCAAACTCGACCGCTGCCGGGCCAGGGGAATTGAATTCAACAGGAGGAGCACAGGCGGCGGCACAGTCATCATGGGCCCCGAAATCGTAGCCCTGGGTTTCGGAATCAATGTGGACTATCCCGGCCTCAAAAGAGGGGTAGGTGGTCTTTTTGAGACCATGAGCCGTGTCCTCCTCAACGCATTGGGGAAAATCGGCGTCAATGCCTGCTTTCAGCCAAAAAACGACCTGGAGGTGGGAGGGAAAAAGATCGCCGGTCTCTCCGCCGCCTCCGAGACCGGCAAGAGCCTCCTCTTTCACACCAGTCTTCTGGTGGATTTTGATATTCCCCTGATGATGGACATCATGAATACACCCTTGATCAAGGTCAGGGACAAGGGATACAACTGCTTCAGCCAGCGTATGACTACAATTCGGGAAGAACTCCATCGGGATGTGGGCGTTGAAAAGGTCATGGGGGCCATACAGGAGGCCTTTGAAGAAGGATTTCACGTCACGTTTCAGGAAGATACCCCCGATCCATGGGAAAATGACACCATCGATCATTTTGTCCGGGAGCGATACACCAGGGACTCGTGGATCTTCTCACACAAACACCCTAGGACGCGCATGGGAATCGGGCAGTTGAAAACCCGCGCCGGTCTTCTGGAAATCTATTTGTCCCTGGCCGGCGGCGCCATTGAAAATGTCGTCATCACCGGCGATTTTTTTTCCACCCCGGAGCACGTCAACAGGCTTGAAAACGCCCTCAAGTGGACCTCCGCAAGGAAGGAACGTATTGAAGAAAGCCTTTCCTCCGTGTGGGAAGATGAGATGATCTACGGTCTGGATGTTCCGACACTGACAGCGGCCATCCTCAAGGCAAAAGAGAACCAGGTGAGGTTGTGAAATCAGGAGAACAGAGCCCTGAATATGCCAAGATGAGCCGCGCCTCAGCCATTTCCCTGGGACTGACCGGTGGAAAGATGTACCGGGGAGCGGTCAACAGGTGCGTGAATCTGCTGGTCCACTACCCGGAGGGATGTTCGGCCAACTGCGCCTATTGCGGCCTTGCCAAGAAACGCCCGGGGACCTATAGTGAAAAGAGTTTTATCCATGTGGACTGGCCCCTCTATTCCATGACGGAGATTGTCCAGGCCATCAACCTTGCCCCCGCATACGTCCGGCGCACCTGCATTTCAATGATCACCAACGGCAAATGCCGCGCCCATACTGTCGAGATGATAAAACGTTTGGCAGAAGAAACAAACGTGCCGGTTTCCGTGCTCATCAGTCCCACCATCCTCAAGAAGACCGACCTCCAGGCCATGAAAGACAGCGGCGCTGACAAGATAGGCGTGGCCATTGATCTTGCCACGCCCGAACTCTTTGACCGTTTTCGCGGCAAGGGGGTCTCCGGCCCGCACCGGTGGGAACACTACTGGCAGATCCTGGAGCAAAGCCTCGAAGTATTCGGGCATCAACATGTGGGGGCCCATCTCATGGTCGGCATGGGAGAAACCGAGGAGGAGATGGTGTCCCTCATGGACCGCCTGTGGCAAATGGGTGTTTTGAACCATCTCTTCTCCTTTTTCGCCGAGGACGGGTCAAGCCTGGCGGACCGGCCCCATCCGGACTGGCCCGTCTACCTCAGGATACAACTTGCCCGTCACCTCATCGAAGAGGGTATAGCCGGCCACCGGGACATGTCCTTTGACATCCGCGGCAGGATTGTGGATTTTGGGACGGAACCGGAACAACTGGAAGGCATCCTCAAACTCGGGATACCCTTTATGACAACCGGTTGCCTGGGATCAGACGGCACGGTGGCCTGCAATCGTCCTTTCGGCAATTGTCTTCCGGACGTGAAACAGTGGAACTATCCCTACCTTCCAAATGAAGAAGAAAAACACCTGATCAAAGAACATCTCTTCGGCATTTGACCCGAAATGCGTTCCCGAACATGTGACCTTTCATGTCCGTCCTTACTCAACCCACCTATCACTTGCAGACTTCGTTGCAGCAATAAGGGAGGGGCTGTGGATTCGTTTCCGAAAGGGACTATCAGGGACGCCGCAGTTCCTTAAGAGCAGCAATCTCGTTAGTGATGCACCCGACAGGCGCATCGGACCATCTTCAAAAAAAGATCCCCATGCCGCTACTGTTGCCGCCCTATTTCTTTTCTACGATCGTCGCGTCGCCCAAGGGAGGGAATGCCTCAATGCCAAAAGATATCCTTCTGCCTGTCTGCTGCAGCCAGGACGTCCCCGGGACTCACAACAGTGCAAATCTTCCTCGATTTGGTCATTTGACATTGGACATTGATTTGACATTTGGATTTTGAAATTTGACATTGAATAGTATCCTACATAAAGATTTCTGTTCCTTCTTCGCTCAAATCTATCCATGGAGATACTACTGCAGTCTTCCCCCAATATTGACATTTCCTTACCAGCGCTTATTTTCTTAATGATTTCTTATTAGATACACAGCCACGAGTGAGGGTGACAGAAACGGCAACCACATCTGTTCCCCGATACGTGCGTTACGTTTGAGGTAGTTTCCGTTTTCATACAAATAGCCGCAGGAGGCAACTAAACCATGCGATTTGATAAATTCACGATCAAGGCACAGGAAACCGTTCAGGCTTCGCAACAACTGGCCGAAAAACTCGGACACCAGCAGATAGAACCCGAACATCTGGGAAGGTCCATTCTGGACCAGAGAGAAGGTGTTATCCCACCACTCCTTGGGAAAATCGGCGCCGATCAGAACCAGCTCCTGAGAGCCTTTCAGGAAGGCCTTGACAGACTCCCCAAGGTATCCGGTTCCGGCCTCAGCCAGGCCTCCATTTCACCGCGCTCAAAAGCGATTCTCGACAAGGCCTTCTCCGAGGCCCAGCAGATGAAAGACGAATTCGTCAGCCTGGAGCACATTCTCCTGGCCATTGCCGGGGAAAAGGAGGGAGAGGCCGCCCGGATCTTTTCAGGGGCAGGCGTCACCAGGGAGAGCATCCTCAAGGCCTTGATGGATATCCGAGGGGGCCAGCGGATAACCGATCAGAACCCGGAGGACAAATACCAGGCACTGGAGAGATTCAGCCGGGACCTCACGGCCATAGCTGCCAAGGACGATCTGGACCCCGTGATCGGCAG
>JBAPTR010000060.1:0-21985 GCA_049282265.1 Desulfatiglandaceae bacterium | reverse complement strand
ATGAAAGTCCTGACCATCATCGCGACCATATTCATGCCCATGACCTTTATTGCAGGCATTTACGGGATGAACTTCAAACACATGCCTGAACTTGACACAAACTGGGGATATCCTGCCGTTTGGCTCGTCATGATTGTCATCGGGGGGGTCATGCTGGCGTATTTCAGGAAAAAAAAGTGGCTGTAAAGGAACTTTCCGAATAGCGGCTGATATTGTTCACCCCTTACTGGTCATCACTGCCGCAGCCAGAGATCGATACGGATGCCTTCCCATGTGCCCGCTTTTTATGGAAAAAGCAGAGGCGAAGAGGGGGGGCATTTTTTTGTAAACCAAAACCATTTTCCAGCCGTCATATGAGTCAAAAGCATGATAAAGGAGGATTGATGGATGAAGAAAATGAGTGTTTTTTTGGGAATCGGGATGGTTGTGTTGCTTTTTGTTTTTTGTGATGCCGCACTGGCCGCGAGAGTGGAAAACCGGCAGATTCAACAGCAGAAAAGGATTCATCAGGGCGTGAGGAGCGGTGAGTTAACCTGGGGAGAAACACGGATGCTTGAGCGACAGCAAATCCGCCTACAGCGAACCAAGCGAAGGGCTTTTAGAGATGGGGAACTGGCTCCTGATGAGCGTGTACATCTTGAAAGGATGCAGGACCGCGCCAGTCATCGCATCTATCGCTTGAAGCATAATGACGTGACAAGGTAAAAAAACTGTGAGACAGGTGCCCGAACGACTGGTATGATAAAGGCATGCAGCTGAACAGGGGAAAAGCGCATGTAGCTGATGAAAATCCGGGCACCGACTCCCGGAACACAGTTTTTGTCAGGAGGGCCGTCAAGGGGGACAGGGCCGCATTCGATCAGCTGGTATCGATCTTTCATGAGCCCATTTTCCGTATGGTCTATGTCCGGACACGGTCCAGGGTGGATGCGGAAGACCTGACCCAGGATATATTCATCCAGGCCTTCAAGTCCATCGGGAGATTGAGAGAGGTTGATCGATTTCGTTCATGGCTTTATTCAATTGCTGCAAACCGCGTTCGGGATTTCCACAGGAAAAAACGGCTGCGCTCCTTTTTTATGATATCCAGCGGGGAGGAGATCCCAGGAGCAGACAGCAATGACGCATATGACGACCCGGAGCCTCTCAAGAATGTGATGAGGAAAGATTTTTGGGGACATCTGGGAGGGGTTTTCGGGAAGCTCTCCCGTCTCGAAAAAGAAGTCTTTACGATGCGATTCATAGACCAGTTGACCCTGAGGGAAATTGCCGAATCCCTGGGAAAAGGGGAAAGCACGGTCAAAACGCATCTTTACCGGGCTTTGAAGAAATTCAGAAAAGAAAAGGGAATACTCAAACTGGTGGGTGGTGAAATCCAATGAAAACCAATTTCAAAAAACATCTTCATGAGGACCAGTTGATCCAGGCAATGGTGGATGTGAGTGCGCTGCCTTCCGAAGTACTGGAACACCTGGCCACATGCCCGGGCTGTAAGGAAAAGAAGCGTGCCTTTGAGCAGGAGATGGAAACACTGGGAAGCATGGCCCATGGATTCATGCCCAGTCCCCGAAGACGGGTGAGGATTCCCGAGACGAAGAAACCGGGTTTCGGGTGGTTCTCGGGATACCACTCCTGGCGGATGGCGTCGGCCGCTTGCGCGTTACTGGTGGTCCTTTTTCTGGGATGGAACGTCTTCTTCAAGATTTTGCCCGAAAGGCGGTTGGCGGGTTTGGAGGAGGAGATTCAAAGGGACGGGCAATTTATGGCCGAAATCAATGATCTTGTGGAAAACCCACTGCCGGCGGCCGACAGGGCGATTTCGGGAGAGGACTATGCTCGGGTGGATGACAATCTGCTTGATTTTATCATCCCCCAGGTGGAGGAAAGCGAAAACAGTCCATCTCCGGCCTGATGAACGTTGCCAGACGAATGGGGTTCGGAAAAGAAGAGATGGGAAAGGGGATGAATACAGAATGATGAGGAAAATGCTCATAGGGATTTTGGCCCTGACCTGGATATGCCTGCCTGTGCTGGCTTCTGCACAGGGAAAGGCTGCAGGGAGATGGTGGCGTCTCCCCGGGGTTTCAAAAGAGCTTCATCTGAGGCAGGACGAAAAGGATGATCTGGATGACCTCTTTACGGAAAGCCGACGAAATTTGATCAGGTTGAAAAGTGAGGTCGAACGGGCGCAATTCGACCTGGATACCTTGCTCGATAAAGGAGCCGTCAATGATGATGCTGTGAGGGCCCAATATAACAGACTGGAGAGGGCACGGGAAAATCTCTCCAAGGAACGCTTCCATTTCTTGTTGGGAGTCAGGAGGATCCTTGGTCCGGAGCGATTTGACCGGCTGAAGAGGATGCATAGGAACTTCCAGGAGCAAAAAAGGGGGACGGCCATGAAACGTTCTCGCCAGAAGTGATATGGCTTCCGAGAAGGGTCCGTCCGAAGCACAAACCATCCATCCGGAGGCCTTTCGGTTCCGCGATCTCCATCCCCTGGTGTCCCTGGGGACAGCCAGTGACCGCTATGCCGGGTGGATGGGACAGATCTACTCCAAAGAAAATTGCATCAACCGCATCAAGAGACGCATCAAGAGGGTGGGAGGAAAGAGCTTTGTTGAAGAGGTCCTGCCGGTGGAGAGCGTGGGGGAGTATTTTCAGCACTTCCGCACCCTGGAGCTGGACTTCACCTTTTACAATCCCCTCCTTGGAGAGAACGACACACCCACCGGCAGTTTCCACGCACTCCGAACCTACAGGGACCATCTGAAAAAGGAAGACCGGCTGATTCTCAAGGCCCCGCAGATCTTTTTCGCCCGGAAAATACGAAAGGGCAATACCTTCCTCAATAATGAGAATTACCTGAATGTCAGCGGCTTGATGAAAAGATTCTATGAGCCTGTCCGGGAACTCCTGGACCCCTGGCTCGACGGGATCATTCTTGAGCAGGAATATCAGCGAAAAGATGAGCGGGTGTCCGCGGGGGAGCAGGCTCAACGCCTGGATAGCTTTTTCACCTCCCTTCCCGGGGACCATCTCTTTCACGTGGAATTGAGGACCCAGAGCTATCTAGCCGAGCCGGTGTTCGCGGTACTTGAAAGGCACGGGGTTGGGCAGGTGCTCTCCCACTGGACTTGGCTGCCCTCTCTGAAGCAACAGTTCGCCATGGGTGGCGGCAGATTTCTGAACGCGGGCCGAAAAGGCATTATACGTCTCATGACGCCCCGAGGGGTGAGATATGAAGATGCCTATGCGCGGGCCCACCCCTTTGACAAATTGGTGGACGGCATGATGAGCGATGACATGATCAGGCACACCGTGGAGATCATGAAGGAGGCCGTGAATCAGGACACGGGGGTCACTGTGATCGTCAACAACCGCGCAGGTGGGAACGCCCCCCTCATTGCCAGGGAAGTCGCCCGGCAATTCCTGAAAACAGGCTAGGTCGGATTTCTCAGGGACAATCTACTCAGATGGCGAATTTGTCCGTGTCTACTTCGTTGCGCTTGGAAAACATCCTCGACATACTCTTCAAGTATGCCTGCGGGTATTTCCCCACACGCGCCTTGTATCCGCGGTCATCTTCACCATCTCACGACGAAGATCCGTGAGAAAACCGGGCTGGCCCTTTCACAAGAACCGAAAAATGCAAGGGGTGCGTACTTTCCACTCCTCACGCCCTACGCCTTAAGCCTCTAAATCATTTCCCTCCTGCGGACAACCAAAAGCATCGGCCCTCCCTTTTCTTACCGATGACCTGCCGGATCCGGTCTTTGGGTTTGACAATTCGGCTCCGCTGGTTTGTGAATGTCATTCAGACCGCAAACAATCTTCACCCCTTGTAACGGAAGTCATCATTATCCTAGTATAGATTTCCCTGTCGTTTTAACGCGAGCCTTGATACTAGACCTGGTAGTTGCCCGGTATCGGGGAGAAGACATTAGGCCACCAGCATCCTGAACCTTGCCACCGGTTCTTTCATGACTCTGGGGGCCTTTGTCTGTTTGACCATCCTGACCAGTTCCGGCGCCCCTTTCTGGATCGCCTTCCTGGGTACCCTCGCCTTTGCCTTTCTGCTGGGCATCGCCATTGAAAGGGTCATCCTGAGACAGCTCATAGGTGAACCCATCATCTCGGTTATTATGGTGACCATCGGACTGGCCTTTGTTTTACAAGGGCTCACCCATCTCATCTGGTCCTCGGACTATCGCTCCTTCCCGGAAATATTTCCGCCCGAACCCCTGGATCTCCATTTTGCCATAGTCCCCTCGGGCCTGCTCTGGGGGTTTATTTTTGCCATTATCGGGAGCATTGTTTTCATATTGATCTTTAAATTCACGCGAACGGGAGTGGCCATGCGGGCAACGGCCAACGACCAGCAGGCCGCCCTTTCCATGGGCATCAGCGTCAGATGGATTTTTGCGCTTTCCTGGAGCTTTGGCACCATTGCGGCCATCATCGGCGGCATCAGCATCTACATGGGGGACATAGGGCTTAAGTACTTGCCGTCATCATTCTGAGCGGCCTGGACAGCATCGCCGGGGCCATATTGGGTGGCCTGATCATCGGTATCCTGGAAAATCTGGCAGGAATCTACATCGATCCCCTCGTCGGGGGAGGCGCCGAGGCCGTGGCCCCTTTTTTTATTCTGGTGGCGATCCTGATGATCCGCCGGGGCCTCATGTCTTCGCCCAAGTTAATGCTCCTGGATGAGCCTTCCATGGGTCTCTCCCCGCTCCTGGTCGCTGAGATATTCAGGATCATTCAACAGATCGACAAGGAAGAGGGTGTCAGCATTCTTCTCGTAGAGCAAAATGCCCGCCTGGCCCTTAGCATTGCGGATCACGGATATGTGATGGAAAATGGTCTAATCGTCCTGGATGATACGGTGGAAAAGCTCAGGGAAAACGCCGATGTCAGGGAGTTTTACCTCGGCCTCAGTGATGTGGGCGGGAAAAAGAGCTACCGAGACGTCAAGCACTATAAGAGACGGAAGAGGTGGTTGACCTAACCCTCCGTGAACTTGGGCGGAAGAGCCTTTTGACCTTCGAGCTTCATGGATTCCAGGACCATCAAGGTGGAGGTCCCGTGGGCTATGAGCCGCCCCTTGCCGTCGTGGACGGAGGCCTCGGCCAGACAAATGGTCCTTCCCGCCTTGATGCATTTTCCCGTTGCAATGAGACGTCCTTCACTTATCGGGGATAGATAGTTGACCTTGATCTCCACTGTGGTCAATCCCACCACATCTTCAAAGCCGGCATAGACGGCCCAGAAGGCGGCCGCGTCGATGATGGAGGCGCAGACGCCGCCGTGGACGAGCCCGTATGGTTGCAAATGCTTCTTCTGAATTTCCAGCTCAAGGAGGGATTCGCCCCACCCGAGGGACTTGATCTCTGCGGAAAGGAGTTTGAAATAGGGGCAGTTATTGACCGTTGCCGCAACGGCCCGGATGTGCTCAGGATTGAATTTCTTCATTTTTTCTTCTTTCATTCACTGTTTCTAAGAAAGATACGGTTCCCACTGCCGTACCGTATCTCGGATATATCCTTCAGGGACTTGCTTCATAATTCGGTTGTGCCCTGGAAGAAGAATGCTCACGTCCATCTCCGCCAGGGACTTGAGGGAGTCCCTGAGCTGGGACCCGCTGGCCCCGTGGAGGTCAAACCGCCCTATGGCGTAATCGGCATAGACGGTGTCACCCGGAATGAGAATCCCGTCTTCGGAATGGTAGAGGGCGATGCTGCCGCTGGAATGCCCGGGGATGTGGATTACATCCCAGGTCATGCCGCCGATTTCAAGGCTTACGCCGCCTTCCAGTTTGCGGTCCACCTGAAATTGAAAGAGGCCAGGCTTGGTGCCATACTGGGCCTGACACATCTGCTGGAACATGTCTATCCCATAGACCGCTCGTTCATCCCCCTGTTCCAGGGGCATGGCCTCCTCCCTGTGGACCCAGAGCTCGGCCTGTGGGATGGATTCCAGGATCTCCGGTAGGCAGCCGATATGGTCCAGATGGGTATGGGTCATGATGACCCGTTTGATCGCGGAGGGATCAATGTTGTCGTTCTTTATGGCATCAATCTTATACTGTCCTTTGCCCATGAGACCGGGATCGATCAGGGTGAGATCATTGCTGGACGGCAGACCGATCACGTAGGAATGGGAATCGGGAATCATTTCGTCCTGTCCGGGTATGAAATAAACCCCTTCCGTTATTTGCATTTTGTCTATTCTCCTTTTGAGTTTTGGCACACCATATCCTATTTGGTACCATAGTTCAACATCAAGTCCTTTACCTCAAAGGACGCATGTAATTTAGGTAAAAGGTCCGAGAGATAGGGAAATGAAGAAAAAGCTTCAGGATTGAGAGAGAGTCAGAGTCCTGACGGGGCAGGCGACCTGGTGGTCTTCGTCCACGGCAATCAAATCGGGTTCATTGATGCGGCACTCGGGTTTTGCAAAATGGCAGCGGGGATGAAAGCTGCAGCCGGGAGGGGGATTGATGGCACTGGGGATCTCACCCGTCGGGATGGGTTCGGTCCTCCTGAACTTGGGATCCGGTACCGGAACGGCCGCAAGAAGCGTGGTGGTGTAGGGGTGGATGGGGTTCTTGAAGACCTTATCCAAGGGGCCGATTTCTACGATTTTTCCCAGGTACATGATGGCCACACGGTCACAGATGTACTTGCATGTGGCCAGGTCGTGGGTGATGAATAAGTAGGTAAGATCGAATTCCTCTTTGAGCTGTCCCATCAATTCCAGGATGAGGGCCCTGACCGATACGTCCGCCATGGCGATGGGTTCATCGGCCACCACGAACTCGGGCCGGGTGATGAGGGCCCTGGCGATTACCACGCGCTGCCGCTGGCCCCCGGAGAGTTGGTGCGGGTATTTCCTGTAGAGAAACGAAGCGGGCGTCAGACCGACCTTTTCCATGATCTGGAGGCAGATCTGTTTCCGCTCGACCTTGCCCAGGTGGCTATGGATCGCCAACGGGTGGGAGACGGCCTTGCCGATGGACATGCGGGGACTGAGAGAGGCATAGGGATCCTGGAAGATGATCTGCATTTTCTTCCGCATCCCTGCCATGTGGATGGTTGAATAGGAAGACAGGGGAATCCCCTGATACAGTATCTCGCCCGAGGTTGGCTCCAGAAGCCGCAGGATGAGCCGGCCCGTCGTCGTCTTACCGCACCCGCTCTCGCCAACGAGACCGAGGACCTCTCCTTTCTTGATGGAAAAGGAGACACCGTCTACGGCCCTGACAGAGCGCTTTTCCTTGGCCAGCAGATTGTCGAGAAGACCCTTCTGGAGGGGGAAGTGCTTTTTGAGATTTCTAACCGTTATCAATTCTTCCATCAAGATCGTCATCCATAGAGCCAGCAGGAAACCTGGTGCCCGTCTTTTGCGACCATCTCCGGTCTGTCGCGCATGCAGACATCCATCGACCGGGAGCACCGGGGATGAAACACGCAGCCCGTGGGCGGGTTCACCAGGTCGGGAGGGCTTCCTGCCATGGTTTCGAGCTTTGGCTGGTCCAGTTTGATATTGGGTATGGAGGCCAGCAGGCCCTGGGTGTACGGATGAAGCGGCTCCTCGAAAATCTCATTGGCCGATCCGACTTCCGCAATGCTTCCCCCATACATGACCGTGATCCTGTCCGCCAGTTGCGCAACGTTTCCAAGATTGTGGGTAATGAGAATAATCGTCAGGTTGTACTGTTTCCGAAGGTCATTCAGCAGGTCGAGGAACTGGGCCTCAACGATCACGTCAAGGGCCGTGGTCGGTTCGTCTGCAATCAGAAAATCCGGGTTCAGGATGAGTCCCATTCCGATCATAATGCGCTGTCGCATGCCGCCGGACATCTGATGGGGATATTCCAGGAGCCTCTCGGGGGAGATGCCCAGGCTCTCCAGCATGCTTTCGGCCCGTTTGAGGGCCTCCTTCTTGCCTATTCCTTTTTCATGGGTGAAGAGGGTCTCCATGAATTGTTGATCAATGCGAAAAAGGGGGTTCAGGGAGGTCAGGGGGTCCTGGAAAATCATGGCGATCCTCTTGCCCCTCAGGGAAAGGAGTTCGTGCTTGTTCATCCAGACGATATCCTGGCCATGATAGAGAATCTTGCCGTCCACGATCCTGCCCGGAGGTCTGAGAAGTCTGAGAATGGAGAACCCGAGGGTGGATTTGCCGCACCCGCTTTCACCCACGAGTCCCATCACCTCCCCTTGTCGCAGTTTCAGGTTCACTCGGTTCACGGCCTGTACCGTCCCGATATTGATGGGAAAGTGAACCGAGAGATTTTCTATTTCGAGGATGTTTTCCATCCGTCTAACGCTCCAGAAGCCGGGGATTCAGAATCTCCGCGAGTCCCTCGCCAAGCATGGTAAACCCCAGGGCCAGGAGAGAGATCATCACGCCGGGGAACGTGATGAGCCACCAATGCCCGGATGGCAAAAATTTCTTCCCCATGGCCAGGTCCATACCCCAGTCTACGATGGAAGGGGGGAGTCCCAGACCGAGATAGGTCAACGCTGCCTCGGTCATGATGGCGTCAGCCACATTCAGGGTGAATACGACTGCCGTGGTGGCGATGACATTGGGAAAGATGTACTGCCACAGTATGGTAAAACGGGACGCGCCGATGGCCTTGGCGGCCTCCACGAAGAGATCCTCTTTGATGGACAGGGTCTGCCCCCTCACCAGGCGAAAATATGTGGGGATGTAGATGACCGCCACGGCCAGCATGATATTGATGACACCCGGCCCCAGCATGGCGGCGAAGGCAATGGCCAGGATGAGGCCTGGAAAGGAATAGAGGGAATCCATGATCAGGGAGAGGACCTTGTCGAACCAGCCCCCTGAAAAACCGGAAATCAGTCCCAGGGTGATGCCGACAATTGAGGAAACCAGTGCGGCCAGGACCGCTACCCTGAGGATGGTCTGTGAACCGAAGACGATCCTGGACCAGACGTCCCGCTGGAGATTGTCGGTCCCCATGAAATGCACTGCACTCGGAGGAGCGAGTTGAGGCCCCGTGTCCTGGTTATAGGGACTGAAAGGTGCGATGGTTCCGGGAAAAGCCGCCATGTACACAATGGCCAGGATGATGAGGGCGCCTATGACCAGGATCCACCACTCGAGGCCGTATTTTCTGCCCAGGCCCGTGAAACCGGAGATCAACCTGGCCATTCCCGCTGCTGGTGAATATTTCATAAGTCTCCTAATACCTTACCCTTGGATCCACCATGGCGTAGACCACGTCCACCACAAGGGAGGCCAGCGCCACAACCAGGGCCACAACGATAATGATCCCCTGAATGGTCGGGTAGTCCCTCAGATAGATACGCTCCAGGAGGAGTCGCCCCATGCCCGGCCAGGAAAACGTGGTCTCCGTGAGGACGGCCCCGGCCATGAGGAGGGCAAACTGGAGGCCCATCATGGTCAAAACGGGGATGAAGGCATTCTTGAGGGCGTGTTTGTAGACGATCTTGCGATGTGGAATCCCTCTTGCCTCTGCAGCAAGGATATAGTCGGATTTCAGGACATCCAGCATATTGGCCCGGGTCAGACGCACGAAAATCCCAGAAAGCACGATCCCGAGGGTAAATGCCGGCAGGACCAGGTGGAGCAGGACATCCCCCAGGGAAGCAAAGTCCCCCGCCATGATGGTATCCAGGACATACAGCCCGGTTTTCTCAAAATCAGAAGTAAAAATCCTGGCACCGACCCTGCCGGCAACGGGAAGCACATTGAGCCAGATCCCGAAGATGAGCTGCAGCATGAGGCCCATCCAGTAGACGGGGATACAATAGACCACAATACCGTAAAGCCGAATCCCGTAGTCCTGGGTCGTACGTCTTTTGTCGGCGGCATAGGCGCCCAAAAAGACGCCCATGAAGAGGGTAATGATCATCGCGAAAAACGTCAACTCGATGGTTGCAGGCAGTTTGTCGGAAATGGCCTTTGTTACCTTTTCCTTGAATACCATGGATTCCCCAAGGTCAAGGTGACACACATGCCACAGATACTGGACGTACTGGACAGGCAAGGACCGGTTCAGGCCGAGCTCTTCCTTTTTCTGTTCGATGACCTTTTCCGGTGCATGACCGCCGAGCATGGAAGAGACCGGGTCCCCGGGCATGACCCGCAGAACCACGAATACGATGCTCAGGAGGATGAAGACCATGGGGATGGTCAGGAGCACCCTGATGATGATGTACCGGGCGAGGCTCTTCTTCATGGTTCCTCGAAAAAAGATGACTTTTTAAAAAGTCATCAGCGTGCCCACGGACGGACTTTTTACGATTCCATCAAAAAAGAAAGGCCGGGCTGACGCCCGGCCCGATCAGCCTACTTGCCCCGGTGTATGGGGCCGTAGTTGAATTGCAGGGTGGGCGACACCATAATGCCCTTGATTCCCTTCTGTGCAAAGAGATAGAGCGACCCCTGGAAGATGGGGGCCGTGGGCACGTCGTCGGCCCACATTGCTTGAATCTGTTTGTAGACGGCCAGCCTCTTTCTTTCGTTGGTGATGGTCTGTCCATCCACGAACAACTTGTCCCAGAGGGGACTGGAAAAATGGATGCCCATACCGATGGACCCGGAGGTACCGGCAAATGCGTTGGTATAGTTATCCGGGTCGATGTAGTCGGGATACCAGCCCAGAAGCCATACCGGCATGACCTTGTTCTTCCAGTTGTCCTTGTAGGATGCCCATTCCGCGGATTTGACATTGACCTTCATGACGCCGGTGGCCTCGAACTGGGCCTTGAGAACGGCGGCCATATCCACTTCCGTGTCACCGTAATGGCTCGGAGTGTACCAGAGATCAAAGGTGAACTTGTGGTTTTTGTTGAATCCCTTGGAGGCCAGCAGCTTCTTGGCCAGGGCCACATTCCCGTCACCCATGGCTGTTTTGAAGGCATTGGTGTGGGACCACATGCCCATGGGGACCATGGAGTAGAGGGGTGCATTCTGTCCGAGAAAGACCTTTTTCAACAAGGCTTCCCTGTTTATAGTGGCGGCAAGGGCCTGGCGCAGGGTCTTGTCGTTAAACGGCGGGGTATCGGTCAGAAAGCACAGGTAGCGGATGTAAGGGCCTTGTCCCTTGATGGTTTCGAGTTTCTTGGATTTCTGGAGATCATTAATATCCGAAGGGTTGAGGGTCTTGAATGCGAAGTCCAGTTCCCCCTTTTCAAGGGCCAGACGCATGGTCGTTGCGTCTGCAAAGTATCGAATCACGATCCGATCGTTCTTCGGCTTTTCCCCGTAATAATTGGTGTTGGCCTCGAGGACGATCTCCTGATCTCTCTTGAAAGAAGCTACTTTGTAAGGACCCAGTCCCACCAGCGCTCCCCCTTTCAATTCCGCAGGACCGCGGACGATCTTGTCCTTGGGGTAGACATTGGGGTTCACCGGGTAGTAGGGCACCGAAGCGACCAGAGAGGGGAAATAGGCAACGGGATTCTTGAGGACAAACTTGACGGCATATTTGCTCACCACGTCCACGTGGTCCACAAAATCCGTGACCAGCCAGGAGGGGTCTCCCTTCAGGGCGATCACCCGGTCAATGGACCATTTGACCGCGTTGGCGTCGAAGGGCGTCCCGTCCGTAAACTTCAGACCTTCCCTGAGCTGGAAGGTGTATTCCTTTCCATCCTTGCTGATGGTGTAGGATTTGGCCAGGCCGGGTACCAGATTGGTTTTCCCGGCGGGGTATTTCAGAAGTCCCTGATAGATGTTGTAGAAGATCTCCCATGTGTGAAAATCATAGGAACTGGCGGGGTCCATGTCGGTGACCTTTTCGGTCGTGCCGTAGACCAGGGTCTGCTTCTTTGCAAAACTCTGGACGGGCAGGAAAGTCAGGGAAGCGACAATCAAAACAAACAAGATGGCTCGAAAAAATTTCATGGTACATGCCTCCTTTTGCGATGAAAAAAGTTAGTGGTTAACGCAAGGCTGTGGTGCACGCATCCCAACCTCTCTCCCGACTCAACAAGGAACAAGACAATATTTTCCGATTATGGGTTGAGAGTCAAGAATATCCTGTCTAATCCTGTTCGTATTTGCCACTTGCTGAGAAATTGGGTCGCCATCCGGTCCATTGCCGGACCGGAAATAACGAACTAAACCCCGCGCTTTTTGATCATGGCGGGTGCCAGTTCGTCTTGTTCCTTTTCCCATTGAATGAGGACCACGGCGATCAGGACGGCCAGGCCGCCGAGGATCTGCAATCCCTGGAGACGTTCACCGAGAAAGAGATAGGCTATGAGCCCCGCGGCTATTGGCTCGATGGTGGCAATAATGGTCGCCCGCGTGGATCTGAGGAGGTTGATCCCACTGGCAAAAAGGCCGAAAGACAGGACCGTCCCAAAGCTGGAGGAAAGGAAAATCAGGGTCCAGGATGTGGCGTTCCACCCCATGGTCAACAGGTTCATCGGGCTCAGGACAATGTTCCATGTCAGGCTGGCTACGATCAGGGCGTAGCAGAGGAGCGTCCAGGGGGAGTAGGTGCGCAGGGTGTATTCCGAGTAGACAATGTAGAAGGAGTAAGTGAAGGCCGCACCCAGGCCCCAGAAAAGGCCGCCAAGATTGATTTTCAGCAGTTCCAGGTTATGCCCGCCCACCACAAAATAGCACCCTCCCAGAGCGACAAGTAAGGCGATCCATTTCATTGGCCCCATTTTTTGCTTCATGAATCCCCATGCATAAAGGGCGATGAGTGCAGGAGAAATATACTCGAGCAGGATGGCGGCCGCAGTGGGAATCTTGGAGATAGCCGCAAAATAGCAGGCGTTTACGCCTGCCATGCCGATGGAACCCAGAAGGACAAAATGGATGATGTCGCGGGGTTTAATAACCAGAAGCTTCGGATTCGTAGCTGTCAACCACCCTATCGCTATGATGGAGGCAAAAGTCAACCGTCCCTGTGAGAAAACGAAGGGGGTAATGCCGCCATTCATCAAGTACTTGGAGACAACGCCATTGGCACCCATTAACAAGGCCGCTCCAAGGCAGGCCAGCACTCCTTTTGTGGTCGGGGAGAAGGTCACTATTTTCATCGTTCCAGAATTTCTGATTAAACCGCCATGGATACAAAGGATAGCTGCAGGCCGACAAAACGGGCATGTTAGTAGAAGTCCGGGCGAGAAGCAATCATAAAGCATTTCAGGTCGTAGGGGGTGTGGAAAACTGGATAAGCCGGGTTACTTTCCCAATTATTTGATTCCTGAACGCCCTTTTGGACGATTTTACTTGGCAGGTGCTTTTTTTCCATGTAAAAGTAAACAAAATCATTCGGAGGATGAATGCAGCCTATGAGATGTGCAATCTGTGGAATTGAAATTGATTCGCCCGACAAGGCCATATTGGAGGACTGGGTCCCCTATGTCATGGAAGGGGAGGAGGAGCAAGAAGGTCCTTTCTGCGCGCCCTGCGCTGAGGTTCTGTTTGAATTGAACGAAGACGGGGAATTCGTCTTAAAGAAAGAATACCGGGGAAAGGTCATCTTTCTGGATGGGGAATTCGAATATATGGATGAGGACGACTATGATCTTGCCGGTATCGTTCTGGAGTATTGTGATAATTGAGCCAAGGAGCATCGAATAGGTAACATAAAGACCCGGGGCGACACATTTCAAGGGCCTTGCCGCCGCGACATTTGACATTTTCTGAATTTTCTTCGATTTTCTTATCCAAAATTGATGGAATCGTAAAAAGTCCGTCCTTGGACTTCTAAGGAACTCATAGCATTAATTAAGTTCCTTTCTGATAGGTTGCTGCAAAGTGGCATAAACCAGCTTTCAACGAAGTCGTATTTCCGCCGGAGTCAAGGAGCAGGGCGTGAGACTCTTTTTCAGACCCTTTCTCATAGTGCACTTGGCACCAAACACCGACATGGACGGCTATTTGGGGTTTAGGCCTTCCAAACCCCAAGCGCTTCTATCAATTTACCCTAAACCCCAAATCGGCGTCCATTCCCTCCGAAGTGTTTAGAAAGGGTCTGAAAAAGAGTGTCAGGTTCGGCTCCACTTCGTTGCTCAAAGGCTGCCGCTTGCGGCATAAACCAGCTTTTTACGAAGTCATCAAAATTGATGGAATCAAGGGGTTGCAAAGCGTCCCATTGATTTGTGTGCCCATGGACGGCCTTCTTACGGTTACTTCAACTCTGGAAGAAGGGGGATAAGATGAAAGTTCTTCAAAGCGTGATAAGGCCGGGAAACCTCTTGTTTTTGGCCGCACTGATGATCTTTTCTTCAGGATGTGCCGGGTTGGGGAAGCGTTTGGAGCCCCCCCGCATCAACGTGGCCGATATCCAGGTGCAGGAGGTCAAACCATTTGAGACGGTGCTGAGGATCGATCTCCGGCTGATCAACCCCAACGATACCCCCCTTGACATAAAGGGGTTGAATTGTGATCTTGAATTGAACGGCAATCGTTTTGCGTCGGGCGTGGCCGATGCGAAGACAGTGATCCCTCCTTATGGAACCGGTGTCATACCGGTCGTCGTCTATTCATCCGTCTTCAAGGTGATCAGGGGAGTCCTGGGGCTGCAGGGTAAAGAGAAGCTTAAGTACAGGCTCAAGGGACAGCTCCACATGGAAGGCAATACGCTGCTGGGTTCAACGATTCCCTTTGAATCCAATGGCGAATTATCGCTCAAGACCCTCCCTGAGTTATAAGGCGATAAGCCGGTGGGTCACTGGGAGGGGCCGTCACCCTATTTGAATCCTTCTTTGTTGGCGATGATATCGAGGTGCAGGGTGGCCAGGTTTTCGAGTTCCATGGGCGTTTCCGACTCCAATAGGCGCCGATCAACGGTCTTGATATACCGTTCGCATTTTCTGCAGAAATCCACACGGAAGCCCTTTTCATCGTCGCTGTGAAAATATCCCAGAGTGCCATGGTCATCATTCCGGCAGAAGGGACAGTTGAGCCTGGGATATGGCCATTCCTCACCACAAAACCCACAATGAAGGTGCCTCTTTCCCGTCTTGTCCAGGTAGGCCATGTCCGGGCCGGACCCGCAAAAAGGGCAATAGCCATGGTCCCAGACGGTCTTGTCCAGTTCCCGGGAAAAGGCCGTGCGAAGGGCGTAAAGGGAGGGCTTGAGTGCGGTCGTCGCCAGGAAATCCAGCCGTTCGTTTTCCAGACCCGTCCGATCGGAAATGCTGTCGAGCGCTTCCCGATCGCCTTTGAGAATCGCCTCGAACAGCTCTTTAAAAAGCGTCGGGATTTCCTGGAAAACCGTCAGGGCCTTTTCGAACTTCTTCCCCTCTTCCCCTTCCGAAAGTCGAAGGTGCTCCAGAAATCTCAGAAAGACGTTTGCACCGGACCCCGAATCCACAGGCAGGTCCTCTTTCTGAAACAGGGGGAAACCTTCCGCCACTTTTACCTGTTGCAGCCGGTTTTCGGTAATGACATCAGGGAGTTCAGGTTCCTCTGATGACATGGCAGACAACAATGCATCATAAGACCGGAGGATATCTTCGCAATAAGGTCTTTGCCGTATGAGCTGTTCTATGTGGTTGGATAGACTCGAAAACATATTTTCTCCCTTTTCAGAGTAGAGGTGGCTCTTCTCCAGCGCCCCATTCACGCCCGCATCCACTGCGTGAAAGTCTGAATCGCTTCTCACGTCCCTTTAAGGAGGTCCCAGATTCTCGTGCGGATGTCCTCAATCCGGTCATCTATGACGACTTTTTAAAACAATATAGCCTGCGGAAACCCCTTTATCGAGCGGGTAACGGCCGGTCACTCGGAGATCTTCTGGAGTTCGTGAACAAGCACCTCCAGACTAGGCCGCTTATTGATGTCATGGACATCGATGTAGCGAATGATGCCCTTCTTATCGATCACGAAGAGTGCCCTTTCCGCCATGCCGTCAGAGCGGAGTATCCCATACTCGTCAGCCACCTTGCCGTGGGGCCAGAAATCCGAGAGCACGGGAAACCAGAGTTTTCCCATCTGGTTGGTCCAGGCAAAAAGGGTCGGGATATTGTCCACGGTGATGCCCAACAGAACGGCATCATGCCGGTCGAAGATATCTTTAACGATATTGTATCCGGGCCACTGATCGGAGCAGACGGGGGTCCATGCCGCTGGCACGAAAGAAAGAACAACGTTTTTCTTTCCGAGGTACTGGTGAAGTGAGATCTTTTTTCCTGAAAGCGAGGGGAGGCTGAAATCGGGCGCCTTTTGTCCAATTCTTACCTTCAGTCTGCTCTCAACGGGCTTGAGCATCCCCGGATTATAAATATTGTTCTTATAGGCTTCAGAATAGGTCTGGCCTGACGCTAGGGAAAAGGAGCAGATCAGCAAGATTACTGCAGGCAATAGATATTTTTTCATTTTTCTATCCTCCCTACCTGATTCCAGCTCGACGGCGAATGGTTTGAAGGAAGGCATCAAGGTCCTTGATCCCCCCCAGTTTGGAATAGACGACCTTTTGGGACTCTCCAGGGCCAGGGGCCACAACAAAGAAATAGGGGGTTCTCGTCTCACCCAGGCACTTGTGGATTGTAAAGTTGTTGTCTGGAAAAAGCGGAAAAGGTACCTGGTATTTCTTTTTGAAAATATCCACTTCAAAAGGAGAGTTGCCTGCTCCGACACCGATGATTTTTATCTGGCCCTTCAGCGCTCGCTCAGACTTTATACGCTCATAGAGCTTGTTTATATTTGGGGCTTCCCGCTGGCAATAGGGGCAGTACATGCTGAAGATTTCGATGATGACCGCCTTTGCCTTGATTTGATGCATTTTAAAAAGGCCGTTTCCCTGAAGTCCGAGATATTGGCGATCTGCTGCGTCCGCCGGTATGGGCAATTGAAAATCCGGCAGGATGCTGTTTTCTTGTGGCGCCCGGGTTTTCGCCCAAAGCGGGCCTTGCCCTACGAAAAAAACAAGGGCGAAAAGCACTCCAATACCAATTGCTTTTTTCATCTCTTCTCCTCCTTTCAAGAGAATAGAAAGGGATACCCCTTGGGATATCCCTTTTTCCTCTGCGAGCCGAGCTAGCTGGCAAGTTTATGGAGAATATTCCATTCCCTTGACAAGTCCCGCAAAGAATGGCCAATCTTCTTAAGGGCCATATTGCGGTCCATGAGGGCCGGAGCCCTCTCCACACTGGCGTACTGGTAGTATTTATCAGGGGCGTCAGCCAGGAGATGGAAAAGCCTGAGGTCATCCAGCCCCGTTACCACTGCATTGGGGAACTTGGATTTTACCTCTGCCAGGTGCTCGTTGGCCATGGCGACCATCTTGTCCCGATCACCGAAGTTCATGGCGCCCGTGGGACAGGTCTTGACACAGGCAGGCAGCAGGCCGTTGTTGACTCGGTCCACACACATGGTGCACTTGGCCATGAAGCCTGTTCCCTTTTGCGCCCTCGGGATGTTGTAGGGACAGGCGTCGATGATGTCCTTGATCTTGGCCTTTTTCAGTTTGTCTGTATAGAGAACCGCACCCGAGTGGCTGTCGATGATGATCCCCCCGGGGATATCTTCATCCGCCGTTTCTTTGCAAGGCGGCTCCACACAGTGACGGCAGGAGTCCTGGAAAAAATACCAGACCGGTTTGTTGTCGGCCCCCATATACTCCTGAAACCTGATCAGTTTATAGGTGTCAAAAGACAGATCCTTGGGGTTCTGGTAGCTGCCCCAGTTTTCCGTCTTTGTGGCCGGCAACTGGTTCCACTGTTTGCAGGCAATCTGACAGCCCCGGCAGCCGGTACACAGTGTCGTGTCGATAAAAAATGCCTTTCCGTTCATCAGATCACCTCCTTTATATCTTTTTCACATTGACCATGAAGGCCTTGGTTTCAGGGATCCTGGTATTTGGATCACCGGTGGAAGGGGTAAGCAGGTTTGCAGAATCCCCCCCGTTCTTGGGGTGCAGCCAGCCATAGTGATATGGCAATCCCACCTGATGAACCACGCCGCCCTCAATGATGAAGGGACGTAAACGCAGGGTGACTACGGCAACCGCCCTGACTTTTCCACGGGCGGATTCCACGGTCACCATTTCACCATTTTGGATTCCTTTCAATTTTGCCAGCTCCTGACTCATTTCTACGAAGAGCTGGGGCTGGGTCTCCAGGAGCCACGGCTGCCACCTGGTCATCACACCCGTCTGCCAGTGCTCGGATACCCGGTAGGTGGTTCCGACGATGGGGTACCGCGGATCGCAGGTCCTGTAAACATCTTCGCTGGTGCCATACGTGACGGATGTCGGGTTGATGAGGTGGCTGGAAAAAAGGTTTTTCTCCACCGGGCATTCCAGCGGCTCATAGTGCTCCGGGAAAGGACCATCGGCCAGGCCCGGCCCGAAGATCCTGCCGTGCCCTTCGGGTTTCATGATGAAGGGGTATTTGGTCTTGGGGTTGGGGGTCCCGTCGGGATTCAGCATGGGAGGCCATCCCCCGTCAGGCACATCACCTTTCCATCCGCCTTTGCCGCCCTTTGCGCTGGGATCCCACTGGATGACGGGGCGTCCCTTATCCCAGGGTTTCCCGTGGAGGTCAACTGACGCGCGGTTATAGATGATCCGGCGATTCACCGGCCAGCACCAGGACCATTCCAGGTTGAGACCAATGCCGGATTTCTCCCTCGTCCTCCTGGCGGCCATGTTGCCCTTGCTGGTGTAGGAGTTGCAATAGAGCCAGTTTGCGCTGCTGGTTGAACCGTCGGCCTGGAGAAAGGCGAAGCTCGGAACGAGATCGCCTTTCTTGAAGTTCTTCCCATTGACGGTCATGTCCTTCAGGAAAAAACCATTGATCTCCTTGGCCACTTTGTGGGGGTCGTACATCCCCTTAGTGGTGTAATCCCATTTGAAGTTGAGGATGGGATCCGGGAAGGCCGCTTTTTTTCCTTTCCTGATATCGCGTCTGTAGAGCCATCGGATTTTACTGAAGAGATCCACCAGCATGTCCCCGTCGGGCCTGGCCTCTCCCGGGGGTTCGGCGGCCTTGTAGCGCCACTGCATCCACCTACCGCTATTGGTGATGGAACCTTCTTTTTCCACGGAAACGGCACAGGGCAGGAAGAAGACCTCTGTCTTGATCTTTTTGGGGTCCATCCCCGGTCCTTTCCAGAAGGAGGCTGTTTCGTTGTCAAACATATTGACATTGACCATCCAGTCCAGGTTGGCCAGTGCATTCCGGGTCTTGTTGGCGTTGGCTCCGGAGCAGGCGGGGTTCTGGCCCCAGGCAAAAAAGCCCGTGAATTCCTTCCGGTACATGGCATCAAAGAGAGTCAGCCATGAATAGTCCTTGCCGTCATCCAGTTTGGGAAGCCAGCTGTAGCCGAAATCGTTCGCCGGCGTGCCGTTTTTCCCGAAAAAGGATTTGAGGAGACTCACCGAATACTTGGGATAGTTTCCCCACCAGTTGGCGCTCAGGGGGTCATTTGTTTTTGGTGTGTATTTCTTGTTGTAGGCATCCAATGTCGGTTGGGACGCCTTGGGGGTCTTCAGATAACCGGGAAGGATGTGAAAGAGGATGCAGTGATCGGTGGAACCCTGCACATTGGATTCCCCGCGAAGGGCATTGACGCCGCCGCCGGCCACACCGATGTTGCCCAGGAGGAGCTGGATCATGGCCATGCAACGGATGTTCTGGACGCCCACCGTGTGCTGGGTCCAGCCCATGGCGTACATGATGGTTCCGGCCTTGCCTTTCTCACCGGTGGCCGAGTACATTTCGTATACCTTCAGAAGATCTTCCTTGGACGTCCCGGTCATACCGGACACCTTGTCAAGATCGTAGCGGCTGTAGAAGTTTTTCAGGAGCTGGAACACGCACCGGGGATCCTGGAGTGTCTTGTCCCTCTTGGGAATGCCCTTATCATCATATTCAAAGGCCCACTTGCTCTTGTCATATTTATGGGTGGTGGAATCAAAGCCTGAAAAGAGCCCGTCATGGAAAGAATAGGTGCTTGAGACAATGAACGGCGCATTGGTATATTCGGCCACATACTCCTTGAAGTATTTGTCGTTGTCCAGGATGTACTTGATCATGCCGCCCAGGAAGGCGATATCCGTCCCGGACCGCAAGGGCGCGTAGAAATCGGCCTTTGAGGATGAACGGGTAAACCTGGGATCAACACTGATGAGTTTGCCCCCACGCTTCATGGCCTCCTCCACCCACTTGAAAGATATGGGATGATTTTCAGCAGCATTGGAGCCCATGATAAGGATGCAGTCACTGTTTCGAATATCGATCCAGTGGTTGGTCATTGCGCCGCGTCCGAACGACTCTGCCAGAGCCGCAACAGTGGCGCTGTGTCAGATACGGGCCTGGTGTTCAATATATACCAGCCCAAGTGCCCTCATCATTCCCTGGATGAGCCAGCACTCTTCGTTGTCCAGGGCCGCGCTTCCCACCGAGGCAAGGCCGTTAGTCCGGTTCACCACCTGGCCCTTGTCGTTCTTGATCGCAAAACTGGCATCCCGGGCTTTTTTGGTCCTGACGGCGATTTTCCAAAGTGCCTGTTCCCAGGAGACGGGTTCCCACCGGTCGCTGTAGGGGCGACGGTAGAGGGGGGTGGTGATGCGGCTTTCGTTGTTGACCAACTGGCTCAGTGCCGCGCCCTTTGAACAGAGGGCACCTTCGTTGATGGGATGATCCGGATCACCTTCGATGCTGATGACCTTCCCTGCTCCTGCCTTGCCCGTGTGGACAATGACTCCGCAGCCGACGGCACAGTAACAGCAAATGCTCGTCGACTCCCTGGCATAGCGGATTTTCAGGGTCTGGGCATGGGACTTGACCGGTTTGAGATCAATTCCCAGACCCAGGGCCGCTGCGCCTATGGCAGAAGCTCCTGTGACTTTAAGAAAACCTCGACGCGTGACTTTCATAGAACCTCCTTTCTTGCTTTCTATGAATTGGGTTTATGGAAAAAGGGAGTTTTCCCCTCTTCCCGGGGTGTTCTCCCATGGCCGATGTCGATTGAGCAGGCTGAAGATTAAGGCCTGCCAAGCAACTGTGAGCTAAAGATCAAGACGACCCAAAAAAACAAGGCAAAATAATTCAGGGAAGAACCGGTTAATAAAAAGCAGTGTTCAGACTTTCTTGTTTTCGCAATAGTATGGTTCAAAAGAACAGGTGGTTGGATTGGATAGATGAGATTTGCGCGGCCTCTGCCCAAAAATCTTCATGCTACAATTTAGGATGCGTCTGAAGGGTTAAGGAATAGCCTTGGTACAATAACCCGAATTGATCATACTGCGGCAGGAAATGTCAACACTTTTTATTAGAAATCAGGTGGTTACATATATCAAAAATGACATAAGCAGCGGTATCTCAGGAAGGGCTGAAACCCGGGTGTTCAGCCGCCGATGGATGACATCTGGGAGGCACTTCCCAAGGGGTGATCGGCAGTGAGCCGATGTTCGGGTTCCTTTGAGGAGGCGGCCTTAAGAAATATTCCAGCGAGTTCGCTGTCGGGGGCTCCTGACCGCATGGGTCCCTTGATATCGATTTCCCGGTTGGAGAGGAGGCAGGGCCTCAGCTTCCCGCTGGCGGTGAGGCGCAGGCGGTTGCAGGTGCGGCAGAAATGGTGGCTCATGGGGCTTATAAAACCGATTTCTCCCAGGGCGTCCCGGAATCTGAATCGTTGCGAAGGCCCGTCATGCTGATCCTTGGGGACGGGGACCAGTTCTTGAAAGGCATTGAGCCGGGACTGGATCAAGGAGGTGGGTACATACTTAAAAAAATGGTCCGATTCAGACACGCCAATGGGCATGTACTCGATAAACCGGACATGGTATGGATACTTGAATGTGAGGCGTGCGAAATCCAGGAGTTCGTTGTCGTTGATGCCTCGCATAACTACTACGTTGATCTTGATGGGATCGAATCCCATTTGTCGGGCCATGTCAAGCCCTTCCCACACGTCTTGAAAGCCGTCAAATCCCGTGATTTCGCGAAATTTTCCCCGGTCGAGACTGTCCAGACTCACATTCAACCTCCGGACTCCTGCCGCC
>JBAPTR010000059.1:0-1919 GCA_049282265.1 Desulfatiglandaceae bacterium | reverse complement strand
TATTTGAGGGCTTAGAAGGCTATTTTTGGGGATGAAAATGCGGTTCTAAGGCCTCAAAATGAGTACTTTTGGCGAAATACTGATTGAGAATCAATATGATAGCTCGTGATAGCTCGGTCCGACCCCAGACAACAGACAAGACCAGACACATCGAGTGATCGGGGCGGCCAGGAGAATCGATTGCCTCAATAAACTGGCGGCTGTCCATAAACAGGTCACTCTCAAAAAAGTTGACCTGCCCAATGCGGAAGATGTGGCCGCGTGCTGCAGGTATCTCTCGGAACAGACCGGCTTGACGGGGTTAACTGCAATTCCTCCTCGTTCTTCGGAATAAGCGGATGGAAAGGCAGGGCCCCAATCTGCACTTTTTTAACCAGCGTATTTTAATGGATAAACGCCAATAATTAAGGATGCCTCTGATTGGAGACTCTGCAATTTTGGATGATACTGCTGGTTCCGTTCCCGATTCCAACCCCTGAATGATTGCCACTGCCATTCGTTGGCGGAACGCGTTGATCCTGTCATTGCGGAAAATGGGATTGTTTTATTTCTCTCAGATTGCGGCACAAAACTTGCTGAACATAAGGAGAGAGATTGCCACTTCTATTGCTCCCAGGAGGCCAAAATGTTTTCTTTCAGCCTTTATCGTAAAGATAGATTACCCCAGCGCCTTGTCAGATTTCATGATCATCTCCTCAATAATTCCATCAAGTATTTTGAAACAGAAAGGGATTGCTGCAGAGGAATAAGAAAAGCCCAAAAGTCCCTGAAAAAGGCCGTCAAGCTCGCCAGGAAGAAAAAAATCAATCCCGGAGTATCCATCCGGGGAGCACGGGAGGTCCTCGAATCCCTCCGCGAAGAAATTCAAATGAGTCGAAAGGCCCTTCTCGTCACATCGACGAGCCTGGGAATTGCCCTCAACCAGATCCAACAGGAAAGGATAGATCAGCCCCTCGCTCTCATTGAAGACGCCTGTGAATTTTTTAGAAACAAGGAGGTCGAAAAGGGCCTGGAACTGCTCAAACAGTCCCAGTTAGAATGTGGGAAAAAGGTGCTTGTGAAAACGAGGACTGCACTATTCGGTGGGACCTCAAGCTCAATCAGGGACATGAAAGAGGAGATCGGGATGTGGATGGACAAAAGAGTTGAAGGCAAGAAATAGCGGCGGTCCTCGCTTATTCCCTATTTTATTTCCAAAAATATTTCTGGTTCTTCCGGTTTTTGCGTACTTTGAAGCTCAAAGATTGATCCCAGCATGTACAGGAAATGCTTTTTTTCTCCGATTCCGAGTCTTCCGAGCGTAAAGGGGGGGCGGGGTTGAAATTAGGCAAATGCGGTGGGGCCGAGCCAAGCTATCTAAGGTTATTAACGAACAGGCAACAAGAGGGTCATATTTAGGCCCTATATTGCATTTTTTTGAGGCAAAAAGTGCAATATTCAAGATAATCGATGGCAAGAGCGAAAAGACACTAAATCCTCGGCCAGTTTGCCGTCAGTATGGGCATTGGAGAACTTAAAACACCTCTCTTTATGAAAAGAAGCAAGCTGCCCTCAGAAGTTCGAGAGTCTAGGAATCCCCATCTCCATTCAGTCTTCTTTTGGAATCTGATAGCTGCCATCCAACCGGTCGACCATCTCATCGTAGCGTCGGTCGAGATCGGCCACAGCCTGTTCATATTCCTGAGCATCTATTTCGCTTGCTTTGCGGCGTCGTTTAAGCACCGCAAGTTCGTTCTCGTACCAGTGATCCGGATCAAAGTTGTAGGTCATACCATAAGCCTCAATATGACATTTCTGGGAGGTCGATCAAAAATAAGAGGTGCTTCCGTTTCTTGCGTAGGTTGAGCCTTGAGCCTTGGTTTGTCAAGCGGCGAAGGGACACCCTGTGAAACGTATGGTGCACAAATTTGACGGTGGCT
>JBAPTR010000058.1:0-5789 GCA_049282265.1 Desulfatiglandaceae bacterium | reverse complement strand
TCCATTTTTGCCTCGTCGGATTGTTCTGAAGTCGACCCACCGGCAGTATCCTCAGAAATCTCTTTCGCATGATCATCCAATGTACTCATAAAAACTCCGTCAAGCTGTAGTTGATGATTTCACGATGATAGCTAAATCTTAAAAAAAATAAAATTAACTCCGGTCTTGTACCTATTGATCTTTTTTTTGTCAAGGGAAAATCACGCTGAATCTGCTTCATTGTTCGGGAAGCAAGAGATTCTATAAGCCTCTGTTAAAAAGGACTAAATGGAAAGAAAATATGCATGATGAAAGGCGTACAACTACGCCGGAGGAACGGACAATCTGAGACCTTTGAAAAACGCCCTCTTTTGTTCAATCTTTGTGTCAGACTCAAATTTTAATCCTCGAAATACTCAAGGTATGTCTGTGGTTAAAATTTTCGTCTTCCTTAACCTTGAACAAAATTGAACCTTTTTCAAAGGCCTCAATTTTCAATAAAAAGCATTTTCTATGAAACGAATAAAAACACGTCCCACTTTTTATTCGCTTGCACAAAAACTGTGCAACAATGCACATTTCTCTGTGCAAGTTTTCATTTGATATTCCTCAATCAAGTCTTTCCTTCCAATCTGATCTATCATTTTTTTAAAAATATTATTTTTTTTTCATAATCGTCTGTTCCCTTTTCAAATCATGGATTGTGAAGATATTTGAACAAAAAGAAATTGTTTCAGATGAGGATGCTTTAGAAAAATTATATGCCTGGCACATAAGTTGCGAAAGATCCCTGGTAACCAGTTGAACTGAGTACGTGTTGAAACATCAAACATCATCCGGAGGTTCCCCATGTATAGAAAAATATGCTGTCTCTTCATTTTTTTACTCGTCTGCTCTGCATTCCCTTCATTGATTCACGCTGAAGATCAAACGGTATTCGGCCCAAAATCTTTTGAGATTGGCTGGTTGCATATCCACGCATCGATCCATACCTTCAATGTGGCAAATCCTGGAGAGGGTGTTGTCACCATCACAAAGAATACGCCAGAACAATCTATCACCGGCGGATTTATTCTTTTAAACACCACACTTGTTCCCCTTCGAGATTTTTTAACCGGGGATGATCTTGTGTTTGAAACGGAAATAACCTCACGATCCACTAATTTTATCACCGTGTTCCTCAGGGGAACTCCCGGGGCTTCAATAACTATAACAATCAATGCAGGAGGAACCCCTGTACTGCCTCCGGAAGTCACTTTCTCGGCAGATCCGCAGACCATCACGCTGGGAGAGTCCAGCACGTTGACCTGGAATGTTATTGGTGCCGATACCATAAACATAGACCCGGGCATCGGGAGTGTTGATCCAAGCGGGTCTTATGAGGTTTTTCCCACCGAGACCACTACCTACACACTCACCGCTGTCGGCCCGGGCGGCACGACCACTGAAAACGTCACCGTGTCCGTCAATATCCCTTTGCCCACTGTTAGCATCAGTGCCGATCCCGAAGCGATTCTTTTGGGTGATTCCTCCACCCTCACCTGGAACTCCACTCATGCAGGGACCTGTGTGATCGAACCGGGCATCGGATCGGTTGATGTGAATGGTTCTATTTCTGTTTCACCTACGGAAACAACCATGTATACCATTACCGTGACCGGACCCGGCGGTACGACCTCAACTGAAGTCACCATCACGGTGACCGATCCCAATGCACCTCCCACCGTCATCATGACCCCGACTTCGGCCAGTATCTCTCAGGGTGAATCGATAACCCTGACCTGGAACTCCGAAAGGGCACAAAGCGCGTTTATCGATAATGGTGTCGAAAGCGTACCGGTGAATGGGTCGACAACGGTTTCACCGGACCATACCACTACCTATACCATCACGGTCACCGGCCCCACAGGTTCAAGCAGCGCGCAAGCAAAAATCCTGGTAATGGGCAATCCAGCGCCAATGCCTGAAGGGTCGTTCGGCCAGCAATATGAAGATCTGATTCCACCCGATGCCACAGTAAATGAATATGATGCCAAACGGTTTTCATTGATCACCGGCGAGGTTCATTCCATTGACAATTCTCCGATATCTGGTGTTTCGATCAGCCTGCGAGGTCATCTGGAATACGGCACCGTGTCAACCGATGCACAGGGACGATTTTCATTTCCGGTTGATGGGGGAACAACATTAACCGTTGTCTATCAAAAGGACGGATTTATAACTACCCATCGGAAGGTCTATGTGCCCTGGAATGACATTGCCATTGCTGAGACCATTCAGATGATTACCCAAGACCCTGCCGCCACGACCGTCATTTTCGACGGTAATCCTGGCACTGTAGTCACTCATCAGAGCACACCAGTGACCGACGAATTCGGCAGCCGGTCTGCGACCACGGTCTTTTCCGGCGACAACCATGCCTATCTGGTGGATGAAAACGGCAACGATGTCCAGGAACTGACCACCATCACTACCCGGGCCACCGAGTATACAACACCTGAGTCCATGCCGGCTGTCTTGCCGCCCACCTCCGCTTACACCTATTGTGCGGAATTTAGCGTAGACGGCGCCCAAAGGGTTCGGTTCGAAAAGCCCGTGGCCATTTGGGTAAATAATTTCCTTGGATTCGATGTCGGAACGGTCGTTCCTGTAGGTTATTACGACCGGGATAGAGGCGTGTGGGTGCCCTCGGATAACGGCGTTGTGGTAAAACTTCTCGATACGAATTCAGACGGCGTAGTGGATGCCCTGGATGCCAATGGGGATGATCAGCCCGACGACCTTAACAGCAACGGATCATTCAGCGATGAGGTGAATGGCTTAGATGATTCTGCAAAATACCCGCCGGATTCCACTTTCTGGAAAGTGGCTGTAACCCATTTCACGCCCTGGGACTGCAATTGGCCTATTGGGCCGCCGGCAGATGCCATACCTCCAAATCCGGAAACAATACCAACAGTAGATCAGCAGCAGTCAAAGGTAAAAACCTGCCCAACCAATGTTAATTCTTTTATAGAAGACAGAAGCCGTATATTCCACGAAGACATTCCCATACCCGGCACGGATATGACCTTTCATTACACGAGCAATCGGGTAGAAGGTTACAAGACCGCGATATCCGTTCCAGCCAGTGGCGAAACGATCCCTGCAAGTCTAAAAAATATCATTGTGAAGGTCGAGGTGGCCGGTCGTATATTAGAACAGGTATTAGACCCTCTGCCCAATCAGAAAGCAGAACTTATCTGGGACGGACTGGATCATTTGGGAAGACCGATCATTGGCTCTATTATTGCTCACATCAGCGTAGGTTTTCTATATGACGCAGTTTACTATCAGGCGAGTAATTTCGCTCAGGCAGGAGATGAGCTTACAGCAATCCGAGCCAGGCAGGAAGTGATCTCTTGGAAGCGCAGCAATCCACCAATTTATTCCGAAGTTAAAAACAAGAGCGTTATCGCCGAAGGTTGGACTTTCTCTTCTCACCATCAAGTGAGCCCCATGAGTCTCTCCACCCTGCATAAGGGAGACGGAACAATAATTAAGAATAATTTTCGCATCATTAAAACCGTGGCTGGTAATGGGAATTATGGTCACAACGGTGACGGAGGGAAGGCTGAACTGGCAGAAATTTATTCCCCTTCACACGTAATTCTGGACCCCTCCGGCGGATATTATATCATGGAATATTGGAATAATTTCATTCGTTATGTGGATGCCGACGGCAACATTACCACCATTGCCGGGACTGGGAATCCCGGATACAATGGCGACGGCATTCCTGCTGTTAATGCCCAGTTAAATGGGCCATGGGACGCTGCGCTGGACGAACAAGGGAACCTTTACATTGTCGATGTATTAAACAATCGCATTCGAAAGATTGACACCAGCGGTATCATTTCCACTGTAGCCGGCACTGGAACTCCCGGATATAGCGGTGATGGCGGACAGGCCTCACAAGCCCAATTGAACGGACCTTTCGGTATAGATATAGACCGTCAAGGAAATATCTATATCGCAGATCTGGAGAACAATGTGATCCGTAAAGTTGCCACTGACGGCATCATCACGACAGTGGTCGGCAATGGCACCCTCGGAGAGAGTGGTGACGGGGGGCCGGCTACCCAAGCTCGGCTCGGATTTCCCTCTTTTGTGAAGATAGATGATGCCGGTAACCTATATATTTCCGAACCGTATTCCAGTAGAGTCCGCAAAGTAGATACCAGCGGTATCATCACTACGGTGGCAGGAAACGGCAACTGGGGTTATAGTGGTGACGGGGGGCCGGCCACCAATGCCGAACTGTCCGAGGCTTTGGGTCTTGCCATTGATACACAAGGCAATCTCTACATCGCTGATGGTGATAACAATCGCATCCGAAAGGTGGATACCAGTGGTATTATCACTACGGTGGCAGGAAATGGAACCTGTGATTTTAGTGGCGACGGAGGACCTGCTGGCGATGCAAGTCTTTGCTGGCCAGTGGGAGTAACAGTGGATAGTGGTGGAAATATATTTATCTGTGATACTGATTACTGCCGTATCCGCAAAGTAGGGCCACCCTCTGATATTGAAGCATCAATGGCTGGCGGAGACATCTCTTTTGAAGAAGATAATGGTTTGGGCCATATCATGTCCAGTGCTGGTCTCCATAAAAGCACTATCGACCTTGATACGAGAGCTATATTGCGCGAATTCGGTTATGATGTAAACAACAACCTGATTTCCATTACCGACCAGTTCGGCAACCAAACCACCATTAGTCGGGATGGCAACGGTATCCCGACATCGATTACCTCTCCCGATGGTCTCACTACGCAGCTATCAATAGATGCTTCAAACCATCTCACTCGAATTGCCTATCCGGATGGCAGCTTTTACAGCTTTGAATACACTTCCGATGGGCTGATGACAGCCGAAAAAGAACCAGAAGGAAACCGGTTTGATCATACATTTAATTCTACGGGGAAACTGACGGATGTTACAGATGAGGAAGGGGGACATTGGCAATATAATAGAACAGCCTCCGCCAATGGCGATATTCTAACAGAAATGCTCACCGGAGAAGGAAACCTTACCTCTTACCTGGATCACACGGATTCAACCGGTGCCTACACTTCCACCATCACCGGTCCTGCAGGTTCTCAGACGTTGTTTAGTGAATCGGATGATGGTTTGACCGTTAACAAGTCTCTGCCTTGCGGCATGGACCTTGAATTTAAATATGGCATTGATTCCGAATACAAGTTCAAATTTGTCAAAGAAATGACGGAAACAACGCCTTCCGATCTGGAAAAAGTCACACTCAGAGATAAGACTTATCAGGATACGGACACGGACGATACCCCGGATTTGATCACCGAAACGGTGACAGTTAACGGTAAACAGACGACTTTAGAAAACAATGTTCTTCAATCTCAAAAGACGGTGACGTCTCCTGAAGGAAGAACAGTCACCATGCTTTATAATCCTTCAACACTGGAGACAGAAAGTATGAGTATCCCCGGTCTTTTTGATACCACTTACGGGTATGATACCAAAGGGCGGTTGACCTCTGTCGATACTAACAATAGAGGGACCGACTTTACTTATAATGCCCAGGGGTTCCTCCAATCTTTAACCGATCCGGGAGGATATACATCCACTTACACCCACGATGCAATGGGACGAACCACCGGGATCAGCAGACCGGATGGAAGTTCCGTTGGATTTATATACGACAAAAACGGCAATATGACTGTGCTGACCAATCCATCGACCATCAATCACGGATTTGGCTACAACAAGGTTAACCTTAACAGTTCATACCAGAC
>JBAPTR010000057.1:0-22066 GCA_049282265.1 Desulfatiglandaceae bacterium | reverse complement strand
GGAAGTCGAGGGATACGATTCCCTGGCCGAGTTGGCCCTGGACATGCGGTGGTCTTGGAATCATGCCGCCGACGAAGTGTGGCGGGAGCTTGATCCGGCGCTCTGGGATCTGACTCATAACCCCTGGGGCGTTCTACAGACGGTTTCGCGCGACCAGATCGAGCGCGTCTTAGTCAATCCCGGCTTCCGAAAGAAGGTCGATGACCTCGTGGAAGTCAAGCGGCAAGCGATGGAGGCACCGGCGTGGTTTCAGCAAACCTACCCGCAATCTCCCCTGACCTGTGTCGCCTATTTCAGCATGGAATTCATGTTGAGCGAAGCTCTTCCCATCTATTCGGGAGGGCTTGGCAATGTGGCCGGTGATCAGCTCAAAGCCGGAAGCGATCTGGGTGTGCCAGTGGTCGGCGTAGGGTTGCTCTACCAGCAAGGCTATTTTCGGCAGGTGATCGACAAGGAGGGAGCCCAGCAGGCCCTCTTCCCATATAACGACCCTGGACAGTTGCCGATTGCGCCGTTGCGTAAACCGAACGGAGAGTGGTTGCGGTTGGAGATTGCATTACCCGGCTACTCCGTCTGGCTTCGCGCTTGGCAGGTGCAGGTCGGCAGAGTGAAGTTATATCTATTGGACAGCAACGACGCTGCGAACTTCCCCGTTCATCGAGGGATTACCAGCGAGCTTTACGGCGGCGGTCCGGAGCTGCGTCTCAAGCAGGAACTTCTCCTCGGGATCGGCGGATGGCGGCTGCTCGCCGCACTGGGCATCCAGCCTGAAGTCTGTCACCTGAACGAAGGGCATGCGGCCTTCGCCGTGTTGGAGCGCGCCCGGAGCTTCATGGAAGAGACCGGGCAGCCCTTCGACGTGGCACTGGCAGTCACGCGGGCGGGGAACCTCTTTACCACCCACACGGCGGTGGCCGCCGGCTTTGACCGTTTCGCTCCGGCCCTCATGGAGCAGTACCTCGGCGGGTATGCCGAAAAGCAGCTCGGCATTCCACTCCATGATTTGCTGGCCCTGGGCCGACGGGACCCGAACGACTCGTCGGAAAGTTTCAACATGGCTTATCTGGCGATGCGCGGGAGCGGGGCGGTCAATGGCGTGAGTCGCTTGCACGGAAAGGTGAGCCGGAACCTGTTTGTGCCCCTCTTTCCGCGTTGGCCGGTCGAAGAAGTCCCTGTGGGCAACGTGACCAACGGAGTCCACATGCCCAGCTGGGACTCGGCGGCAGCCGATGATCTCTGGACGGAGGCTTGTGGAAAGGATCGCTGGCTCGGGACAACGGAAACCCTGGAGCAAGACGTTCGCCGTATTTCCGACGCCAGGCTCTGGCAATTTCGCATCGCCGCCAGCCAGTCTCTTGTGGAATACGCCCGCGAGCGATTGTCCCGGCAACTGACCGCCTCCGGCGCGTCGCCCGAGGCGGTTGACAGGGCGAAGCACCTGTTTGATCCCAAGATATTGACGCTGGGCTTTGCGCGGCGTTTCGCGACCTACAAGAGACCGAACCTGCTGCTGCACGACCCCGAGCGACTGCTTCGCCTGTTGACCGATCGCGAGCGCCCGGTGCAACTGATCCTTGCGGGTAAGGCCCATCCGGCGGACCAGGCCGGGCAGATGCTGATCCGGGAATGGACCCGTTTCATTCGACGGCCCGAGGCGCGCCCCCATGTGATTTTCCTCAGTGACTACGACATGCTTTTGACCGAGCACCTGGTCCAGGGCGTGGATGTCTGGCTCAATACACCACGGCGACCCTGGGAGGCCTGCGGAACGAGCGGCATGAAGGTGCTAGTCAATGGAGGCATCAATCTTTCGGAGTTGGACGGCTGGTGGGCGGAGGCCTGGACACCCGAATTGGGATGGGCGTTGGGGGACGGGCGGGAACATGGCGACGACCCGGCCTGGGACGCCGCCGAAGCTGAGGCGCTTTACGGCTTGCTTGAAGGTGAAGTGATCCCGGAGTTTTATGCCCGTGATGGGAACGGCATCCCCATCGCTTGGATCGCCAGGATGCGTGAGAGCATGGCAAGATTGACACCACGCTTTTGCGCCAACCGAACGGT
Source organism: Desulfatiglandaceae bacterium (assembly GCA_049282265.1). Classification (GTDB taxonomy): domain Bacteria; phylum Desulfobacterota; class DSM-4660; order Desulfatiglandales; family Desulfatiglandaceae; genus CAYUCJ01. The sequence goes on along the minus strand of JBAPTR010000057.1, from coordinate 20,005 downwards.
GCGCGAATACACCGAGCAACATTACCTCCCGGCCGCGTCAGCATACCGTGAGCGTGCTGCCGATAAGGGCGCTGTGGGCTTGCAAGTAGTCAATTGGCAGCGTGCGATGGAGAAGAACTGGTCAAATCTGCACTTCGGCGAAGTGAAGGTAGCGAGTGACGAGGAAAAACACGTATTCGAGGTTCAGGTTTATCTCAGCGGCCTTGACCCCAATACAGTATGCGTAGAACTTTACGCCGATGGAGCGGATGGGAAAGGGCCAATTCGGCAGGAAATGATGCACATCGCGGAACTGGCGGACACAAACGGCAGCATCTATCGCGTACAGGTGCCTTCAACACGTCCGGCGACGGACTATACGGCGCGAGTGATGCCGCATTACGACGGCGTTGCGGTCCCACTGGAAGACACACGAATCCTGTGGCAACGGTGATTGGATTGCGACATGTGGTGGAGAACAAAGAGACCTTCATGAAAGGCGGAATAGTTTACGCATTGGCGGAGCCAGAGAAGGTGCCGGGTGTGGCATCTGTCGCTGTCGTGTTTTGGTCTTTTCATGAAGGTGGTGAATTCGGCTATTCTTTGTCGCACGCGTACGGCGCTGCATTCGATAATCCCGACTTGATAGTTGCCTGTGTGGTGGGTGATGGTGAGGCGGAAACCGGCCCACTGGCCACCAGTTGGCACTCAAATAAATTTCTAAATCCGATCCATGATGGAGCCGTGTTGCCCATCTACCACAATACTGTGGCTCACGTAGCCCTTCGCAAAAGCCCCTACCGGCAGCAAATGTTCAGTATTGGAAATTTCAAGAAAATTATATTTACTTCGACCCTGAATGGTCAGCCCCAGTATAATCTGAGGCAGTTCCTGCCGGACCTAACGTATTCTTACACTCCTCCCACAGTGCCGACGTTCATCGCGTATTGGAGGACTACATAGACCACATAGAGCCCCAGGAGCCAGGCCCCCTGGATTTTTTTAAAACGACCGTCCTTATTCTTGTGGATAAAGAATCTGAATGAATAGAGGATAATGAGCATTGCCGGAAAGTGGAAAAGGAAGAAGTTCTCCGGAATTGCCAGGGGCCTTGCAGCAGATGCCGCACCGATAACGAACAGGCAGTTCAATACATCCGCGCCAACGATATTTCCCACCGTGATTTCAGGGTGCCCTTTTCTGACGGACGCGAAGGCGGTCATCAATTCCGGCAGCGAGGTCCCAAAGGCCACCATGGTGGCGGCGATGACATCGTCGGGCACTCCCAGCCTGAGAGCTATCTCCGATGCACTGGGTACCAGTATCCGAGCGCCCAGGACCACCAGGAAAAGCCCTCCCACGATCATGAGCCAGCATTTTACGAGGCCCATCACCTCGGAATCATCGGATTCCTCCCCTTCCAATGCCATGTCGCCCCCTTTCTTGGCCCAGATGTAGGACATGAACATGTAGATCCCCAGCAGGACCAGGAAAAAGAAGCCGATCCCCCGATTGAGTACAGGGTTTCCTTTTGTTGCCACCAGAATGATGACGGATACGACCACAAGGAGCGTTGCAGCGCCTACCTGCACCCAACCGGTGCGGTTGAGGATATATCGGTTGACGGGCACTGTGGCCAAGAGACACGTCAATCCGAAAATGAGGCCCGTGTCGGCAATAATGGAACCCACGCCGTTTCCCAGGGCAAGACCCGAGTCACCCATCCAGGCCGCCATAACGGAGACAACGGCCTCCGGCATGGTGGTGCCGAGGGAAATAATCGTGGCCCCAATGACTATCCTTGGCATGCCCGTTCTCCGGGAAAGCTGAACGACCCCGTCAATCATCCAGTCAGCCCCCTTTGAAAGGATCAGGATACAGGCCGCAATCACAACGACTAAGAACAGCAGGGGCTGACCGGCCACGAGGTTTCGCAATACGGTTTCATCCCCTATGAATCGAAAAACAGTGTGCACCTTCCTTTTTCCTTCCGCAGCTTGACTACGTAGTCCAAATCCGAGTGAGGCTTTCTCTTTAGGAAAGCCGTCCAGGACACGCCGGTGCCGAAACTTGAGAACGGTCTGCAACAAAACAACTGCAAAAAAATGAATAGGAAACGTTTATGGGAAAGAAAACCATCTCTTAGAAGCAAAGTCAAGATTTGCTTCTCCTGTCCTGTTCCATGGTCTTATTGCCTTGAGTGCCGGCCTTCGTATGCACAATCGTTAGCTTTTTAGGCTCGAAATGCCGTGATATCCGTGTTATTGTAAGGTCTTTGAGCATTCTTGCTGAAACAAGAGTCCGATGGTGCTGCCAGGGGATGCCGTCGAATCCGGGTGTCCCGAAAAAGAAGAAACACCATGAGGAGGAATTAGAAAATTGAAAGTCATCACAACTGTCTGCCACCGGGATTGCCCTGACACCTGCTTCCTGGATGTAGTCGTGGAGGATGGCAGGATTCTTTCTGTCCGAGGCAGCAAGGAAAATCCAATCACCCGCGGATTTGTCTGCCCAAGGGGTGTGGGAGATCCGAAAAGGGTCTACAGCAGCGAACGCGTCCTATACCCGCATGTGAGGGAAGAAAGTCGTGCCGAGAATTTTGGTAGGGTGACGTGGGATGAGGCCTTGTCAGGATTTACCGAGCGGTTGCGATCTACCCTTGAAACCCACGGCCCGGGATCCGTCCTTCTCTACGATTATCCTGGAAACCAAGGGTTCCTGGCCTGGCAGTTTCCGCAAAGGCTGTGGTACGCGCTGGGTGCAACAACCACGGATTACTCTTTATGCGCTTCTTCCGGTCATGCCGCCATAGGTCTCCACTACGGGTTGACCTACGGAATCCAGCTGGAAGAGCTCGATAAGATGGATGTGATCACCTTTTGGGGAAACAACGCAAAGGTGAGTTCCCCTCACCATTGGGCATTTGCAGCAAGGGCGAGAAAAAACCATAAGGCGGTCATTATTGATGTGGACCCCAGGGAAAGTCCGACCTCTGAAAGTGCCGATATTCGGCTGCACCCCCACCCGGGGAGTGATGTGGCTTTGGCGTACGGCATTGCAAGACAGGTGATTCTGAATGACGGGGTTGATAAACGGTTCATCCATGAATGGACCTACGGTTATGAGGCATTTGAAAAAGAGGCCCTATCCTGGGTCCCGGACCGGGTAGAGCAGGTGACCGGGATTCTCCCGGATCAGATTGAGGCCGTTGCAGATGTCTACATGCATCGACGTCCGGCTGCGTTCATGATCGGTCTGGGGCTGCAAAAATCAAATGAGGGGGGGGGAGCGGCAAGGGCGGTAGCCCTTTTGCCTGCCCTGCTCGGCTATCACAGGGGTTTCCATTACAGCGATGCCCAAGGGAGACATGTGGACTGGGATTGTATTTCCGGGCGCAGCCTGACCAAAAAGAAAGGTCGGATTGTCAGCCAGGTCTCCATGGGGCGGAGGCTGGCATCCGGTGAGTTCAAGTTTGTCTTTGTGCTCGGGACCAATCCAGCAGTGACCTTGCCGGATCAATCGTCGGTAAGGGAGGGGCTTAAGCGTGATGATGTCTTTGTAGTGGTACAAGATACCCACTGGTCTGAAACCGCCCAATTTGCCGACCTGGTCCTGCCCGCACCCACAAACTTCGAGAAGAGCGACGTGAATTTTTGCGATCATCATCTATACTGCAGACTTTCGAACAAGGCCATTGAACCCCTCGGGGAATCCCGAACCGAGATCGACGTCATGCAGGAGATCTCCAGGAGGCTGGATCGGCCCGAGCCGTGGCTGTACCAAGACCCCTGGGAGACCCTGTCGGTCGCCTTCAAAGGGAGTTTCGAGGAAAAGTCTTTCAAAGATTTGATGGCCGGCGAAGTCCTTGAGCTGAGATTGTGCGAGAGAAAGGAATACCAGACGCCTTCGGGAAAAATCGAATTTTCTTCCTCAACTGCCCCCGGAATCGAGGCACGGGACATGCCGTTCCAGACCGAATTGAACACGGAAGAGGATGGATATCTGTTGCTCAACAGTTCCATTCCGAAATACACGCACAGCCAGTTTACGGATGTCTACGGGCCCATTCCTCAAATCGTCTGGATCAACAAAGAAGATGCCCGGACGGCGAAGATTCGTGAAGGAGATACCGTGGTGCTCCATAACGAACGCGGCCGGGTCATGGTCAAGGCCGTGGTGAATGAAAAGGTCAAGCACGGGGTCCTCTGGTCGCCACGGCCGCTCTTCGGGTTGGGTGGAAACCCGTTGAACATCCTCACACCGGGCACCCCTCAGAAACTTGGGGGAGGTCCGAATATCAATTGCATCAGGGTGAAAATGAGAAAGGCGGGGAAGGGGTGTTGAATCGCGGACAGGGTGATTCCGTCTGATGGGAACCTATCTGCTGATCTCGGCGGTCATTTTCTTTGCCGGTTTCACACAGGGCCTATCTGGATTCGGATCCGTTCTGCTTGCCATTCCTCTCCTGGCAGCGTTTCTCGATATCAGGACGGTGATACCCCTGACAGCCCTGGCAGGGCTGGCCATGACCATTATTCTCCTGATTCAGCTTTGGCAGCATGTCCAATGGAAAAAGATACTGACCTTCCTGCTGGGCAGCCTGCCCGGCATCCCCATAGGTGTCCTGTTTCTCAAGGGCGTGGACAAGGGCACGGTCCAACTGGTGCTGGGTGGCCTCCTTATCGTCTACTCGGCCTACAGCTTTTTTCCCAGAAAACCCGTGAAAGGGACGCACAAGGGATGGGCCTATGCATTGGGATTCCTTGGAGGGTGCCTGGGGGGCGCCTTCAGCGCTGCCGGGCCGGCGGTGATCGTCTATGTGTCTCTTCAGGATTGGATCAAGGACCGATCAAAGGCGGCTATGCAAGGGATTTTCTTTGTTTCCGAGACGCTTGTGGTTTTGTTCTACACCCTGAACGGGTTTGTGACATTGCCTGTCTTGAAGTATTTTGGTGTGTCGCTTCCTGCGCTCTTCCTCGGCACCTATGTGGGGTCTCTTTTTTATGGCAGGATCGACGACGTCCAGTACAGGAAGGTCATGTTCGGCCTGCTTGGCCTCTTGGGAGCCTTCATGATCTACCGGGCTTAAGTAAGGGTCGATGCAGCGGATGAAAATTCCGGCCCGATTTGTGCTTGGAATATGGCCTTACAAGAATATTTTCTTTTCAATCTTCTCCATTAAATGGTAAGAACGTCCGTGTCAAAATGACGAAAAAATAGAAAAAGGAACGTTTCATGAACCTGAGACCGCAGCGTAAAAAGGCCATGCTGGCCCTGGAGGATGGCACCGTATTTAAGGGCAGGTCTTTCACAGACGATTATGAGACCGTTGGGGAGGTGGTCTTCAACACCAGCATGTCCGGGTATCAGGAGATCCTGACCGACCCGTCCTATTGCGGCCAGATGGTGACCATGACCTATCCCCTGATAGGAAACTACGGCATCAATGAAGCGGATATGGAGTCCGGAAGGGTCCAGGTCCGGGCGCTGTTGGTCAAAGAATATCAGGATTACCCGAGTAATTGGAGATCGCAGAAGGGTCTGGCCGACTATCTCAAGGAGTATGGCGTGCCCGGCATGGAGGGTTTTGACACCAGGGCCCTCACCCGTCACATACGTCGGGCCGGGGCCATGAAAGGGGCCCTTTCGACCCTGGATCTTGACAGGGATTCCCTCGTGGAAAAGGCGAGAAATGCCCCCGACATGACGGGCAGCGACCTGGTGGGGGAAGTCACTTGCCATGAACCCATGGTATGGGAGCAAGGGAAACCCCTGCCCCTGAAAGATGGTCTGGAAGGCTTTGACTGGCCTGAAAGGCCAGGGGGTTGGCGTGTTGTTGCCATGGACTACGGCATCAAATACAATATCCTTCGCTCTCTGGAAAAGCGGGGCTGCAGCATTCTCATATTGCCCGGAAACGCCGATTCGGCCATGATTGACAAGGTCGACCCCGACGGACTTTTTCTGAGCAACGGTCCCGGGGATCCGGCGGCCGTGACCTATGCCGTGAAAACGGTGAAGGCCCAGATCGGAAAAAGGCCCATCTTCGGCATCTGTCTGGGACATCAGCTCCTGGGACTTGCGCTGGGTGGAAAGACCTTCAAGCTCAAATTCGGACACCGGGGCGCAAACCAGCCCGTGAAGGACCTGACCACGGGCAGGGTGGAGATCACTTCTCAAAACCACGGCTTCTGCGTAGACCTGGAATCCTTGAAAGGTGCGGATATCGAACCGACCCACCTGAACCTGAACGACCGAACCCTTGAGGGCATTTCCCACAAGAAGCTCCCTGTTTTTTCAGTCCAGTATCACCCGGAGGCCTCTCCCGGTCCCCATGACGCCTCTTATCTCTTCGATCGTTTCATTGAGTTGATGGAAAAGGATAAAGACAGGCATAAGGCGTAAGGCAAAAGAACTATTTGATTGATTTCGACTAACCTGTAAACAGGCTCAACGGGTTAACGGGCTGACAGGCAAACGGCGAATGCCAAAACGTACAGACATCAAAAAAATACTGATCATCGGCTCAGGGCCTATCGTCATCGGACAGGCCTGTGAATTCGACTACTCCGGGACCCAGGCCTGCAAGGCCCTCCGGGAAGAAGGCTATGAAGTCGTCCTGATCAACAGCAATCCGGCCACCATCATGACAGACCCTGAAATGGCCCACCGCACCTATATCGAGCCGGTTACCGCATCGATCCTTGCCAAGGTGATCGAAAGAGAGCGGCCCGATGCCCTTCTTCCGACGCTCGGAGGGCAAACGGGGCTCAACACGGCCGTGGAAGTGGCCGAAACAGGCATTTTGGAGAGGCTGGGAGTGGAAATGATCGGTGCCTCTCTCCCGGTCATCAAAAAAGCGGAGGACAGGGAGCGCTTCCGTGATGCCATGGAACACATCGGTTTGAGGGTCCCCAAGAGCGGCATTGCCAGAGACATGGACACCGCGAGAAAGGTGGCGGAGGATATCGGTTACCCGATCATCATCAGGGCCAGTTTCACGCTCGGAGGGATAGGCAGCGGGGTGGCCTACAATCGCGAAGAGATGGATTCAGTAGCAGGTGCCGGCCTGGACGCCAGTATGATCTCGGAAATTATCATGGAGGAGTCCCTCATAGGCTGGAAGGAGTATGAACTGGAAGTCATGCGAGACTTCAAGGACAATGTCGTCATTATTTGTTCCATTGAAAATTTCGATCCCATGGGCATTCACACAGGGGACAGTATCACGGTAGCGCCCGCTCAGACCCTCACCGATCGGGAATACCAGGACATGCGGGATGCTGCCATCGCGATCATCCGGGAGATCGGGGTGGAAACAGGAGGATCCAATATCCAGTTTGCCGTTCACCCGGAGACGGGAGAGATGGTGGTCATCGAGATGAATCCCAGGGTATCAAGGAGTTCGGCGCTGGCCTCAAAGGCCACCGGCTTTCCCATTGCCAAGATAGCGGCCAAGCTGGCCGTCGGCTATACCCTCGATGAGATCGCCAACGATATCACTCGCGAAACACGGGCCTCATTCGAGCCCACCATCGACTACTGCGTGGTCAAGATACCCCGATGGACCTTTGAAAAGTTCCCCATGGCCGAAGATCGGATCACAACCTCCATGCGTTCGGTGGGGGAAACCATGGCCATCGGAAGGACTTTCAAGGAAGCCCTGCAAAAGGCCATACGTTCCCTGGAAATAGGGCGGTTCGGGCTGGGTTCGGACCTTCCAGATAAAAAGGAGCCCGGGCCCGATCTTCACGAGATTGAAGAGAAGCTTATCAATCCCAATTCACAGCGGATTTTCTATATCCGTGAAGCCTTGAAGCAGGGCCTATCTCTGGAGAGGATCTACGAACTGACACGCATTGATCCATGGTTTCTCCACCATATTGAGGAGATCTTCAAACTTGAATCACATCTGAAGGAAATAGCGGAGAAAGGCCCCCACCCGAGGGAGTGGGAAGAGGACTTTTTCAGAGAGATCAAGGGATACGGCTTTTCAGACATGCAACTGGCCCGGATTTTTCACATGGAGGAAGGGGACATCAGGGAGATCCGGAAATCCAAAGGCGTTGAACCGGTCTATAAGCTGGTCGATACCTGTGCCGCCGAATTCGAGGCCTATACGCCCTACTACTATTCCACCTATGAGCAGGAAAACGAGATCCGTGTAAGCGAGAGGAGGAAGGTCGTGATCCTCGGGGGTGGTCCCAACAGGATTGGTCAGGGCATTGAATTTGACTACTGCTGTGTCCAGGCATCCATGGCCTTGAGGGAAATGGGAATTGAGAGTATCATGGTCAACAGCAACCCCGAAACGGTCAGCACGGACTATGACACATCCGACAAGCTCTATTTTGAACCCCTCACCTGGGAGGATGTACTCAATCTGGTTGAACAGGAAAAACCGGAGGGGATAATTGTCCAGTTCGGAGGCCAGACACCTCTCAATATCTCAGTTCCCCTGGAGCAGGCAGGCGTGACGATTCTGGGGACAAAACCGGACAGCATCGACCGTGCCGAGGACCGGAGACGGTTTCAGAGCCTGCTCAAGAAACTGGATATCCTCCAGCCTGAAAACGGCATCGCCACCAATCGGGAGGAGGCCCTGGAAGTCGCGGACCGTGTCGGGTACCCTGTTCTGGTCAGGCCGTCATTTGTGCTGGGCGGCCGCGCCATGAAAATCGTTTATGATGAGGCGGACCTTGAATACTATATCAAGAGCGCGGTGGACGTGTCTCCCGGAAAGCCTGTCCTCATTGATCGGTTCTTGGAGGATGCCACGGAAATCGACGTGGATGCCCTGTCGGACGGACAGAAAACGGTCATCGGCGGTATCATGGAACATATCGAGGAGGCAGGGATTCACAGCGGCGACAGCGCCTGTGTCCTGCCGCCCATATCCCTGAAACCCGAAGTGATCGAAGAAATCAAGGCACACACACGGGCCCTGGCCGGGGAACTCCACGTTGTGGGCCTGATGAACATACAGTATGCCGTACAAAAAGGGGTGGTTTATGTGCTGGAAGTCAATCCGAGGGCCTCAAGAACGATCCCCTTTGTGAGCAAGGCCACCGGCGTTCCGCTGGCCAAACTGGCCACAAAAGTGATCATGGGTTATCGGTTGAAGGACCTGGGTCTGGTGGACGAGATAGCGCCCGAGCACGTTTCAGTCAAGGAATCGGTCTTCCCCTTCGCCCGTTTTCCCGGGGTGGACACTATCCTCGGCCCGGAGATGAAATCAACCGGGGAGGTGATGGGAATAGACCGTTCTTTCGGTCTGGCCTTTGCAAAGTCCCAATTGGCTGCAGGTCAGAATCTGCCTCTCAAGGGTAATGTTTTTGTGAGCGTCAAGGACCAGGACAAACTGCGATTTCTGGAAACGGCCTTTGCCCTTTATGACCTGGGGTTCAAGATTATGGCCACGGAAGGAACCTCTGCCTTTTTTTCCGAGCATGGGATAATAAATCAGCGGGTAAACAAGGTCGGACAGGGGCGCCCGCATATCGTGGATATGATCAAGAACGGAGAAGTGGACCTGGTGATCAATACCCCCGGCAGCAAGAAGGCCGTTTCGGAGTCTTACTCCATCCGGCGGGCGGCCCTGACTTTTAATATCCCATATACAACAACCCTGGCCGGTGCCCGGGCAACGGCCCTGGCCATCAAGGCCCTGGAGGAGGGACAGCTGGATGTGAAAACCCTACAGGAATACCACCGGGTGAAGGCGGAAGGTGGAAGGCGGAAGTAGGAAGGTTTTCTGCAGCATATGCATAGCGAAGTGGAACCGAACCTGAAAAAGACCCTCAGGTTCTACTCCTGAGTTCCGATTTGGGGTTTAACATAAATTCACAGAAGTGCGTGGGGTTTGAAGACGTAAACCCCAAATAGCCGTCCATGTCGGTGTTTGGTGCCAAGTGCACTATGAGAAAGGGTCTGAAAAAGAGTCTCACGCCCGGCTCCTTGACTCCGGCGGATGAGACGACTTCGTTGGAAGTCGGAAGATTTGGCCGTTGGGTTTTTGTGGGCAAAAGACGTAAAAATTAGCTGATATTAAGGAAATGAATATGGATCATCCAAGAGAAAAATGCGGTATTTTCGCGGTAATTGGGCACGAAGACGCCGCTAAACTGACCTATTTTGGGCTCTATGCCCTCCAGCATCGCGGCCAGGAGAGTGCAGGCATTGTTGCTTCAGACGGTAATCACGTACGGGAGCACAAGGCCATGGGACTGGTGCCGGATATCTTTAATGAGGGGATTCTGGACGAGCTCAAGGGAAACATCGCCCTTGGCCACGTGAGGTACTCCACCACGGGCTCGTCTCTTCTCGTAAATGCTCAGCCCTTCAGGGTCCGGTATTCGGGTAAATCCCTGGCCATTGCCCACAACGGCAATCTTGTGAATGCACATGAGATCCGGGCGCAACTTGAAGAAGCCGGATCTATTTTTCAGACCACCATGGACAGTGAGGTGGTCCTACACCTGACGGCCAAGTGCATCAGGAAGGGACTCGAACAGGCCATGATCGAGACCATGGCCCAGGTCAAGGGGGCGTACTCCATGGCCATCATGACGGAAGACACCATCATTGCCGCCAGGGACCCCAACGGATTCAGGCCTTTGTGCATCGGAAAACTGGATTCCGGCTACGTGGTTTCTTCGGAAACCTGTGCCCTGGACCTCGTGGATGCGAAATTTATCCGGGAGGTGGAGCCCGGGGAGATCGTCATCATCAATGAGGCCGGCTTGAGGAGTGTTCCGTCAGGTATCAAATCCAGGAAGAGCCAGTGCATTTTTGAATTGATCTACTTTGCGCGGCCTGACAGTAATATCTTCGGCGAGAATGTCTACCTCTTTCGAAAGGAACAGGGAAAATTGCTTGCCAGGGCCTTCCCCCTGGATGTGGATCTGGTGATGCCTTTTCCGGATTCGGGAAACTACGCGGCCATCGGTTATGCCCAGTCATCAGGTCTTCCTTACGAGATGGGCGTTATTCGGAATCACTATGTGGGCCGTACATTTATTCAACCCTCACAGAGCATGCGTGATTTCGGTGTCAAGGTGAAACTCAATCCGGTGCGGGAATTACTCAAAGACAAAAGGGTATTGATCATTGAAGATTCCATCATCAGGGGAACCACGGCAAAGACGAGGGTCAGGACCCTGAGAAAGATAGGGGCCAGGGAGATTCACATGCTGGTGAGCTGCCCGCCCCACCGCTTCCCCTGCTACTACGGCATTGATTTTTCCTCCAGGGGCGAACTCATTGCAGCCCAAAAAACGGTGGATGAGATCCGTGACTATGTCGGGTTGGACAGCCTGGGATATCTGGACATAGAAGATCTGGTGAAGGCCACGCGCATACCCCATGGAGATCTCTGCCTGGCCTGTTTTGATGGTCGTTACCCGGTTCCCGTCGATGTCGGCTTTACCAAGACCTGCCTTGAGGTGGATTAGCCCGGATGAAGGCGTGTTCCACGGGCATGCCGCCGGTTTAGTGAAATGAAGACATGAAACCAAAACCTGACGAAATAGCTTGTCTCTACGAGATCAGCAAGGCCATTCATGTCTCCCTGGACCTGAAAAAATCCCTCTACACAGTGCTTGATCTCCTTTCGGAACATCTGGGCATGAAAAGGGGCTCCATTACCCTGCTCAACCCCGAAACAGCGGAAATCCACATCGAGGTGGCCCATGGGATCTCCAGTTCGGCCAAGTCGCGGGGCAGGTACAGACTGGGTGAGGGTGTCACAGGCCAGGTCATCAAGAGCGGTCGACCCATGGCTGTTCCCAAGATTGATAACGAACCCCTGTTTCTCGACCGGACAGGGGCGCGAAGCAGGATTGATAAATCGAGAGTTTCGTTCATCTGCGTGCCCATAAAAGAGGAGCGACGTGTGGTGGGCGCTCTAAGTGTCGATAGGGGTGCAGACGGCAAGGAAACCTTGGGAGATAATGTCCGACTCCTCACCGTCATCAGCAGTCTGATTGCACAGAAGGTTTCACTGCTGGAAAAAATCAACCGTGAAAAAGACAGGCTCAGGGATGAAAATACAAGGCTCAGAAAAGAGCTGAACAAGAAATACAGCTTCACCAACATTATCGGTAACAGCCGGAAAATGCAGGAGGTCTTCTACCTCATTATCCAGGTGGCCAAAAGCAACGCCAATGTGCTCTTGCTGGGGGAAAGCGGCACGGGAAAGGAACTCGTGGCCAACGCCATCCACTACAACAGCCTCCGCGCAAGCAAGGCCTTCATCAAAATAAACTGTGCAGCGCTCCCGGCCAACCTGGTGGAAGCTGAACTTTTTGGGTACGAAAAGGGCGCATTTACGGGAGCCAACAGACAGAAGGAAGGGAAATTCGAACTGGCCTCCGGCGGCACCGTTTTTCTGGATGAAATCGGCAGCCTGGCCCTGGAAAGTCAGGGCAAACTTCTGCGCGTTTTACAGGAGAAAGAGCTTGAGAGACTGGGTGGTACGCGAATCATCAGGGCCAACATCCGGCTTATTGCGGCAGCCAACCAGGATCTTCGATCGGCTGTGGAACGGGGTGCCTTCAGGGGGGACCTTTATTATCGCCTGAATGTCTACCCCATCTACCTGCCCCCCCTGCGGGAGAGAGAGGCTGACATCCTGCTTTTGTCGGACTATTTCCTTGAGAAGTACTCCAAGGAATATAATAAGGATATTAGAAGGATATCTACTCCCGCCATCGATGCTCTGACGCAATACCACTGGCCCGGAAATGTCCGGGAACTGGAGAATTGTCTGGAACGGGCCGTACTGCTTTGTGAGGATCAGGTCATTCACAGCTATCACCTTCCTCCCACCCTGCAGACCGCCATTGATACCGGTACCCCCCAGGCCCAATCCCTCAAGGAGGCGTCAGAGCAATTTGAGCGGGAATTGCTGATCGACGCCTTGAAAACATCGCGTGGCAATATGCGAGAAGCCGCAAGTGCACTCAAGACCACTGAGCGTATCTTTGGGTACAAGGTAAAAAGATACCATATTGATTTGAAACAGTACCGATAGCCCGGTTATGAGGAGGCAATAACGGTGGATGGAGGATCAATGGCGTAGCACGAGAAGGCCAGCCTGAAACAGACAGCCCGAGGATACGGCGCAGTTCGAAACATGAACTTTCCTTCAGCACTGATGCCCCTGAGAACTCGTTTGGTATCATTATTGCATTTATTGGGGACCATTGCATTTTTACCATTTTTTGTCCCAGGAGAGAGCTATGAAATGCCCGAAGTGTGGTTATATCAGTTTTGACTACAATCAGATTTGCCCGAAGTGCAGCAAGGACATAGGCAACGAGCAGAAAAAGCTCAATCTGCCGGCGTTCAAGCCTGATCCTCCCTATCTCCTTGAGGCCTTGACAGGATCCGCCAGTGAGAGTCGAATCGGACTTGAACCAGGCACCTTCGTGGAATCCCCCGACATGGAGCCGGTAATAGGCGCCGCTATGGATGATACCGGTGTCGCCATGGATGATACCGGTGTCATGAGAAAGGCATCGTTGTTCGGGAAGAATGATGAGGAACTTGAGATGGAGATGGAGGGGCAGGCTTCTGAAGCCCCTGCCATGGAGTCGGGGGATTCGATTGAGACCGAAATATCCGCCGTTGACCTGAGCGAAATTGAAATGGAGACCGAGGGGGAAAATCAGGATGCACTTTCCTTTGACCTGGGGGATCTGCCCGACGAGATAGAGATAACCGATCCACCCCCGGGGCCTGCCGACGCAATAGGAGATGGTACTGTCGCCATTTCAGGAGTAACACCGGTGATCGAGGACATGGGCCTTGGGAGTAGCCCGGATGAAGAGATCTCTCTTGATCTGGATGAGGTGTCAGACGAGAGCCTGGAGGCTGCCATGGCGCTCGAAAAAGAGGAACTGGAATTGGCCTTGGATCTTGAAGCGCTTTCCGAAAATGCCCGAGATCTGGATGAAATCAGCCTTGAACCAGGGAACGAATTTGAAGAAGGGTCGTTTGATCTTTCTGAGATGGGAATGGATGAAGCAGGAAAAGGACCTGAAGCAGAAGAGGGTCCTTTCAATGATTCAGAAATGCTGACCGTTGAACTTGATTCAGAAAAAAAAGAGAAATCAGAGGATCCTTGAGGCACAGCTTCTCAAAAAGATCACGCCCTACGGATGAGTCAAGTGCTAAAGCATGCCACACCTTTCCCGCAGGTGCGCATTCTCTATGGCAAGTGCAAGCGGCCCGCTCATGGCATTCAGGATTCGGAGATCGCCTTTTCTGAAACCATAGGGCCCCGACAGCGAATCCACATAGAGGACCCCATAGGTCTGTTCATGGCTGACCAGGGGCACACACAAGAGAGAGCCGATTTCCAGGGTACTTTCATTTTCCGAGATATCCGACGGCGCCTCATAATCCGTGTTGGACATCCTTACCGCCTTTCCTTCCTCCATGACTCGATCGATCACGACCTCACTGAAACCCGTTTTGGAATGCTCAACGTCTTTTTTCGAGCGACTGACCACATCCTTCTTCTCTTTCTTCCCCTCATCGAAGAGGATGACGGCCGCCCTGTCAATTCTGGGAAGGGCTTTAAGGAACGTTTCGAGCAAACTTTCCAGCATCTCGTGGAGGGGTGTAGCGGACCGGATAAGCCTTGACAGGGCATACACTGTCTCCAGATCACCGGATGACCTTTTTCGTCGTTCATCCTCCGGTATTCCTTTGTCAGTTCCCATACCCACGGGATCAGGGGTCATGAAGCCCTTCTTTCTCAAAGATGGCTCTGACGGGCCTCCATCCAGGAGTATAATGGTGTTGCCGAGGGATATGGTGTCGCCTGAATCCACCTCGAAACCCTCCCCCGGGGGAATCAATTTGTCATTGAGCCATGTTCCGTTGGTGCTTTTGAGATCCTCGAGAAAGAGTTTTTTTCCAATGAAGTAGAGTTTGATCTGTTTTCTGGAAATGGTGGAATCTTTTATTTGAATATCATTCCTCGAAGAACGGCCGATGAATACGGTGGCACCCCCAAGCTCAAAACTCTTGCCCTTCAGGGGCCCGCCAATGATTTGCAGTTGCTGCATGCCTATCTCCTCCCCACCATCTTTCAGTAGCACAAATCAATTGGTAAGCGCAACCAAAAGTGATGAAATCGTAATAAGGTTTTAACCCGGCCCGGTGCTCTCAGGAGTCCTGTTTCAGCGTTTTGGGCTTCTTGAAGGGGAAAATCAAGTATGGGTTGGGGTTTTGCCGGGAAGTCGTCAAAGTTTTGGCGATTAGGAGTCAGGACGGAGCGTATGCTGTGGCGCTTCAGGGGAGACATTCGCGGGAGGCGTCGCCATTGTATGCCATTCCAGAGTAATGTCCCTCTGACGCGCCCTCACTGAAGGACATGGGCGGAGTGTGAAGTGTGGGATACGGGGGTGCGGAAAGGATGGCATATAATTTGCAAAATTAGGCTCAAGACCGGACACGGCATCGGTCATTGAAACCATGCTGAGAGATCAGCTCCACATTCAAGACAGGATCTTATGGAAGAAAGAATGCCCAAAAAAGAAGGCCTTTCCCCCGGGCCCATGGAAGAGGAAAAATTGGGTCCAAGGATCGGTGAACTCCTTATCAAAGAAGGGTTTATCAAGGAAAAGGATCTTGACCACGCCCTCTCAATCCAAAGTCAGGAGGCGGAATGGTCCAAATATCCGTTGGGAGAAATCCTGGCCAAGAGTGGCGCCCTCTCCCAACCGGATCTGGAAAGGATTCTGAAGCACCCGGAACTCAGGAGTCACATAGGAAGTCTGGCGGTCCAGAAGGGTTTCTTGGATCGCGAACAGCTCCAGGCCTGTTTGACCAAGCAAGACCCGAAAGAACTCCTCGGAGAGGTGTTTGTCCGTGAAGGGCTCCTGACCCGGGAGGAACTGGAAGGTCTCCTGAAAGAACAATTGAATTCGCGCAGGATTGGTGAACTCGCCGTAAAAATGGGTCTCGTGAAGCAAGAGGCGCTTGAACGGGCACTGAGCATTCAAGTGACCAAGAGGACCCTGGGGGCCGTGCTTTGTGGTGAAGGTGCGATCAACCCGCTCGATCTTTATTATGTAATGAACAAGCATAAAAAACAAATGCGGCTGGGAGATATCCTGGTCCGTCAGAAATATTGCGACAAGCAAGATCTGAACAAGGCACTCCAGGAGCAAAGGCACAGCAGTGAATCCATAGGAGACATCCTGCTTCGGAAAAAGCTTATTTCCAAGGCGCAACTCCAGGACGCACTTTCAAAGCAATCCAATATCCCTTTCAGGACACTCACGGAATTCGCATACAGTGAGGAGGACAAAAACAAGCTTTCCCGAATCATCAGCCAGAAATACGCAGAGAAAAACCTGATGATTCCCATATCCCTCATTGGAAGGGATATCACCATAGCATTGGTGAAACCCGAGAAGATCTTTACCGTCAGGGAGCTGAAGGCCCTTTACAGCAACCTCAATGTGTCCTGCGTTCTCATAACCGAAGAAAAATTCAGTGAACTGTTCGAGGTCCTCTACAGTCGTAGGCTGGGCGGGAGGCAGTCGGAACAAGAGTCAGAAGAGGAAGCGCCTCCGGAAAAAATGGATTTCATGCAGATCGAACTGGATGAGGACATGGATGGCGCCGAAGATGATGCTCCGGTATATGACGCACAGGACTTTGAGGTGGAGGAGCTGGTCAATTTTATTATCAAATACGGGATCAGCAATGGCGCCAGCGATATCCATCTGGAACAGGACCGGGATGGCGTCAAGCTGCGATACAGGATCGACGGTGTCCTGCAGGACATGAACCTGGCCTGGCTGAAAAAAAAGCTCCAGGAGAAATCCGGATCGATTATTTCGCGAATTAAGATCATTTCCAACCTGGACATAGCTGAGAAGCGCCTTCCA
Organism: Desulfatiglandaceae bacterium; assembly: GCA_049282265.1. Taxonomy (GTDB): domain Bacteria; phylum Desulfobacterota; class DSM-4660; order Desulfatiglandales; family Desulfatiglandaceae; genus CAYUCJ01. The sequence goes on along the minus strand of JBAPTR010000057.1, from coordinate 3,116 downwards.
CAGGACGGTGTGTTCAGAATCAACTACTATGACAAGGCAAAGGGCAAGAAATACGACCTGGATTTCAGGGTGGCCACTTGCAGGGCCATTACGGGAGAAAACGTGGTCATCCGCATTCTGGATTCACGCAAGGCCAACGTGGGCCTCGAAAATCTCAACCATTCAGAGCATGTGGTGAAGCCATTTAAAATGTCCTTGAAGAGTTCTGCAGGAATGATTCTGGTGACGGGACCTACCGGGAGTGGAAAATCTTCCACCCTGTATGGTGCTATGAAATACATCTACGACCCCAGCACAAAGATCATCACCGCCGAGGATCCCATCGAGTATAGCTTCCCGGGCATCATGCAGACGCAGGTACATCACAAAATTGACCTGGGCTTTGCGAGGCTCCTTCGCTCCTTTCTAAGATTGGATCCGGATATTATCCTGGTGGGCGAAATTCGCGATTCAGAAACGGCCAGAATCGGTTTCGATGCGGCCCAGACCGGGCATCTTGTTCTGAGCACCTTGCATACCAACGATTCGGTCAGTTCCGTCGCTCGGCTCTTGGATCTGGGAGTGGAAAGGAGCCAGATCGGCGCATGCCTGAGCTGCGTGTTGGCCCAGAGACTGGTGCGTAGTATCTGCCCTGCCTGCTCCGAAGAATATATGCCGGATGAGACTATTTGGTCCATTATCTTTGATTCCTACCCGTCCCACCTGAGGTTTTATAAAGGGAGGGGATGCGAGGCCTGTGGATTTACGGGATACAAAGGCAGGACGCTTATCTCCGAGATTTTTGAGATCAACAAAGAGATCTCAGCCGCCCTGGTAAAAGGCGCGGAAGTGGATGAACTGAAGTTGCTGGCCCAGGCCACCGGTATGAAAACCCTCCTGGATGATGCTTTGCTCAAATTGGAGTCAACGACATTGAATGAGATCCTCCGGATGGTGCCACACGACATGATACAGATGTTCCGAACGAGGAACGCCCAGGAGGAACTGGCCGCAAAAACCACAGAACGCATACCAGGAGGGGAGGCCTTTACACTGGCCGATCCGGAAAAAGACAAAGCGGTATTGGAGCGTCTTTCCGATGCATTCATCTCGATGAAAGAAGGCCTGGGTCAGGAAACCAACCGGGATGAACCGCCCCTTTTCATGGAATTCCTTGTTGAGAGTTTCCATGAAGTTCGCAGCCGTTATCAGTGTGATGAAGTTCAGTTTTGTCTGAAGGCCCAGGATGGCAAAGTGGAGATCTCCGCACTTCCCGTTGATTCTTGAGGAAACCGAAAATCCTGAGTTTCGGTTTCCGTGAGTAAAAAGTCCAGAGGACCGGACTTTTTACGATTTCATCAGACATAAAGGAAAAGATTTTTCTGAAGGGATGACATGAGCAGAACCATTGCGATCACAAGTGGAAAGGGCGGCGTAGGTAAGACCAACATCAGCGTCAACCTGTCCCTCTATCTTTCTCGAAAGGGTTACCGAGTCTGCCTGTTTGACGCGGACCTGGGTCTGGCCAACGTCAGCATCCTTCTAGGCCTTCAACCCGAATCCACGCTGGCGGATGTGGTCAACGGGGGCATGGAACTCAAAGACATCATGGTGAATTACCACGGCGTAGATGTACTCCCCGGGAGTTCGGGGGTGGAGGACCTGGCAAATCTGGTTCCTTCCGACAGGGAAGACCTCTTGAAGGCCTTTGGGGCGCTCGAAGACCATGATTTTATCCTGTTTGACACTTCCGCCGGGGTTTCCCGCGATGTGGTTGCCTTCTGTTTGGCATCATCCGAGGTCATACTGGTGGTGACGCCCGAGCCCACATCACTTACGGATGCCTATGCCCTTCTGAAGATCCTGCTGGCGAACGGATTTGAGGGCCACGCAAGGGTGGTTGTAAATCAATGCAAGACCCTTGATGTGGCACAACTGGTCTACAAGAAATTCAAGGCGGCTGTTGCGAAGCACCTGGGAACCGAGCTGTCCCCGCTCGGTGTCATTTTTGAAGACAAACAGGTAACGCAAGCGGTCAAAGAACAGAAGGCCCTCCTGTCGATCTTTCCGGAGAGCAGGGCGGCAAAGTGCATTGAAAAGTTGGGGGAACGGCTCCTGGCTGAAAAACCGGAGGAATTTGCATCTCCTGGCTTGGGTTCATTCTGGAAGAAATGTCTCGGTCTCTTCAACACACCTCTCAATTTGAAGGGCAGGAAGGACACAGAGAAGGAAGATGCTGCTGCACCCGGTGTCGAAGAGGACAAATGGAAGGGGAGAGGAACAGGGGTTCCCGAAAAAACGGGAGAAAAGACCGCGCCCCGGGAACCGTCCCAGTCCCGGAAAGAATCACGGACCGACCCGGCGAAGGGCGATAGGACGGACCACCTGATCAAAAGCATATCGCAGGTATCCGAAGAACTGAGAAGGCTTCGCCGGGCCATCGAAAGAGGAAACGGCGGGACGACCCCTGACAGCACCATCAACGGGGCATCCATTCATAAACCTGTAGTTCTTGATTTCGATGCATTTTTGCATCGAACAGTGAAAGAAAAAAGGAGCCATGGCAAAGACTAAGAAAGACATTGACCGCTTCATCAAGGAAATAGAACAGATTCCCACTATTCCCGTGATCTCACATGAGCTGATGAACCTCCTGTCTGATGAAAATGCTTCGATCAAGAAGTTGACCGAGGTGATTGAAAAGGACCAGGCCATGGCCGTCAAGATCCTGAAAATGGCGAATTCGGCCTTTTACGGCACCCTCGGCAAGGTGAGTTCCATTGATCATGCCCTCGTGATCCTGGGGACTGGTGAAATAAAGTCCATTCTGCTGGCATTTTCAGTGCGTAACTTTTTCAGCAATACGACGAGCGATTCCATCGATCGAAACCGTTTCTGGAAGCATTCTATCATTTGCAGCCAGGTGGCGAAATACCTGGCGAGATATTTCAATAGGTCATCTGACGACACCATTTTTCTCAGCGCCTTGATCCATGACATGGGAAAGGTGGTTTTTGACGAGTACTTCCATGAAGATTTTGTGAACATCGTCCATTTTGTAAATGAGAACCACTCTACCTTCAGTGAAGCAGAAAAGGAAATTCTGGGAATCACCCATTACCAGGTAGCTGCCAAGC
>JBAPTR010000056.1:0-33480 GCA_049282265.1 Desulfatiglandaceae bacterium | reverse complement strand
GATTTAATGAAATCGAGAAGTTCAAGAAATCCCCGATAGCGATTTTCAAAAAGCGATCGGGTATCAGTCTCTGAAAAATCGTAAATACCTTTTCCGGTCCTTGGACCAATCTCATTCTTTTTCATCTTTTCCATCACCAGATCCGGCGTTTTGAATTGATCCTTATGGAGCACGGAGTGTAGAAATTGCCCCGTATAATAGAGGATATCCAGGCCGCCCAGGTCCACAAATTCTAAGGCCCCGAATCCCATAAGCCTGAAGCCGAGCCCTATTTTGGTGACCGTATCAATGTCCTCCGCAGAAGCTATACCTTCCTCCAACATTCTTACCGCTTCGTTATAAATTCCTGTCTGGAAACGGGCCAGAATAAATCCAGGGCTATCCTTCAATACCACAGGAATTTTGCCTATTTCTTTCAAGAAGGCTTTCATCCGCTCCGCAGTGTCTTTTGAAGTCTCCTCACCGACAGCAATCTCTACCAGTGGCATGATAAAGGCTGGATTGAGCCAGTGTGTAATCAAAAAGCGGTCAGGCTTTTCGAAAATTCCCTTAAAGGTGCTCAAGTTTATTGTTGAAGTAGTAGAAGCGATTATGGTCCTCTCTTTTAGATGCGGGTTGAGTTCGGAGAATAAGATCTTTTTAAGGTCCGGATCTTCTGGAATCGCTTCGAACAGGAAATCACAGTCAAATATATGCTCTGAAATGCCCTTTTCCAGGGCTATTCGACCTAGAATAGTATCGACCGGCGTATCCAACCGTCCCAGGTTCCGCAAGAATATAAGATTCGATTCAATCTCTTCCATGGCTTTGCATAGGGTAGACATCTGCCTGCTGACCAGATTTACGGAGCACCCGGCTGTCGCCATCACCTGAGCAATGCCCAGGCCCATACGACCAGCGCCGATGATTGTTATCTCCTCAGACATTATTCTTTTGTCCTCTCTGTCCATAATGTACCTGAATTACGCTAAGCAGACAGCATCACGTTACTCTGCCCGTATTGCCCTTGTTCAACATGAATCTCCTCAGCAGCAGAAATAAGTTAATATAATAATAATTAATAGATTCACTTTATTCGTTTGTCAAGCAAAAAATCAGCTGGAGTTTCCTGAGTTTTTGCTCTTGTTATGGTAGAGCTTCTTGTAAATATAGGAGATGATGACGCCATGACCGTGAACTTCAGGATTGTCGCGGTTGTCGAAGGACAACTCTCGAAATTCTCAGGAATCATTTCCAGAGATTTGCCGAAGCCGAAACAGAAACTGGTTCGCGAAATGATTTACGGGATACAGGCGGCAAAGGACATTAAGCTCTCCAGTATTACCCACTCACAGAACGAACCTATCTTCCTTATTAAAACAGAGGATCGTTTATCGAGAAACCTTGATGACCGGGATTTCATCGATGAGATCAACAATCAGATATGCCAGCTGGCAAACAGGAACGTCCTCGACGATATGGTCATCACCATCGATCCGGGGGACATATGAAAAAAGTATGCATCCAAGTAGGAAGAGGTCTTCTGTAATTAAGGACTCTCGTATGGGAGACTCTGAGTGCACTTTTGGCGGGAAGCCGGAAACAGAAAAGGAATTTTATGACTTCTGTCATTATTGCGAAAGAGGTTTGAGGAACGGCCACATTGAACCCCCTCTTCAATTATTTTCAAACGACCATTGGAATTGGGTTCAGGTAGAATTCCATTAAAACAACCTGTTTCAATTTGTCTGTGTAAAGATAGACATTTTTAAATAATTCAAAAATGGATGACGTTCATGCAGAGCTTGTATAAAATATTTCGCTGGACCTGGACGGATGATATTAACTTTGAAAAGCAAGTTTTGAGGCTTGGAACAAGGAAAACCAAGTCAGGGCAAATGAGGTACAGGTTAGTACCAATGAATGATAGTCTTTATGGCGCTTTAATGGACCAGTGGAAAACGCGGATGCCCCAAACTGATTACATTTTTCAGAACAGAGATCCACGTCATCCCAGGTATGGAGACAAGTACACTGCCAGAAGAAAATTTATGCGGTCGTTATGCAAAAGAGCGGCTATTGAGAAAAATCTTGGCTTCCATTCGTTGAGACGGTTCTTTGCGTCCCTCTTGGCTGACAAGCGCAGGGAAAGTTTACCCATAATACAGAAGCTTTTGGGCCATTCATCGATGGTTACAACGGAGAAATATGTCTACAATATTTTCCAAGATGCAAGGAGTGCCGTCGATAAAATTAATATAGAAATACCCCAAGACGAATATGGCGGGAAGACAAAATGATATAACTTTTTGAAATATTTGGTAGTCCCAACGGGAATCGAACCCGTGTCTCCGGCGTGAGAGGCCGATATCCTAGACCGCTAGACGATGGGACCCTTTGATAAGACAAGGCCGCGCTCCGCTGGCACGGCCCTGATTTCGTTTGGCTGGGGGACGAGGATTCGAACCTCGGTTAACGGGGCCAGAACCCGTCGTCCTGCCACTGGACGATCCCCCAGTGAAGTAGTTATTTTTAATAATTACGTATTGAAAGTCAAGGGAAAATTATATTGGTTTCACCTGGCCTAAACCTTCCAGCAGCGGACCTGGTGGCCGTCTCCGGCGGAGTGGAACCGGATTTCCTCCTGTCTGCACCTGGTTTCCACCAGGGGGCACCTGCCCTGGAATTTACAGCCCGGAGGTGGGTCAAGGGGACTGGGGACATCGCCGGCGAGGGGTTCAATTTCGGTCTTTTCCCCGGGGACGGGGACGGAGGAGAGAAGGGCGATGGTGTAGGGATGAAGGGGCTTTTCAAAGAGGATGTCCGCAGGCGCGTATTCCATGATATGCCCCAGGTACATGACCGCTACCCTGTCGCTCATGTAGCCCACCACGTTCAGGTCGTGAGATATGAAGAGGTAGGAAAGCCCCAGTTCGTCCTGGAGTTTTTTGAGCAGGTTCAGGATCTGGGCTTGAATGGAGACGTCCAGGGCCGAGACCGGTTCATCGCATATGATGAGGGAAGGTTCCACGCTGAGGGCCCTGGCGATGCCGATCCGCTGCCTCTGCCCCCCGCTGAACTCGTGGGGATAGCGGTCCACGCTGTCGCCCGCCAGTCCCACAGTTTCAAGGAGTTCCCGGACTTTTTCCTTTCTTCTATTTCGATCTCCGACCCCCAGGACCCTGAGGCCTTCGTCGATGCACTGTCCGGCCGACATCCTGGGGTTCAGCGATCCGAACGGGTCCTGAAAGATAATCTGAACTTCTTTTCGAAGGGCCTTCAGTTCCTTTCCGTACATGAGGCTGATATCGTGGTCCTTGTAGATAATCCGCCCTCCGTCGGGTTCCATCAGCTTGAGGAGCATCCGCGCCACCGTGGATTTTCCACACCCGGATTCCCCCACCAGACCAAGGGTCTTTCCCTTTTCTATTTGCAGGTCAATGCTGTCCACGGCCTTTATCCAGCCTGTGGTCTTCTGAAAAAAGCCCCTTCGGACCGGAAAATATTTTCTGAGGGCCTCTGCCTGCAGAAGGGCCTTTTCGTCCGGGGAGTGGGCTTGTTTTCTGTTCACCTCAAGCCCCCTTTGTCTCATGATAAAGGATGGGACAGCGGCTCAGGTGACCGTTACCGTAGTCACACATCTCCGGAAAGGCCTCCCTGCACGATGTCTTCACGAGCCTGCAGCGCGGGTGAAAGGGACATCCCCCGGGCCTGTGGGCCGGATCGGGGACCATTCCCGGGATGCTGGGGAGTTTTATGCCGCGCTTCAGGCGACTGGGGAGAGAGGCCAGGAGTCCCCGAGTGTACGGGTGTCTCGGGGATTGGAATACCCGGTCGGTTTCCCCTTGTTCCATAATGATCCCCGAATACATGACGTAGATTCTCCTGGCCACCTGACTGACGACGGCAAGATCATGCGTAATGTACAATATGGCCATGGAGTGGGATTGCTGCAGGGAAAGCAGCAGGTTCAGGATCTGGGCCTGAATGGTGACATCCAGGGCTGTTGTGGGCTCGTCGGCAATCAGCAGGTCGGGGCGGCAGGAAAGCGCCATGGCGATCATCACACGCTGTCTCTGCCCGCCGCTCAGCTGGTGGGGATAGGCCTTGAGACGTTCTTCCGGCGATGCGATGCCCACCTCTCTGAGCAGCTGGACACTGCGCGTGTGCAAGGTATCTCCCGGGAGATCTTCGTGGACCTCGATGGCCTCCGAGATCTGATCTCCTATGGTGAATACGGGATTAAGGGAGGTGAGCGGCTCCTGAAAGACCATGGCGATCCTGTTCCCGCGGATTTTGCGGAATTCTTCTTCGCTGCAACCGACCAGATTCTTTCCGTCGAAGAGGATCTTCCCGCCCGCGATTTCTCCCGGAGGACAGGGAACGAGCCCCAGAAGGCTGAGGGCGGAAACGGTCTTGCCGCATCCTGATTCACCGACAATAGAGACCGTTTCGGCCGGTTTCACCTCGTATGAAATTCCGTTCACGGCCCTGGCAATCCCGTCGTCGCTTCTGAAGTAGATATTGAGGTCCTCTACGGAGAGCAATGGCTCACAATTTTCCACGGTCAGGATCTCTTCCTCAATTTGGGGTTCAGGATGTCTCTCAATCCTTCGCCGAAGAGGTTAAAGGACAGCACAACGATCAATATGGCGAAACCCGGAATGAAGGTCAGCCAGGGTGCGTCGAAGATGAAATTTTTTCCATCGGAAAGGATGTTTCCCCAGGTGGCGTGCGGGGGCGGAACGCCGAACCCGAGGAAGCTCAGGCCGGCCTCCGTCAATATGGCCGAGGCAATGCCTATGGTGGCGGAAACGAGTACCGGTCCCAGGGCGTTGGGCATCATGTGACGGAAAATGATGCGGAGTTTGCCCACACCCAGTGCCCTGGCGGCAGTGACAAAATCCTGTTCCCTCAGGGAAAGGAATTCGGCCCGGACGAACCGCGCGGCCCCCATCCAGCTGGTCAATCCGATGACGATCATGATGTTGTACATGCTGGCCGGCAGGATGGCCACCACCGTCAGGATGAGGAAGAAACTCGGGAAACACAGCATGATATCCACGACGCGCATGATCAGGGTTTCCACGGTCATGATGGGCAGCCGGCGCCATGAAAGCCAGAGGTTTTCTTTGGCGGGGTTGCGTCCTGAACGGGTGTCCTGAAGAGAAATGTATAAGAGGGCGCCCCCGGTCAGGAGCAGGACAATTGCCAGCCATTTGTTTCCTGCCACCAGCCAGGTCGATCCCATCCCCAGCAGAAGGCAGGCCAGAAGGTGGCCGAATGTCACGCGGGCCTGACCGAAATAGCCCGCGAGTCCCCCCATTACGATGCCGATGAGGACCGACAGGCCCACTGCCACAAATCCCACGGTCAGGGAAACCCAGGCCCCCTGAAGCATCCTGGAAAAGATGTCTCTCCCCAGGTCGTCGGTGCCGAAGAGGTAGACCCCAAGGGTGGGGACTTTCCCCGGGGTCAGGGCATCGAGATTCGGCCTGGAAAGGGGGGGCCGGAGTTTTTCCTCCAGACGCACGAGGGCGGGATCAAACACGGGGTTGCTGCCGGACGTGAGAAAGACCCCCAGAAGGGCCACGCAGAAAAAGATCAGAAAGATGCCGAGCCCGATGAGGGCCAGCCTGTTGGTCCTGAACAGACGCCAGGACTCCTCGAGCCTGGACCGCCCGGGGCTCGAAGGCGTGTCGAGGGTTTCGTTCCAGGTCCTTGGCGTGTCTGCAGTCTTTATCACAGGCGTATCCTCGGGTCTGCCAGAAGATAGAGGATGTCGGAGAGAAAAGTACCGGCCAGCACCAGGACCGCTGATATGAAATTAACCGTCAGGATGATGGGATAATCCCTGGCGAGGATGGCCTCATAGGCCATCCTGCCCATGCCGGGCCAGGAAAAGATGGATTCGATGATTACCGACCCGCCGATGAGGCCCGGCAGGATGAGTCCGAACATGGTGGCAAAGGGGAGGAGCGCGTTGCGAAGGGCATGTTTGTAGTGGACCTTTTCAGGCGGCAACCCTTTGGCAACGGCCGTCCTCACGTAATCCTGGCCCTCCACCTCCAGCATCTGGCTCTTGACATACCGGGACAGTACGGCGATACCGCCCGTGGCGCCCAGGATGGAGGGCAACAGGAGGTGCCAGACACGGTCCATGGCAACCGATGTCCAGGCTGTCGTGGCCAGGCCGAAGGTCTCCATGCCGATGACCGGGACATGAAACCTGGTGACCACAAAGATGATGAGCATGTATGCGAAAAAGAAGCCGGGAATGGAAATGAGCAGATAGGAAAAGAAGGTGACGGTCCGATCGAATGCCCCGCCCCTGAAAATGGCCGATCGAATGCCCAAGGGGAAGGAAAGGGTCCATGTCAGGAGCGTCCCCACCACAAACAGGGGCAGGCTGTTCAGGAAACGGTCCCACATCTTCTTGAGCACGGACTGGTTGTCCTTCCAGGAGACGGTCTTCCCGGTCAAAAGGTCCTTGTAAAACAGGACGTACTGGATATAGAGGGGCTTATCCAGATGAAACTCCTTCTGAAACCTCTCCAGTATCTCCGGGGTGAACTTTGGGTTCATGGGATCGATCTGGCTCGGCTTTCCCGGCGCCAGGTGAATGATCAAGAAGGAGACGATGGACACGAAAAAAAGCGTGACCAGCTTTTGGATGAAACTGCGACCGATGAATGACAACATGATCCGATTCCTCGCGCTTTTACCCGTCCTGGGCGAAAGTGGGCACCTCCGGGAGTTTGATCCACTTGTTAAAGTAGAAAGTGTAACTGCCTGTCTTGGTGGGTGTGATCTTCCTGTAGACGACGTTTCCCTTTTTATCCACATCCCTTATCACGATACGCTTGTCGAGTATGGCCGTCCATTTGCCCACGTACAGGAAGGTGTAGGGCTGCTCACGGGCAATGATCTCGTGAAGCCTGTGGCAGTAGGCCACCTGTGCGTCGTGATCGTATTCCTGCCGGATCTTGATGATGAGGTCGTCCGCTTGCTTATCCTTGAAACCCACAAAATTGAGCTGATAGGGGTGCGTCTGGGAAGAGTGCCATATCTGATAAAGGTCCGGTTCGATCCCCATCTGCCAGCCCAGTATGACGGCGTCAAAATCCGCCTTATTCACCCGTTCCTGTATAAAGACGGACCATTCGAGAAGATCCGTTCTCACATCGATGCCGATCTGTTTCCAGGCGGCCTGGGCGATGGCGAGGATGGCCTTTCTCAGGTCGTTTCCGCTGTTGGTGATGAGCGTAAATTGAAGCCGTTTTCCCTGTCTTTCAAGCCAGCCGTCCCTGTTCCTGCGCCACCCGGCCTCTGCCAGAAGCTTCAGGGCGCCTTCAGGATCATAAGGGAGTGGCTTGATGGCAGCATCGTAATAGTCCGTCTGTTTGGCAAATGGTCCCGTGATGCGTTCTCCCTGGCCATAGAGGACGTACCGGATGATCTTGTCCACATCGATGGCCATCCCCAGTGCCCTCCGCACCCGGGGGTCATCAAAGGGCTTGCGTCGCATATTGTAGCCGATGTAGGTGTAGCCGAAGGAGGTGCCCGAGAAGCTCTGATACCTGGGATCCGATTCCAGCCGCTTCACCTGGTGGGGCTGGACCGCGTAATCATCTACGGTGCCGGCATAGAATTCCATTTCCTGCGTCAAATTGTCGGGGATAATGCGTAAATAATAATGGTCGTAATTGGGCGGGCCTTCCCAGTAATCTTCAAAACGCCGAAGGGAAATGAACTGATCCGATTTCCACTCTTCAAATCTGAACGGCCCGCTCCCAACGGGGTGACGGTTAAAGCTGCTCATGCGTACGGAGAATTTTTTCGGGTCCTCACCCCTGCGGAGGGCTTCTGCACGCAATGCATCGCGATTCAGGAGGTGTTCAGGGAGGATGCCGATTGCCCACGTTGTGAGGGCCGGGGAATAGAGCCTTTTGTAGGTCACCTTGACCGTCAACGGATCAATGATCTCGACGGATTTTACCGGTTCATAGTCGGAGATGCGGGGAGAAAGGTTTTTCGGGTCCATGATTGCGTCATAGGTGAACTTGACGTCCTTGGCGGTCAGAAGGGTCCCGTCGTGGAATTTGATACCCGGCCGAAGATGAAACAGAATGACGGGATTGTGTTCGGTGGCGGGAAGAATCCGGCGTGCATAGGTTTCCATGACCCGATTATCGAGCCGGAGATCGGCGTCCAGGTACTTTAGGCCGTTGAAGCCGGTAAAGTAATCAGGTCCCAGGAGACGCTCCAGATCTTGGAAAAGGTCCTGGTTGACGTTGCGGAGGACCAAACGGATCCTGGCTGGTGCATGGACCTGGAACCTTATTTTCCCGGCCTTTCCCTGCTTTCCGGGCAATTTATCCTCCCGCGTCACCTGATACTCCCGGGGCGGGATCAGGCTGACTTCCCGGATGTCCTCCAAGGCTTTGCCGAGTGCGCTACCGGGTGGGGGAGAGCCTTTGACCCCTTTGAGGAACCGGATCACTTCATGAGCGTCCGCCTTTCCCAGCCCGGGGATGGAAGCCCCTTCATTGACATAGAAATAGGCCTCTTCGGTGATGTCCCATGACCGGGCAATACGGCCCCGGAAGCGCAGATCCTTGTCCCGATCAATGAGACCCTCAAAGACGAAGGATTCAATCTGGCTGCTCGCGGAATCGGCAGAGAGAATGGGGTTGAGGATGCTGGCATCGCCGATGGAGGCGCTGATGTACTCTTTAAGCCTTGCCGGGTTTCCCCTCGTCTGTTCCTCATACGTGGGAACCCAGAAGTAGGACTGGAGGAGAAAAAGGGCCAGCAGGGTGGGCGCCAGTATCAGGATCCTGCGAACGGTCATAGGATAGGCTCGGCAAAAGACTTCACAAGGGTTCCAAATTTATGTAACTATATGGTTTTACAAAATAATCTAAGATACCAAATTCAACCATAAAGAATCGGCGGGTGCCAGTCAAGAAAAAATGAGGAACAGATGTGACATTTTACCCTCAATCTAGTATGATACCTCTGAATTCGGCAGAAATGCGGGCTAAACCTCAACACAGAGGGGACAAAATGAAGAGATTCTCCATCAAACTGAGCCTGGTGTTTGCCTCAGGATGCCTGGGAGGGCTCATCAACAGCCTGGCAGTCTGGTTCCTGGGGGAGAGGGGCGTTACCAGCGCCCTTGGTGTCAAAATCGCTCCCGATCTGACGGCCTCGTGGCTCTACCCAAGGCTCATCTGGGGCGGGATCTGGGGGGCACTTTTCCTCCTCCCCCTGCTGAGAAAATCCGTTTTCGGAAGGGGGATCCTTTTCAGCCTGGGCCCGACGTTTGTCCAGCTTTTCTATATCTTCCCCATATTAGCGGGGAAGGGCCTGCTGGGGATGGGCCTAGGAGACCTCACACCGTTCTTCGTTTTTTTCTACAACCTGCTCTGGGGAATATCAGCCGCCGCCTGGTTGAGATCGGCAGGGGAATAAGCGACCCTGAATCCGGGCTATGTCCCCATTTCCCACGAAGAGAGATACTTCTCCTGCTCGGGTGTGAGGGTGTCGATGGATACCCCCATGGACGCCAGCTTCAGCCGGGCGATATCCTGATCAATTTCCAGGGGGACCGCATGAACCTTGACCTTCAGGGTGACGTGATTTTTTGCCATATACTCCGCTGAAAGGGACTGGTTTGCAAAACTCATGTCCATGACACTGGAGGGGTGCCCCTCGGCAGCGGCCAGGTTGATGAGCCGTCCTTCCCCAAGGACATAAACACGCCTGCCGCTTTGAAGGGTGAATTCCTCCACAAATTCCCTGATAGCCCTGCGGTCGGTTGCGGATTCCTGAAGACCGGGGAGGTCCAACTCCACATCAAAGTGACCGGAATTGGCGATCATTGCACCATCCTTCATGGTCAGGAAGTGTTCCTTACGAATGACGTTGATGTCGCCGGTCAGCGTGCAGAAAAAATTCCCCAGGGGCGCGGCCTGGGCTATGGGCATAACTTCGAAACCGTCCATAACGGCCTCGAGTGCGCGAAGCGGATCCACCTCACAGACGATGACATGGGCCCCGTGACCCTTGGCGCGGTTCGCCACGCCACGTCCGCACCAGCCATACCCACTGACCACGAAGGTGGAGCCGGCCAGGAGACGATTGGTGGCCCGAATGATGCCGTCAAGGGTGCTCTGGCCCGTACCGTAACGGTTGTCAAAGAGGTGCTTGGTATTGGCGTCGTTCACAGAGATAATGGGAAACTTAAGGACGCCGTCTTTTTCCATGCTCCTGAGCCGGATCACCCCGGTGGTGGTTTCTTCGGTGCCTCCGAGGATATCCTTTAACAAGGACTGTCTTTCTTCCGAAGAAAGGTTTTTCGCCCATTCGGCAACCCCTGGTTCCAGTTCACCCCATTTTTGAAGCGCGATGAAATGGAGGGAACTGACCAGGTCAGCCCCGTCATCCATGGTCAGGTTTGGTGAATGTTTCAGGGCTGACAGGATGTGGCTGTAGTAAGTGGCGTGGTCCTCCCCCTTGATGGCGAAGACCGGGATTTCGTGATCAGCCACCAGTGACGCGGCGACGTCGTCCTGGGTGGACAGGGGGTTGGAGGCGCAGAGGACCACCTGGGCTCCCCCCGCTTTCAGGGTCTTCATGAGAGATGCCGTTTCAGTGGTTACATGAAGGCAGGCGGAAATCCGGAGGTCCTGAAGGGGTTTTTCTTTGAGAAAACGTTCCGTGATCGAGGTGAGAACCGGCATGCTCATGGCCGCCCACTCGATCCTGAGGCGGCCCTTTTCTGCCAGATTGATGTCCTTGATATCGTAATCCATCATTTCTTCCTTTCTTTCCGTTTTCATACTGCGCTTTTCAGCTCTTCAACCATGTCCGTTTTTTCCCAGGCAAATTCGGGAAGCTCACGCCCGAAATGGCCGTAGTTGCTGGATTTTCTATAAATGGGCCGAAGGAGGTCGAGCCTTTCGATTATGGCGGCCGGACGCAGGTCGAATTTCTTCTTCACAATCTCGGTAAGCTCCAGGCTTGAGACCACGCCCGTGCTGTAGGCGCCCACCATGACGGAAACAGGCTCGGCCCGTCCAATGGTGTAGGCCACCTGAATTTCGCACCGTTCGGCCAGGCCCGCGGCGACAATGTTCTTGACGATGTAGCGGCACATGTAAGAGGCACTGCGGTCCACCTTTGAGGGGTCTTTGCCAGAGAAGGCCCCGCCGCCATGGTAGCCGAAGCCGCCGTAGGTATCCATGATGATCTTTCTGCCGGTCAGGCCGCAATCGCCGAGCGGGCCTCCCACTACGAAGCGGCCGGTCGTGTTGATGAAATACTGGGTGTCCTCGTCGATCATGTCTGCGGGGATGACTTCCTGGATCACGTGTTCAAGGATGGCCTCGCGCAGGGTGTCATAGTCCACCTCCGGGTTGTGCTGGGCCGCGATGACAATGGTGTGGACCCTCTTAGGCTTGCCGTCCACATATTCCACGGTGACCTGGGATTTGCCGTCGGGCCTGAGCCAGGGGAGTTGGCCTGATTTTCGCACATGGGCCAGCCTCCGGGTCAGGCGGTGAGCCAGGTAGATGGGCATGGGCATGAGTACATCCGTATCCTTGCAGGCATAGCCGAACATGAGCCCCTGATCCCCGGCACCCTGTTCCTTGAACAGGCCTGTCCCGTCCACTCCCATGGCAATGTCCGGGGACTGCTTGTCAATGGTCGAGATCACGGCGCAGGTCTCCCAGTCAAAACCCATGGAAGAATTGTGGTACCCGATATCCTTGATTGTTTGCCTCACCACCTCCGGAAGATGCACATACGCCGAAGTGGTGATTTCCCCAGCTATCATTACCATACCCGTGGTGACCAGTGTTTCACAGGCCACCCGGGCCTTGGGATCCTGTTCCATGATCTTATCAAGCACGTGATCGGAGATCTGGTCGGCAATCTTGTCGGGATGCCCTTCGGTCACGGACTCGGAAGTAAACAGGAAATTGGAAGATTTCATTCATTGACTCCTTTCAGCTGAAAATTTGTGTCTTCAGCATGGTATATTTTCGCGAATCAGACAGTTGTCGATCAATCTGGTCTTGCCCACCCATACCGCAAGCGCCAGGAGGGTCTCTTCCCCAAGGACATCCACATCCTCCAGGGTCACAGGATCGCAAAGATTCACATAGTCTATTCTTGTAAAAGGATGTTCCTCTATGCAGGCCGCTATGGCCCCGATGATGGCCTTTGGGGTTCTTTCACCGCTCGCAAACATCTCACCGGCCAGGTCAAGCGATTTCTTCAGGCACAGGGCGGATATCCTTTCATCCGGATCAAGGTAACCATTGCGTGAACTCATTGCAAGACCGTCGGGTTCTCGCACCGTAGGGACGCCAAAGATCCTTATGTCCATGTTCAGATCCATAACCATCCTGGTAACGATGGTGAGTTGCTGGTAATCCTTCTGACCGAAGATCGCCATGTGGGGTCTGACAATATTGAAAAGCTTGGACACCACCGTGGTGACTCCTCCAAAAAAGGCCGGCCTGGTTAGTCCGCAGAGGTGATCGGCGAGATCCTTGACCAGCACGGAGGTCTGGAAACCGAAGGGATACATCTCTTCGGCGGGAGGCACAAAGACGATATCCACCCCTGCACGGCCTGCTTTTTCGAGATCTCCTTCGAAATTTCTGGGATAGTCATCAAAATCCTCTGAGGGCCCAAACTGGCGGGGATTGACAAAGATACTGATGATGAGCTGATCCGCGTGGCGTTTGCCCACTCTCATGAGCTCAAGATGCCCTTCATGCAAGAATCCCATCGTCGGGACCAGGGCAATTGTCTTGCCTTTCATTCTCAACAGATCGGAAGTTTCTTGCATCTGATCGATGGATTTAATGACTTGCATAACGCGTCCCTCGCGTGTCGGCCATCTGCCAATTCACACTCATGTTTCGGGCTGTCGGCCATTCTTGGAAAACCTATATCTTTGAACCGATGGGGATATAGTACCGGGTCCCACCCTTCATCTTCCTGATCTGCTGGTAGCGCCGGAGCAGAAAATAGATCTGCGTCTGGAAGGCATATTTCCTGGGATCCCGATAGAATTTGGTCAGGAAGGGATGGTCCTCAATGTCTTCGAGCAAGGTCTCGCCACCGAACTTTTCCGCCAGCAGTCCGGCAAGGCTGGTCTTGCCGACGCCAAGTGGGCCTTCAACAACAATGTATCGATGGCCTTGCATGGTCTGTCAATCAGAGAAAAAATTCTTAGCATCCTGCAGGGTATTTGTCAACGACAGTTTATCGGCCAAGCACAGATACTCATCCATATCCAGCGTCTCGGGCCGTCTGGCGGGGTCGATAGAGCACTGTATCAATAGGCCCAGCAGGCTTTCCCGATCCAGTGCAGGAAAAAAGCTCCGGAGGGAATTCAAAAGGGTTTTCCTGCGATGGGAAAAGGCCCCTTTTACGAGTTTTCTGAAGGCCACTTCGTCACCGGCCTTTCTTGGGAAGGGATGATCAAAGTCCAACTCAAGGACAGTGGAGTCAACCTTGGGCCTGGGATGAAATGCCTCCTTCGGCACCTGAATCAGGGGCGTGACATGGGCGTAATACCCCACGAGGATCGTCATGGCGCCATAGACCTTTCCGCCCGGAGTGGCGGAAAGCCTCGAGGCAAGCTCTCGCTGAAACATGAGAACGGCACGGCCGATACGGTAACGATGGGCGACCAGCAGTTCGAGACAGGGAGAGGAGATATTGTAGGGCAGATTTCCAATAACCTGGATTTTGTCGTGTTGATGCCTGAAAATAGGTTCAAGATCCACTTTCAGGATGTCACCATGGATCAGCGTAACGTTTGAAATCCCGGCTTGAGAAATTTTTTCTCCAAGGAGGGCGAACAATTGCTGGTCTTTCTCGACGGCAAAAACGTGGGAGACGCTCTTGGCCAGAGGAAATGTGAGTGCCCCCTTTCCGGGACCGATTTCCAGAACCACGTCGGCAAGGCCGAATCGCGAACGGTGAACAATTTTATAAATGGCCTTCCGGTGGGTCAGAAAGTGCTGGGCCAATCCTTTTTTTGGACGAAAAACGGGGGATTCCATCACGATTCGAAGGATCGCCGGCCCTTCGCCTCCTTCCTTCTCTGCCTCCACCCCCTGACATATCTGAAAAAATGCAGAAAGAGAAAATAGCCGAGGGGGGCAAAAATCAGGCCGAGGATCAACCCCCCTAGGAGAAAGGCCGCTACAAAAGTCCCCCCTGCCCCCAGAATCTTGGTCACCGTGGCCAGGGACTCCTGACCGGTCCGTATGGTCTCCATGATCCCGTGAAAGACGCCTTTTCTTTCGGGCAGCCCCAGGATGAAAGACCCGAGCTTGTAATCGTAGTAGTAGACAAAATACCAGTTGAAGGGGTTGCTCACCCAGGTGCCCAAGGCCGCGGTTATCTTGCTGCCCTTGAAAAAGATGGCCAGGGCGACGGCAAAAGCGATCTGGAAGGGCATGATCGGCATCATGCCTGCAAATATCCCAAAGGCCATACCGAGGGCCAGTTCATTGGGTTCACCTTTGAGGCGAATAAACCTCAGGTAGTAATATCTGAGCTGTCTGGTGTATTTCAAGGTAGTTAAGTCCTGGCTTTTTTCGGTTATGTCAACTTCAAGTTTTCACTCTATCCCTTTCCGAAGCGAGGGGCGGCAAATCCTGAATGGGAAATTTTGATTGCACATCCATGGACAACCCCATTCTTTGGTTATTCCGGAGCCGGTGGTACCCGGCCACGGCTATCATGGCACCGTTATCCGTGCAGTAGCCGGGTGAGGGATAGAAAATTCGAATGTCCATCTTCTCTGATTCTTCTCGAAACATCTCACGGAGCCGCTGGTTGCAGGCTACACCGCCCGCCACAACCAATGCGCTGACCTTCGCCTCTTCGGCAGCCTTTAAGGCCTTTCGTACCAGGACCTCCACCACCGATTCCTGAAAGGAGGCCGCAATGTCGGCAATGGTCACCCCGTCTCCAGACCTTTTCTGGGTATTCCAGGCGCTGACATAAAGAGAGACAGCCGTCTTTAAACCGCTGAAACTGAAATCAAGCGAATCGGGAGCGAGAAAAGCCCTGGGAAATCTGATGAGATCCCGCCGTCCTTTTATCGCAATTTTTTCAATGGCAATGCCGCCGGGATAGCCCAGTCCGAGTAGCTTGGCAACCTTATCGAAGGCTTCCCCAGCCGCATCATCGAGGGTCTGACCGAGCTGTGTGTACTGCCCATACCCTTTCACATGATAAAGGCTGGTATGGCCGCCGGAGACGGTCAGCGCCACAAACGGAAAAGCAGGGACATCCTTTTCCAGGAAGATGGAGAGGATGTGGCCCTCCAGGTGGTTGATGCCGACCAGAGGCAGATCGTGAGCCAGGGCCAAGCCCTTGGCGTAGTAAAGGCCGACCAGAAGAGCGCCAACTAGTCCGGGGCCCACGGTAACGGCTATCCCGTCAAGTTCCCGAAGGTTGACGGATGCCCCCGTCAGTGCTTCATCGACCACAGGCATGATGTTCCGGAGATGTTCCCGCGCGGCCAGTTCCGGAACAACACCACCGAAGGGATGATGAATCACACCCTGGGAGGTCACGACGCTCGACAGGGAACAAAGCCCGTCTCTGACCACCGCAGCGGATGTATCATCACAGGATGTATCAATACCTAAAATAAGCATTTTTTAAAGTTCAAGGTTGATGTCTTCACGGTTGTTCCGGGTCTCCTCATGGTTTTACATACGGCCGTATTTTGCGAAACAGCCGTTGACTGACACCCGGTACCGATAAAAAATCTTCCACAGCACTGAACCCATTTTTTTCTGTTCTCTTTGCTGTAATGGCTTTGGCAAGGCCGGGGCCTATGCCGGGCAAGGCCATGAGCCCTTCCGGGCTTTCCAGGCTCAGGGAAATGGGAATGCCCAGGGTCATTTTGTAGAAAGCCGGCATTTGGTCCCTTTGGACCCGGAAGCGATTATCTCGGTCTGTCACCAGAGCCCTGGCACCGGATGGAAAGCGGAATCGGATGAAATCCGCCTCGTTGGAGATACGGCTGCTGAAGCCGGCCTTACGGAAAAGTTCTTCCAGGTGAGGGCTTCGAGAAAATGCATAGACGCCGGGGTTTCTGACCTCTCCCGCGATCTGGACAAAGATTGAATCCGTTTCAGAAAAGGGCTCAAAATCAGGCTGCCGGGAAATCCTTCCGGCGGCATGAAGCGTCAATACGCAAAGCAACAAAATGAGCGCCGCTGCGCAGTGCTCAGGCCCCGTCCTCTTTTCCATTGTCAAGTCCAAATGCGTTGTGGAGGACACGGACAGCGAGCTCCGTGTACTTTTGATCGATGATGCAAGACACCTTTATCTCAGAGGTGCTGATCATCATGATATTGATATTCTCGCGAGCCAGGACCTCAAACATCTTCTGGGCGACCCCTGCATGGCTCCTCATGCCCACCCCTATGACGGATATCTTCGCAATGTTTTCATCTCCCAGCACCCTTTCAGCTCCGATCTTTTCACCCACCTGACGGACCAGTTCCAATGTTTTTTGAAAATCTGATTTCGGAATGGTGAAAGTCAGATCGGTCTGGCCTTCTTCACTCGTATTCTGAACGATCATGTCGACGATAATACCGGCCTCAAAGACCGGCTGGAAAATCATTGCAGCTGTCCCTGGCTTGTCATGGACTTTCCTGATGGTGATCCTCGCTTCATTCTTGTCATAGGCAACACCCGAGACCAGCACTTTTTCCATGTCCTCAGTTTCCGCAATGACCATTGTTCCCCTCTCTTTTTTGAAAGTTGACCTCACGTGGATGGGCACATTGTATTTTTTCGCAAACTCAACTGAACGGATCTCCAGGACTTTTGCCCCGAGGCTGGCCATTTCCAGCATTTCATCATAGGAGATCGTATTCATCTTTCTTGCCACGGGGCAGATATGGGGATCCGTGGTATAGACCCCATCCACATCAGTAAATATCTCGCACACATCCGCCTTCAGGGCAGCCGCGAGGGCCACGGCGGTGGTGTCCGACCCGCCACGCCCGAGCGTGGTAATGTTTCCCCGGGTATCGAGGCCCTGGAAACCGGCTACAGTCACGATTCGGTGCTTATCCAGTTCTTTTCTAATCCTTTCGGTTTCAATATTGTGGATCCTGGCCCTGCCGAACAACCTGTCCGTATGGATGGCCACCTGGAAGCCCAGCAGGGAACGGGCCTCGTAGCCCATGGATCTGATGGCCATGGCGAGGAGTGCTACGGAAACTTGTTCGCCCGTGGATATGAGGACATCCAGTTCCCTGGGATCCGGGTCCTCTGCCATCTCCTTGGCCATCCGGACCAGGTAGTCTGTCTGACCGGCCATGGCGGACAGGACCACCACCATCTCATGACCCTGGCCATAGTATTCCAAGACCCGTTTGGCGACCTCCCTTATTTTTTCGATGCTGCCCACCGAGGTTCCGCCGAATTTCTGTACAATAAGTGACATGTCTTAACCTCGATCCAATTCTAATTTCTTTTCCAGTCCCCTCAGGATCTCAACAGCGCGCGGATGAGACCCGAAAAGGGTGATTTTCCGAGACGTTTCATCCAAAATCGAAATCCTTACACACACCTTGGCCCCCGGGAGGATTTCAGGCCAGCGCTCGGACCATTCCATGGCCACCACGCCACTTTCATAAAAATATTCTTCCAGTCCCGCCGAAAGGAAGGCGGAAAGTTCTTCCAGGCGATAGGCATCCATATGGAAAAAGGGGATACGCCCTTGGTATTCATTCACGAGGGCAAAGGAAGGGCTTGAAATCACGGTGGAGGGAGAAATCCCCAAACCGAGGGCCAATCCCTTTGTAAAACAGGTCTTGCCACTCCCCAGTTCGCCGGCCAAGGCTACAAAATCCCCACTTTTGAGACAGAGGCCCAGCATTTTTCCCAGGCGAATGGTCTCTTGGTCCGAATTGGCCGTATATGTAACACATTTTTCGTTCAATGCAAAAGAGTCCTTATGAGGTCTCCCTTGCCGATAATTCCAACGATATGATCTCCATCCATAACAGGGAGTGTGTAGGCCTTTTTCTCCGTCATGACGGTGGCGATTTCATCAACAGGTGTTTTTTCATCCACGGTCAACACCTCTTTAACATAGAGATCCTCAACGGTGGTTGAATTGATCCTTGAAAATTCTTTTTCCATTTTCCTGGAACTTTCAAGATAGAAAACCGCATCAAAAACGGCGACCACCGTGGGGATATGCAATTTCCTGTCTTTTCTGACGAGGTCGCTTTCACAGATAATCCCGATGAGCCGGTCATCATCGTCGACGACGGGCACCCCGTTGATATGGTTTTCGTAGAACAATCTGGCCAGTTCCTTCAAGGTTGTTTCCTTCCTGACGGTGATGACCTCCGTGGTCATGATGTCGCTGGCTATGAGCATAACAGGCTCCTCCCTCGGATAAACCCGCCGTAGGCGGACAAGCCGGAAATAAATAAATGTCAAAGCTCAAATGTCAAATGAAATCCAAATGCCTCAATGCCAAAACATATCTTTCCCACCTATGGCAGCAGACACTATCGAAGGTGTACTCTCAGCAGTGCAATTCTCGTTCGATTTGGTCATTTGATATTTGACATTGATTTGACATTTGGCTTTTGAAATTTGACATTAAATTAGGATCCTACAAAAACATTTCCGCCTCTTTTGAACACAATTCTATTCATAAGATACTAAGCGCAAAAACTTCCCAAACATGGACAATGGACCGCTGCAACGTGCGATGTTCGTAGCCCCGGGCAAACAGGCCAGAATATAAATTATCACAAAGTTTGATAGAAGTCACGATGGAGGGGAGGCTTTTCCAAGGGCCATTTTTCATGTCGAAGGGTGTCAATGATTTCCGGGATGACCGTCAGGAGTTCCCCCGCAAGCACGCCGGACACGCCCATGCATTGAGACAGCAGATCCGCAGCGAGTCCATGGACATAGGGCCCTGCAATCGCAGCGTCTTTCAGGGAAAATCCCCTGGCCAGGAACCCTGCAATCAGGCCGGTCAGCACATCGCCGGTCCCCCCGGCGGCAAGGACAGGATTGCCGGTGGGATTGACATACAATCCACCGGCGGGTGTCCCCACCAGCGTCCTTGCCCCTTTGAGGACGAGGAAGCACTTGTGAGTGCCGATAAATTCATCTGCGACCCTGATACGATTTTGCTGGATTTCCGCTGCTTGAAGGCCGGTGAGCCTTGCCATCTCACCCGGATGGGGTGTCAAGACGGTTCGATGGGCAGCCTGTTCCAGGACTTGCATCCTGCCGCCAATGGCATTCAGTCCGTCCGCATCGATGACCATGGGCAAGGGGCATTCAGAAACGATTTTCCTGACCAGTTCCACCGTCTCAGGATGCATGGAAAGGCCCGGCCCGATTGCCAGGGCGGTTTTTCCTTCGAACAGCGCCTCAACTTTTTCCCAAGCCACTTGTGAGAGATGGCCCGTTCCGGTTTCGGGCAAGGGAACGGTCATGGCTTCCGTCAGCTTGACTTCGACGATGGCATTAAGGGATTCCGGGATCCCCAGTGTCACCAGCCCGGCGCCCCCTCGCAGCCCACCCAGGGCCGTGAGTGCAGCCGCACCTGTTTTTCCGCTGGATCCCGCGAGGACCAGGAGGTGGCCCCTGCTACCCTTGTGGGTATCACCTTTCTCATGGCCAAAACCCGCTTTGAAATCATCAGGTTCCGTGAGGGTGAATCTCCCGGGCACACTTTGGACGATAGCATCAGGGATGCCTATGTCGATTCTCACCAGCCGGCCGACCCGTTCCGCCCCCGGAAAGACGCAGTGTCCAAGCTTTGGGAAACCAAATGTCACGGTGAGGTCCGCCTTCACGGCTGCACCCATGATCTCACCGGAGTCGGCATTGACCCCGGAGGGTATGTCTATGGACATGACGGGTTTCCCGGCCGCATTGACCCATTCAATGGCCTTTTCGTAAAGGCCGCGTACAGGGGTATTCAAACCGGTACCAAGGATGGCATCTACGACCAAGCCGCCGTTTCGCAAAAACGCTACTTGACTGCCCCACTTTTCAAGGCTGGGAACTTCGCGGATCTCCATGTCCAGGGACTGGGCGATTTCCAGGTTGGTGCGGGCGTCGCCTGAGACACGATCCAGGGATGTCAATACCAGAACCCTTGGCTTGAGACCCGCCTCATGAAGATAGCGCGCGACCACATAACCGTCTCCGCCATTGTTGCCGCTGCCGCACAGCACGAGTACCTTTTGTCCGACTGACGGGGAGAACTGCTCCAGGAAGAACCTGGCCGAACCTCTGCCCGCATTTTCCATGAGGACCATGCCGGGAAGGCCCAGGTCCTGGATCGTTTTCCTGTCCATATCCTGCATCTCAGAGGCTTTGACCAGTCTCATTGCTATTCTCCAGTACGACCATGGCTATGCCGTACTCTTTTTCGTCCGTAAGACTGAGGTGGATATCCGTGATATGCCTCTCCGTGCACCGTCGGGCGGATTCGCCGGAGAGCCTCAGGCCCGGCTTGCCTCCAGGTTCATTGAACACCTCAATGTCCCGCCAGACGATTCCCCCTTTCATCCCCAGTCCCATGGCCTTGCTGAATGCCTCTTTTGCAGCGAACCTGAGGGCAAAGGCCGATGGGGGATGTGCCCTTTTGCTGCAGATTCCAATTTCCGAGGGAGAAAAGACCCGTCGCACAAAACGATCCCCCCACTTTCCCAGGATCCTTTCCATCCGCTCGATTTTGACCAGGTCCACCCCTATGCCGTATATCATGAAAATTCGATTGCCTCGATCGATCAGAACCCTTTAACCAGCTCAAGCATCTCGCGGACCGCCTTATCAAACCCCACCAGAATGGCCCTGGCCACAATGCTGTGTCCGATACTGTACTCCTCAATTTGGGGTAGTGCTTTGAAGGGTTTGATATTGACGTAATTGAGACCGTGACCGGCACTGATCCGGAGACCTTTTTCGTGAGCCGATTGAACGGCAAGCCTTATGCTTTCAAAAAGCCCGGATGATTCCGACTCCGTCTTTGCATCGGAATAGTGACCCGTGTGGATTTCCACGATGTCACCGCCGCAGTCGCGTGCCGCCCTGATTTGTGCCGGATCAGGGTCCACAAAAAAACTGACCAGAATCCCTTCTGATTTCAAGCGATCCACCGCTCGCTTGTAATGATCCACATTGGATAGAACGTTCAGGCCGCCCTCCGTTGTGAGTTCCTGCCGTTTTTCCGGGACCAGCGTGACCAGATCGGGGTGCGTCTTGAGCGCAATGTCAACCATTTCATCGACAGCGGCCATTTCCATGTTCAATCTGGTCTTGACTGTTTGCCGTAAGAGACCGAGGTCCCTGTCCTGGATATGCCTCCTGTCTTCCCTCAGATGGCAGATGATACCCTCCGCACCTGCCAATTCAGCGAGTCCCGCCGCCAGTACGGGGTCCGGTTCATCAATTCCCCTGGCCTGGCGGACGGTTGCCACGTGATCAATGTTCACTGCTAAGCGTGCCATTCGCTCCTCCTCGATCAATTCGTTTCTTATGGACAGGTTTCAGCATGAGAACCTGAGGGTCTTTTTCAAACGCTTTCTCATAGTGCACTAGGCGACCAGATCCCTTAACCTGATTTCTTCTTCTCCCATTCTCCGGGCTTCGGCTTCAGACCGCTCATGGTCAAAACCGAGAAGATGGAGGATGCCGTGAATGAGCAGACGGTTGATTGTTTTTTTTATGGGTTCTTCCAGGTCCCGTGATTCCTTGAGGGCCGTGTCCACCGAGATCACCACATCACCCAGCATGGGCGACCCGATGTCCTCTCCAGTCTCATCAGCCATGGGAAACGCCAGGACATTGGTCGGCCCCGGTCTTCTCCGGTATTGACGGTTCAATCGGGCCATGTGTTCGTCGTCTGTGAAGAGAACACTGAGTTCCTTGTCATGACAGCCCAAGTCGCTTAAGACTTTCTTCAGGCTTTTCCTGATCTCCGGGCGAGGTACCCCGGCTGTTTCCGTTTGAAGTGTGATCTGAATTTCCATTGCTCTGGTTCTTTGCCGCGGCGTTCTTTCCGACCGCTCCGGGGTATTCCACACGGTGATGGTAGATACCACTCAGGGCCTTATTGAAATTCCGGGCGATTTCATTCAGGTCTTTGAGTGTCAATTCACATTCATTGAGCTGACCGTCCGAAAAGACCTTGTTTATGATTTGCTGAACCATTCCCTGGAGTCGCGCAACCGTGGGCTCGGAGAGGGTCTTCGTCGCCGCTTCCACGATGTCCGCAAGCATCACCAGCCCAGCTTCCTTGGTCTGAGGTTTGGGACCCGGATATCGAAAGTCTTCCTCCTTGACTTGCGACACTTTCGCCTCTTTTCGCTCGGCCTGTTCCTTGGCCTTCTGGTAGAAAAACTGGATCAGACTTTTGCCGTGATGCTGATGGATGATGTCGATGATCTCTCGACCCAGGCGGTGTTCACGGGCCAGTTCCACGCCATCCTTCACGTGAGAGATGAGGATCAGGGCGCTCATGGAAGGTGCCAGTTTTTCGTGCTTGTTCTCACGTTGCCCCTGGTTTTCAATGAAGTAAAGGGGTTTTCTCATTTTCCCAATGTCGTGGTAATAGGCGGCGACTTTTGCCAGGAGAGGATTGGCGTCGATGGCCTCGGCAGCTGCTTCAACCAGGTTGCTCACGATGACGCTGTGGTGATAGGTCCCGGGCGCCCGGACCATGAGTTCCTTGAGAAGCGGTTGATCGAGGCTTGCAAGTTCGAGCAGCTTGATGTCGGTTGAAAAACCGAAAGACATCTCCACAAGAGGCAGGATGCCGGTGGTCACGATGCCTACCAGTATGCCGCCGATAAAGGCTGATACGCACACGATGCCTGTCTCCACACCGTAGGATGAACCATGAAGGGTCTCCACTGCAAGGGCCAGAATGACATTCACGGCGCCCACATTCAGCCCGGCCCGGATGAGTGTTCCCCTTTCCCGGCAGTCTCTCACCCCATAGGCGGCCACGAGATTGCCGATCAGAAAATACATGAAGAAGTCGATCCCACCGTCAATGACCATGGATGCAAGGAAGGCCAGGATAACAGAAAAGGTAACTGCGACCCTGAAACCCTGGAATATTGATATCAACATGGCGCCTGTGGCCACGGGGATGATAAAAAACAGTATCCGGGGTTTCATGAAGCCGAATCCCTGGGCGATTTCTTCAGCAACAAGCCTGGAGGCCATTGTGACCAGAAAAATGACGAACACGGTGAGGGCGCAGAAAAAGATGTCTTTGACTTCTCCCCGTGAAGGGCCTCCTGCCATCAATCCCATCATATAGGTGGTTACCAGCAGAAAGGCGATGACGACGGCCATGGCAGGAGCCTGGCCCAGTCTGTCCTTCAAACCGGATCTGCTGTATTCTTCCTCAAGCTTGAGAAGTTGCTCGGGATTGATTCTTTCGCCTTCCCTGAGGATCATTTCACCCCTCTTGACCTTGAAATAAAAGGGCTTTACGGATTTTCTCGCCTCACTTTTCCTGAGTTCCGTTTGACGTTTATTAAAGGTCAGATTCGGTTTGATCAGATCCGAGGCAAGCTTGATGGAGGTGTCCACCAGGGAGTGGGGCGCAATGAGCCGTTTCAAGGAAGTCTCCTGGCTTTCCAGAAATGCCCTGGCCTGCTTCAGGTCATAGAACCGATTGAGGTCGGTGACTTGGACCTCCTTTTCCATATGAACGTAGCGCAGAAGGATCCCTTTGCCGGTCTCATCCAGGAGCATCGCCCGATTGCTCACGACGCCTTGATTGAGGATCCGGGTCACCAGTTTGATGACGGAATTTTCTATTTCAGAGGCGAAAAGGCTATCACTCAGGAGCTGGAAAAGACTCCCATCAGGTTCGATTTCGAGAATCTCGAAAAAACGGTCCTTGAAGCTTTCCGCTTGCGTAGCAGGTTCTTTGGAGCTATTTTCAGCGGTTATGGGGGCGGGTTCGCTGAGGTATTTCCTGCCTTCGGCAAAGGACTCTCTGAGCCTCGTCGCCAGCCTGTTCCCCGTGGGATCAAAGTCGTAGACTGACAGGACTTTCTTCACGGCTTCCTGACGTTTTTCCTCCGTCAAAGCCTCATTTTCCACCAGGAAATCCCTGGTGGCCTTGATGTCATGATCAGCCACATCGCCCAGAACGTATTGGTGAGGCCTGACAAGAAATTTCGGGAAAAGGAGGAGGGAGATGATGATACTCAACCCGATGAGAATCATCCACTTCCTGTATTCCGGGTTGATTCGGATTTTTCCGGAAGAGGCTTTGCTGGAAAGGGGAAGCAGGTCAATTTCACCCTTTTTCTGAGTCCGGCCTCTCCTGATGGATAGGGTTTTGTTCTTACCTGCCATTGGTTATCGCGATGGGGCCCGTTCCGGGACGGTCCTTCCCGGGGTTTACGGGATTCCTCTCCCTTTCCATGTTTTCGTAGGCTTGTATGATGGCCTGAACCAGGGGGTGGCGGATGACATCCTCTCTTGAGAAGTGGACAAAACGCATTCCCTTGATGCCTTGGAGAATCTGCGAGGCCTCTATCAGGCCGGAGGTCTTCCCGTTGGGAAGATCAATCTGCGTGATGTCTCCCGTGATCACGGCCTTGGAACTGAAACCGAGCCGGGTCAGAAACATCTTCATCTGCTCAGAGGTCGAATTCTGGGCCTCATCCAAGATAACAAATGAATCATTCAGGGTCCTCCCCCGCATAAATGCGATAGGCGCAACCTCGATGATGCCCTGCTGGATGAGGCGCGAAGCGCTCTTGAAATCCATCATGTCGTGGAGGGCATCGTAAAGCGGTCTGAGGTAGGGGTTCACCTTTTCATAGAGGTCTCCCGGCAAAAAACCAAGATGCTCTCCGGCCTCGACAGCGGGCCTGGCCAAGACCACGCGATTGACCTCCTTGTTCAGGAGAGCGGAGATGGCCATGGCCATGGCAAGATAGGTCTTTCCTGTTCCGGCAGGGCCGATGCCGAAGACAATATCAAATTTCCTGATAGAGTCAATGTAGGTCTTCTGGTTGATGGTTTTTGGGGTGATGACCTTTTTCTTGGAAGAAATATAGACCTCATCCCTGAAAATGGCGGACAGGTCAGCTGAAGGGTCACCACTGAGTATCCTGATGGCATGATCCACGTCATTGGCGTAAATGGGCTTCTTGGCCTTGATGAGGCCATAAAGCTGCCTCAGTACATTTTCGGCCAGATCGACTTCCCAATCTCGCCCCTGGAGCGTCAGGTCGTTACCCCGCACGTGAACGGTAAGCCCCACCTTTTTTTCGAGAACACGGAGATGGGCGTTCTGCTCGCCACAGAGGCTGCGAATCAAATCGAGGTTCCCGAAGGTGATTTTCTTGCGTACCTCTTTATCATCCGGTGGTGCTGTTTTGCTCAAGAGCATACCTCATTATGTAAATTGTAATGTAAGGACGAATCGGATAGTCACATACCTATCGGCCCGCCGCCTGGAATAGGATTCGCCGCTTCCTGGGCCGGTTGTCGAAATCCAGCAATGCGATCTGCTGCCAGGTGCCGAGGGCTATTCTACCTTCAATCAACGGAATATGCAATGACGGCCCCAGCAGGGCGGCACGGACATGGGCATAACCGTTGCCGTCCCCCCATCTCTCGTTATGCTCGTAATAGTTATCCCGGGGCGCTATCCTTTCTATGGCGTTTTTGAGATCATTGATAACGCCACTCTCAAATTCGATAGTGGTCAGGGCCGCCGTAGAACCTGGGATGAAGAGCGTGACGGAACCGTTGAGGATTTCGCTCTTGGAAATCTCCATGATCACAAGTTGAGTGATATCGATCACATCCGTTTCACCCGACGTTTGGACTTCGATCACGCTGTTTTCAAGGGCTCCGTCCAATCAGTGGCCTCCATCAGGCTCATAACCACAGAGTTCAGAGGGTGGGATCATCAAGCAACATGGTTAATTATCACATGCCCGGCATTCATGCAAGCAAAAGGCGGCGACCTTGATCCACCATAAAGGAATCATCTGTCCTGCGTTTTGTGGAATTGTCTTCTGCTTTCTTAAACAGTACTGAAATTAGACGCTGGATTCCGGTGGTTCAAATGCCGTGTACAATGACGGCAATCTTATGATATACTGTCGTGAGTTTCCATATCGGCAGGCATATTACCCTGGATTTCCCGTCATGGGGTTGCGGGATGAAAGACCCAATTCAAGAGGCAGCAACAATGAAATGTTCGAATTGCCACACTGACATCAGTGAAACTGCCAAATACTGCAGCGATTGCGGTCATGAACTCGGATCAGAGAGTCCACCGACTGAGAAGAAGCCCGTTGACAAAGTGGCTTCGGGACTCTTAAGACCCCTTTCCGGTTTCAGACGGAACCTTTCCACAGAGCTGGCTGCGAGACAGGCAGAAACGAGGATGCTGTTCAAATTAAATGAGTTGCTGGAAAACCGGACCTACCAACCCGGCGAAATCATCATCCACAAAGGGGATAAGAGCAGGGACCTGTTTTTCCTGACTGAAGGACTGGTGGAGATATCCATTGATGAGCCGAACGGGAATGTCATACTCAACGAGATTGAATCACCGGACATTATCGGCGAAATTGCCTTTTTGTCCGGATTTCCCAGGACCGCGACGGCGCTGGCAAGAACGAAGGTGAGGCTTTTTGTCTTGAGATATCAGGATTTCAGAGATCTGTTTCATGAAGTTCCTGAATGGGTCCAGCCCCTCTTGACTTCCTTTGTCAGTGGCATTAGAACACTTCATAGCAAAATCAAGAGACTGGATCGAAAGGTATCTGAACTGAACAGATGAAGTCTTTGGGCCAAAAAATATCTTTCACCTCGCCTCTGGCCTTTCTTGGCAGAACGGTCGTGGCCTGGGTCGACGAACTGGGTTCTCTGGCCGTGTTCTTCGCCAGGGGATTTATCCTGATCTTTCGACGCAAGCAGTTTTCCATGATTGTTCAACAGGTGTATTACATCGGGGCCGGTTCCATGAATATTATTATCCTGGTCGGCCTTTTTACGGGAATGGTCCTGGGCCTGCAACTCTACTACGTTCTGGTCAAATTGGGAGGCGAAGGGATGATCGGGACGGCTGTCGCCCTTGCCATCATCAGGGAGTTGGGACCTGTGCTCACGGCCATCATGATCACGGCGCGGGCGGGCTCGGCCATGACGGCAGAGATCGGAATCCAGCGCATATCCGAGCAGATCGACGCCCTGGACACCATGCGCATCAATTCTCTTCGGTACCTCATCAGTCCCAGGCTGGCCGCCGCGATCATCAGTTTTCCCCTGTTGACGGCCATTTTCGACCTTATCGGTATCATCGGAGGATATGTGAGCGCTGTCGTGCTGCTGGGTGTGGACTCCGGCGCTTATTTAGGGCGCATACAGACCAGTGTGGGAATGAAGGATATCTCCAACGGTTTTGTCAAGGCCCTGGTCTTCGCCCTGATCGTTTCCACCATCTGCTGCTACCAGGGCTATTTCACGCACAGACGTTCCCAACGAGGGGCCAAGGGTGTTGGTGTTTCCACCACTTCGGCCGTCGTGATCTCTTGCGTACTCATTCTGATCTCGGATTATGTGGTCACATCCTTTCTCATGTGAAAAAGGGGCCCATGGAAAACGCATTCATTGAGTTTGAGGATGTCACCAAGCGTTTCGGCGAGCGAACGATCCTCGACCGTGTCAATCTGAAGATCTATGACGGCCATGTAACAACGATCATCGGCAAGAGCGGCACCGGCAAGAGTGTCCTCCTCAAACACATCATCGGCCTCCTCGCTCCCACGGAAGGACGGATTCTTTTCCGGGGCAAGCCCATCGAGGAAATGAACAAACGGGAGTTGAACGACTACAAAAGTCTCTTCAGCTACCTGTTTCAAGACAATGCCCTGTTCGACTCCCTCACGGTTTTTGAGAACATCGCCCTGCCGCTCCAGCAGACGACCAACATGAGCACAAAGGAGATCGAACGCAGGGTCACGGAAAAGGTGGATCAGATGGAACTTTCGGAGGAGGCCCACAAATACCCTGCCGAACTTTCCGGCGGCATGCAGAAAAGGGTGGCCCTGGCCCGGGCCCTGATCACCAATCCCAAGGTCGTACTCTTCGACGAACCGACTACCGGCCAGGACCCCATCCGCAAGAATACCATCCTGAACCTGATCGCCCACAACCAGAGGAGGTTTGGCTTTACCACGATCATGATCAGCCATGACATCCCCGACATCTTTTTCATTTCAGACCGGATCCTGATTCTCTATGACGGCAGGATCGTCTTCCAGGGCAACCCTGAAGAACTCGATCATCTCGACCACCCGATGGTCGATGAATTCATCAAGAGCCTTGAAGGATTTCAGGATGAATTGACGGGGTTATACTCGAAGAAAAATTTCATGAGATTGTATGAACAAGATGTCACCCACAGAGAGCCGGATGAGACCCTCCCCGTTGCGGCGTTTACGGTCGAAGGCCTGGATTTCCTGTCTAAAAATCTGGGTGACACAGGTGCCCAGGAAGTCATCCAGTCCCTTGGGGGTTTTGTAAACACCTACTTTGGTGATGTGGGGATCTCCACACGCATCGGGAGGGATCAGATTGTGACAATCTTCCCCCACACCACCCTCGATGAAGCCGAACGTATACTGGAGGGTTTTGGTCGGGAATTGCAGGAACACGGGCTGAGGGACATTGCACTCGAGACACAGTCAGAAATACCCTCGAGTGATTGCTTCGCCTTTTCCGTGTCCGTCGGGCTCGCAGAGGGAAAAGTCGGCGAGGACCTGGATCTCATCTCCAGAAAGGCGATATCCAAACAAAAGACTATAGGACGGTTTGAATGCCAAAAGCGGGGTAACGCAGGATGAAAAAGAGGTCCATTGAAACGACAGTGGGTATTTTTGTGCTCATTGGATTACTGGGTGTAGCCTATATGACCGTGAAACTGGGGAAACTCGAGGTTCTGGGAGGCAAGCACTATGTTCTCAAGGCCCGATTCGGGTCCGTCTCGGGATTGAAACCCGGCACTGAGGTTCGGATGCTCGGGATTCAGATCGGCCGGGTTGAAGGATTTACGCTGGATCAGAACAACCTTGTCGTAATGGTGCGCATGAAGATCCGGAGTAATATCAAGATCTACGACGATGCCATTGCGTCGATAAAAACCGCCGGCCTGATCGGCGACAGATACGTCACGATCGATCCCGGTGGATCAGGTGCGCTTTTGAAACCCGGAGGCGTCATTACCCAGACCGAGCCTCCTGTTGACATCGAGGAACTCATCAGCAAGTATGTTTTTGGTAGTGTGGGAGACAAAAAGAAGTGACGGGTCAGGTCCAAATTTCCTTGAACCTGGCACCCCGGGCAGCCACATAAAAAACAGGATTCGCTCACTAGAAAATTTCGGAGAAGAAGCATGAAAAATATTCTCATTGGACTGGGTCTGTGTCTTTGCGTTCTCTTCATTTTTCCGTTTCAACTTCACGCGGGCACCCCACTCACCGCCATTGAAACACAGGTAGACAAGGTCCTTGCCGTGCTTCGCGAGCCGGCCTTGAAAGCGGAAGCCGCCAAAGACGCCAGAAAAGACAAAGTATGGGCACTGATCAGTGAACTCTTCGATTATACCGAACTTTCAAGAAGGGCACTGGGTCGAAATTGGAAAAAGCTGGATGGAAACCAAAAAAAGGAATTCACGGACCTCTTCAGCAGACTCCTGGGGGGTGTCTACCTGGACAGAATCATGGCCTACAGCGATGAAAAGGTGACCTTTAAGAAAGAAACCCTGTTCAATAAGAATTACGCTCAAGTTCAAACCGCGGTTGCCGCGAAATCCGGTGACATCCCCATTCAATACAGCATGATCCTGAAGGACGGCAACTGGAGAGTCTTCGATGTCATCATCGAGGGGGTCAGCCTGGTGCGAAACTACCGTACCCAGTTCAGGGAGATTCTTCAGAACAATACGCCTGAGCAACTGATTGAAATACTAAGAAAAAAGGTGAAAAATACCTGAGCGGAAAAAAGGCGGAAATTCTTGACCTTCCGTAAACATCATGGTAATGAGGCAGGACCCATGGCTAAACAAAATGAGTCACCTTACGCAGTCCATGTTTTTGTCTGTACAAATGACCGCCAGGGCAAACGCAAATCGTGCGCAGACGGCAACACCCCTCTCATAAAAAAAGCGCTCAAGGAAGGCGTGGCTGAAAGGGGCTGGAAAAGGTATGTGAGAATCTCCCAATCCGGTTGCCTGGGGCTCTGCGCCAAGGGCCCCAACGTGATTCTTTATCCTCAGAAGATATGGTTCTCGGAGGTCCGAGGCGGCGATGTGGACGATATTCTTGCAAAGATTGGGGAAATCCTCGGCGAAACAGGGGCGCTATAGGTTTGAGCCCAGGGAAACGGCGCCGTTCTTGCGTTATCTTCACACAGTCTTTATATTCTTGATGACTTCGCAAAAAGTCATCCAAACGGGAATAGAGTGGCATTTTAGAAATGGATTGTGATCGTCGCCGCTTTATCAAAATCGGTGCAGGGGCGGCCTTGGGTGTTTTATTCCCCGCGTCGGCCTTTGCCGCGTTCAACCGTTCCCAGCCGTGCGAACGCACATTGCACTTTTACAATACCCACACCGGCGAGTCTCTGGAGACCTGTTACTATCGCCGGGGGCGGTACCAGGCGGATGCTCTGAAAAAAATCGATTATATACTCCGCGATCACTATTCAGGAAAGATCCGGCCTATCCACAGGGAGCTTCTGGACCTCCTGTCTTCCATTGCTCTAACAATCGGGAAGCCTACGCGCTTCCACATTATATCCGGTTACCGGTCACCCAAAACAAATGCCATGCTCTGCAAAAAAAGCAGAGGAGTCGCCAGGCACAGTTTGCACATGGAAGGAAAGGCCATCGATATCCGCGTCTGCGGTTATGATACGAAACGGTTACGGACCACCTGCATGGAACAGCAGGCCGGAGGCGTAGGCTACTACCCAAAGTCCGATTTTGTGCATGTGGATGTCGGTCGGGTGAGGTACTGGTAAGTTTCTCAGCCCGCGGGGAGGCGCTCTCTCAAAGCACGATCCAACGGACCATCCCTGTCATAGATATCATCTTGAAAATCCAACAGGCCCTGATCATCTACCCATGCCGTCCAGTACTGCAAATGGACTGAAATGGGGTTCTTAAGCATCTCCACATGCCTCTTTCCGGTCGTGCAGAGAGGAATGGCCTGGGAGACGCACAATAATCTTGCCACTACTGAAGGATTTACTTACCATAACAATCAGGAGGACGTCAAAGCCCGCGGATCAAATTGCGGATTTTCCACAACCCATCTTTACTGTAAGGAGGATAAAATGGTACATGCTCTGGCCGGAAAACCGCTGCCGAAATCCCTGCTTGCCAATATCCCCAGGCTTGTTTCCACCTATTTTACCCACAGGCCCGATGCCGCAAATCCAGGCCATCTGGTTGCCTTTGGGACCTCGGGACACAGGGGTTCGTCCTTAAAGAACAGCTTCAACGAAAACCACATCCTGGCTATCAGCCAGGCAATCTGCGACTACAGGAAATCAATGGGTATCAACGGCCCTCTGTTCGTAGGCATGGACACCCACGCCCTTTCCGAGCCGGCGCTCGCCAGCGCGCTTGAGGTCCTCGCAGGCAACCAGGCCACCGTCATGATCCAGAAGGGTCTCCGCTACACCCCCACCCCCGTGATCTCCCACGCTATCCTGACCTTCAACCGGAACAGGAAACAGGGGCTGGCGGATGGTATCGTCATCACCCCTTCCCACAATCCTCCGGGAGACGGCGGGTTCAAATACAACCCACCCCGGGGCGGACCCGCCGGCCCGGAGACGACTCGGGTCATACAGGACAGGGCCAACGAAATCCTCGCCCAAGGCCTGAACGAGGTGAAACGCATTCCCTATGAAAAGGCCGTGAAAGCGGAGACAACCAGGCAATATGACTACGTCGCGCCATATGTGGAGGATCTGGAAAATGTCATCGACATGCGGATCATCGCCGATTCAGGTATCAGGATCGGCGTTGACCCCTTGGGCGGTTCATCCATTGATTACTGGGATCCCATCGCCGAACGTTACGGGGTCTCCATTGAAATAGTGAACCGGCTGGTGGACCCCACCTTTTCTTTTATGCCGGCGGATAAGGATGGCAAGATCCGCATGGACTGCTCTTCTCCTTACGCCATGGCGAACCTTATCCAGATGAAAGACAGATTCGACATCGCCTTCGGCAATGACACAGACGCCGATCGCCACGGCATTGTCACGAGAGGCGCTGGGCTCATGAACCCGAACCACTATCTCGCCGCGGCAATATGGTACCTGTTCCAGAACCGAGCCGGCTGGAGAGTTGATGCTGCAGTCGGTAAGACGCTTGTATCAAGCGGTATGATCGACCGGGTGGCCGCCCATCTGGACAGGCGGCTAGCCGAGGTACCCGTGGGTTTCAAGTGGTTCGTGGACGGTCTCTTCGATGGCTCTTACGGATTTGGAGGTGAAGAAAGCGCCGGGGCCGCTTTCTTGAGAAAGGATGGCACGGTATGGACCACGGATAAGGACGGGATCATCATGGATCTGGTCGCATGTGAAATAACCGCCAGGACCGGAAAGGACCCTGCCGAGATCTATGACACGCTCACGGAAAAATTCGGCAGCCCGCTCTACGAGCGCATGGACGCCCCAGTCACAACCGAACAGAAAGCGATCCTGAAGGACATATCCCCGGGAACAGTCACGGCAAAAGACCTCGCCGGTGAACCCATCATCATGAAACTAACCCGCGCACCGGAAAACAACGCCCCCATCGGGGGATTGAAGGTCGTGGCTGAAAACGGGTGGTTTGCGGCCAGGCCTTCGGGGACCGAGAATATTTACAAGATCTACGCTGAGAGCTTCAAGGATAAGGAACACCTGAAAAAAATAAAAGAAGAGGCCCAGGACATGGTCGATGCCCTTTTAAAAAAGGCCTGACACCCGGTTCCATAGGGCATAGATTATTTTTTGGCCGAATCAAGAGTGATGGAATCGTAAAAAGCAAGGTTTATGCCGCGAGCGGTAGCCTATGAGGTACGAAGAGGAGCCGAACCTGACACTCTTTTTCAGACCCTTTCTAAACACTTCGGAGGGGATGGACGCCGATTTGGGGTTTAGCATAAATTCATAGAAGCACGTGGGGTTTGGGAGGCATAAACCCCAAATAGCCGTCCATGTCGGTGTGTGGTACCAAGTGCACAATGAGAAAGGGTCTGAAAAAGAGTCTCACGCCCTGCTCCTTGACTCCGGCGGATGAGACGACTTCGTTGGAAGTTCGTCCGTGGACTTTTTACTGACGGAAACCGAAAAGCGTGGTTTTCGTTTTTCTTACAAATCAACGGGTTAAAC
>JBAPTR010000055.1:0-10855 GCA_049282265.1 Desulfatiglandaceae bacterium | reverse complement strand
TGACCCGAAGGCCATAGGGTGTGCCTCGTGTCATTTGGGCAATCCATTTACCATGGACAAAAGTGCCGCCCACAGGAACATGGTTCTGGTTTCCGGAAATCTGAGTGAGGCAGATCGCACGTGCGGTACCTCAAAATGCCATCCCCTGTTGGGAGATAATATCCACGCCTCCCTTATGGCCTCAGGCCGGGGCATGGTGAGTGTTGACCGCTATGTTTTCGGAGAAACCGGCTCGCCTGATGGGCACGGTCACCTGTCCAAGTTAGGTAAGTCTCCAGCCCAGGATCATCTGCGCAAGCTGTGTGCATCATGCCATCTGGCCAAGGTCAAGACGAAGCCTGCTCCCATCAGCCAGCTCTCCAGGGGCGGGGGATGCACTGCCTGCCATCTCAAGTATGGTGAAGAGGCCAGGGCGCAACTTGGCATGTATGAGGAAAAGGGGGGACTGCCCAAGTTCCATCCTTCACTGTCCCTCCAGGTGGGCAGTGACCACTGCTTTGGGTGCCATAGCCGGTCGGGAAGAATTTCAACCAATTACGAGGGCTGGCACGAAAGTGAACGGGAGCCGGACGAGGTCCCAAAAAGTCCCGGTTTCCGCATCCTGGAGGATAAGAGGGTTTTTACCCGAATGAGCCCGGATATACATTTTGAGCGGGGGATGGAATGTATTGACTGCCATACATGGCGCGAGGCGATGGGCGACGGTAAGGGTTATTTCCATGAAGAAGAGCAGGTGGAAATTAGCTGTGAGGACTGCCATCCTGTGAAAAAGCCACACATGATTGCACGAGAGGGTTTAAAAGAAATCGACGCAAAGATAGTGAAACGGCGCAAGGCCCTGGGGGCCATCAGCAACTTCGTGCTTACATCAAAAACCGGGCTCCCTCTCTTGAATGTCACCTTGGATGCAACAGGCCGTGTCGTGGTCAAGGGAAAGGACTCCGGCAAGACATATCATCCCAAAGCTCCTCCATCCATTTGTACGAATCAGATATATGGCCACGACCGTCTCACCTGCCAGAGCTGCCATACCCCATGGGCCCCAAGTTGTATCCGATGCCATACCACATACAGCAGGACCGGCATGGGGATCGACCACATTACCGGAAAGAGGGTGAGGGGAAGGTGGATCGAGGAAAAGGCAAAGATGTTCCCTCGCCAACCGGCGCTTGGAATACGGATAAAAGGGAAAAAGGAAACGGTGGACACCTTTATCCCCGGAATGATACTAACCATTGACCATAAGGATTATCCTGATACTACGTCTCGGAAGAAGGGCGCGGTATTCCGAAGGCTCTATGCCCCAACGGCAGCTCATACAACATCGGCCAAGGGGCTTGATTGCCACTCCTGCCATAATAACACTCTTGCCATGGGCCTGGGCGAGGGATTGATTTCGGCAAAGGAAGGGGCCACGAAACTTCAAAACATGGTGTTTGATCCCCTGTATCCCGCGAGGCCCGAGGATGGACTGGCAGAGGATGCCTGGACCGGGTTCTTGGGTGAGAGGAGGGGAATGGTCTCTACCCGTGTTGGCGCTCGCCCCCTGTCCGGGAAGGAGCAAAGGAAGGTGATTCGTGTTGGTGTGTGCCTGTCATGCCATCCTGCAAATGCCACGGGGATAAAAAATATCTACAGGGATTTTCCGGCCGCCCTAAGGGGTCTCACTCCCCAATGCCGCGTGCCTGTGCCGGAGTCTTCCGGGTCGCAAAAACCTGAAAAATAATCATGCCCATGGCCATAGGTATGGTCCCCAACTATCCGTCTTAGTATATTGTCCTGTTTTAGGCGTCCACTCTACCTGGTCAGGGAGTAAAGAGCACAACCAAACAACGGGTCGTTTCAGATGAGATGCTTTTCAGCTTGTGGGGGGTATCGGAGTTGAAGTGGATCGATTCTCCCGCCCTCAGGCGGTGATTTTTGTCCCCAAGGGTCAATTTCAGTTCCCCCTCCATAACAAAGATAAACTCCTCACCTTCATGTTTATAGGCTACGGGCTTATGGGTCTTCTTGGCCTCTATGGTCACCATGAAAGCGCGGAGGTGATGGTTTTCCACACCCGGACTCAGGGTTTGATACGCATAATCCCGGGTCCGTTTCATGAAGGCCTGGTCTCTGAGGCTGCGGATCAATGCCTTTTCTTCCCTCCGAAGAAACGTCTCCGGATCGACCTTCAATGCCTTTGCGAATCTCAACAGAAAAGCAACCGGGGGCGTAAGCACCCCTTTTTCGACCTTTCTGATAAATTCGGGAGACTGTCCGATTTCTTCGGATAATGCTTCAATGGTCCAGTTATTGCTCTCTCTGAGCGTTCGCACCTTGGCCCCGAACGCTTCTTTTGTGGAGCCGGGTTTTTCTTCGGTGTAAAGATCATCTGTAAGTTTTCGCATTGTAGCCTGCTTGACCCTGGTTATCAGATGCGGGAGAAGGGTTTTAGCGTCGGCCACGATCCCGATATCTGCGATCTGAAAGATGGGTGCGGACTTGTCGCGGTTGACGGCCACAACCGTTTGGGCTTCCATAATCCCGGCCGCATACTGCACTGCCCCGGAGGTTCCAATGGAAAAAAGGAGTTTCGGCCTGACGGATTTTCCGGTTTGCCCGATGAGTCGTTCCTCATCGACCCAGTGCTCAAGCACAGGGGGACGGGTTGCTCCCAGTTCAGCTCCCATGGCAGCAGAGAGTTCACGCACCAGGGCAAAATTATCGATATCGCCCATTCCCGCTCCGCCCACTACAATGGTGTGGGCATTCTCCAGGCGCTGGGCTTCCATGTGCCCGGGAGAACTTGAGAGCAGTTTGAGGCCTCTGTGCTTCTCCGGGACGTCTACACTGAGCCGCTCAATTTCGCCGGGTTGGCCGTTCACTCTGGTTGCCCGGGCGGCATACGGCTGCATGGTGAGGAACCCCGTGCGGGACGGATCCAGAAAGGTAATGTGACACATGAAATCTCCGCCCCATGCCGGACAGTCCCCCACCACTTTTCCCTTTTCCATAAAGACATTTGCGCATTCCGAGATGAGACCGGCGTTGATGATCCGAGCGGATCTGGCAGCCATTTCTCTACCGAAATCGGTGAGGGCAAACATGACCAGCATGGGGTTGTGTTTGGGAACAAAACGGGCAAGTGCGTTCGCATAGAGGTCCGGCCGAGGGATGGCAAGAAGTTCATTGTCGAGGATAGAAACACGGTCTGCACCGTATCTGGTGCATTCCTCCCCGCCCTCATCAACGGGAATGGACATATGGCCGTCTTTCGGGTCTGCCAAGGGCCGGGGGCCGGATGAGCCCAAAAGGACCGCAACCGTTTTCCCTGATACCGAGTCGGCCAGTTCCCTGGCCTTGGCCAGCACGTTCAGGGAAAGATCGAAAAACCTCTTGCTCCTGAGGTCTACGTGCACCCACAGTTCCTTTTTTATTGCCTTTGACATAGCGGCCTTATTCATTCTTACGCAATCTCGGTGGGTTGCCCCCGGAAAAGATTCCTCTCCAAGGTTTGTCTTACAAGAGGCCTGATGCAAGTAAACGGCTTAGTAAACGGTCCACCTGTTCTTCATTTGACCCGGTCAGGAATTCGCACGTTCTCGCCCTTTGTGCTTTTGACAATGAAATAACAGCAGTGGCGGAACCGGGTTCCCCAACGCTCTCCGGGGATAACCCCAAATCTTTGAGACGCCATGTTAGGAGTTCTTTTTCTTCAAAGGCAGGGACCATTTCCAGAAGGCCTATGTCTCGCGGCCGCACTGATCCGGACTGGATAGTAAGGGCGGCAGGGAAAGGCACTTCGTACTCCTCCCTGAAATCGTCAATCCTGCGTTCAACACGCAGGCCGTTTTCCAGGGTGTCAATGGAATAGACCCCTGTTACGAGGGGCAGGTCAAGAAGCTCCGCCGTCTGGGGCCCTACATGCCCTGTATCGCTGTCAGAGGATCTTGTTCCGAACAGGAGGAGATCAAAAGGGCGAAGGTTCTGAATGGCGGTTCCCAGCGCGGTGGATGTCGCAAGGGTATCAGACCCTGCTAATGCACGATCGCACAGGAGTATGCCTGCGTCGGCGCCCATGGCCATGGCCTCGTTGAGTACAAAAGCGGATGGCTCGGGTCCCATGGCAAGGACAATAACAGGGCTGCCGCGTTTTTCTTTCATCTGCAGGGCAACCTCCAGGGCCGGGCGATCAAAGGGGTTGAGTTCATACGAATCCGCTGATCGTGCTGCGCCGCCGGAGGCCGATAGGGCTACAGGTTTGATGCATACAATTGTTTTATTGGACCCCATGGCCAAATCGCTCATCCTCCCAAAATTCCCTTTGAAATGACCATTCGATGGATCTCGGACGTCCCTTCATAGATCCGGGTCACCCTTGCATCCCGATAATAACGTTCTACAGGATAGAGTCTGGAGTAGCCGTAGCCGCCGTGGATCTGGACAGCCATGTCGGTGACCTTCGTAGATGTTTCCGAGGCAAAAAGTTTGGCCATGGCGGATGCCTGGGAGAAGGGCTTGTCCCTGTCTCTCAATGTGGCGGACCGGTAAACCATGAGCCGGGCGGCATCTACCTGCGTTGCCATATCCGCTATCATAGCGGCGATGGCCTGGTGTCTTGCGATGGGCACACCGAATTGCCGACGTTGCCGTGAGTATTTGACGGCTTCCTCGAGCGCCGCCTGGGCAATGCCCACGGCCTGGGCCGCAATCCCGGTCCTTCCGATATCCAGAGCCGCCAGCCCTATCTTGAGCCCCATGCCTTCCTTGCCAACCAGGTTCTTCAAGGGTACGGTGCAGTCATAGAGCCTGATGGAGGTGACCGGATTGGCACGCATACCGCACAGGTCCTCAAGGTCTCCGACCACAAAACCGGGGGTTCCCCTTTCCGCCACGACGACGCTTATCCCTTTTGCGCCTGCTTCCGGGTCTGTCCGCGCAAAGATCAGGCAGATATCAGCAACACCGCCATTGGTTACAAATACCTTGTTGGCATTGATGGTATAACGGTCCCCCCGGCGAATGGCTGTAGCCTCGATGGCAGAAGCATCAGAGCCTGCATTGGGCTCGGTGAGACAAAAGGCCCCTATTTTTTCACCCCGGGCAAGCGGTGGAATCCATTTGCGTTTTTGTTCTTCATTTCCAAAGGTCAGGATGGGGAAGACCGCCACGCTGTTGTGAACGGTCACGCACAATCCCAGGCTTGCGCAGGCCTTGGATATTTCTTCTATGACAAGGACATAGCTCATGGTATCCAGGCCGGCCCCACCCAGTTCTTTGGGGACCTGGACGCCGAAGTAACCCAGTTTGCCCATTTTTTCCACTACCTCCCAGGGGAAAGAGGCTTCACGGTCGATTTCCCTGGCAATGGGGTAGACTTCCTCGTCACAGAAGGAACGAACGGAGCGGCGAACGGCCCGATTTTTTTCTGACAGGAGTGTGTCCATGGTATGTGTTTCTGTTTGATCTCCGGGGCATTGGCTTCAGGAGCGGGTGATTTCTCCACACAACGGCATAAGGTGAGGTAGCAGGATCTCTTGAAATAGTCAAGACCCATCCTTTACCATAAGACCTGATAAGAGTTCCCTCATGGAGAGCTCAGCAGCCTTCCTCCATCTTGTCGAGCAGAGATAAAAGGAGAGCGAGCAGGGAGCCTACTGCGATAACAATGCCCGACAGAGAAATACCAAGCCCGAACGTAAAGGCCTGCCCCATGTAGCCAAGCACGGCCGGAAAAAGCCCTCCGCCTAGAATGAAGGCTGTGGGCGGAGCCAGAGCGGCCGCAATGCTGCGCATATTGGGCTGGACGATCCGGGAAAGGGCGGCAAACCCGGCCGGGAAAAAGCAGACGAACAGCGCGGGCTGTAGAAAAATGGCCACTTTAAGCCATAACCCGGATGAAAGCCCGAGCATGATGTTTACAAACCCTGACAGGACCAGAAACAAGACAATCGCCCGCTTCTCCCCGATCCTGTCCGAGACCCATCCCCCTAAAAAGGTCATGAACAATGCGGAGATTTGAGCGAGACCGATCAAGGTATTGGCCAGTTCAGCATCAAGGCCCCGCTCGGTCACGAGGTAGAGCGGAAGCATGGTGTACACCCCGACCTGACCTCCCATTCCAAGGGCAAAGAGGATTACCATGATCCAGAAGGATCTCATGGAGAGGATGGCCCTGGCGGAGGAAAGGCTGATTGGGTCTCCAGGG
This sequence comes from Desulfatiglandaceae bacterium, assembly GCA_049282265.1. Classification (GTDB taxonomy): domain Bacteria; phylum Desulfobacterota; class DSM-4660; order Desulfatiglandales; family Desulfatiglandaceae; genus CAYUCJ01. The sequence continues at coordinate 4,665 of JBAPTR010000055.1, read as the reverse complement.
AAATCACCGAATTTTCCGAACCGCATCAGGAAAAACCCGACGGCAATGGTAAAGATCGCGATAAAGATAAGGGGCATCCGCCAGGAGAACCATGACAGGAAGAGGACCGTAAGCAGGGGCCCCAGGACAAGGCTCAGGGGTGGTGCAATCTGTTGAATAGCCAGGGCCTTTCCCCAGTCCCGGCGGCTCACGATGGCGGTCAAGATGGCCATATTGGACGGTAGATTGAGGCCTGCGGCGATTCCTAGAACCAGCATGGTGATGCGAATCGTCCAGAGGGAAACCACGGTTGTGCACAGGAACATGGCGAGGCCTGCGGCGAACATCGCGACCACCAGGTTGCCTCGATGGTTGATTCTGGAGGAAACGAATCCGGAGCTGAGGGAGCCGATAAAGACACCCAGCGAAGCGATCAGAAAGACGGAACCCGCCTGACCGGACGTAATACTCAAATCACGAACAATGGTGGGCATCAAGGGTGCAAAAATGAATCGGCTTATGAAGGTAAGGAAAAAAAGCAGTGTTAAAAAAATAATCGTCCCGATCATATCTCTGAACGATTCCGGGATCGGGCAGGATTTATCAGTCATGATCTTTCCTTAAGCTTTCCGGCAAATCAAATCATTATCGACTACTGCGGTGTTGACATGTTTCGTGGACCTCGTCGCATTAGCTTTAACATTAAGGGATTAGAATGGAAATATCAAGCGAGCGGGGTTTTATTTTGTGATTTCGACGCCGTTTGCGCTACGCAGGACACTCTCCTGAGAAACTTTTTTGTTGATACCTTGCTGCGCGTTTTCGTGTGATTTCAGAGGACGCAGGTCCGGTGAAACTTCAACTATCATAATACTGCGCCGCTTTTCTCCTTGACTTACAAGAGCAATTTTTCCACACTCCATCTCCGAAGGAGCTAAGTCTTATCAACCAAATATGTGTAACACTGTCCATTAAGAGGTGTGGCTTATGAAGAAAATCGCGGTACTTGCCGGTGACGGTATAGGTCCGGAGGTCATGGCTGAGGCGATTAAGGTCTTGGGAGCGGCCCAGGAAAAATTTAACTTCAGGCTTGAGTATGAATTTGCCGATGTGGGCGGGGTCGCAATTGATAACCACGGTGAAGCACTCCCTGAAAGCACCTTGAAGATATGTGAGCGCAGCGATTCCATCCTGTTTGGTTCCGTGGGCGGGCCCAAGTGGGAAAATCTGGCCCCCGAGAAGCAGCCTGAGCGTGGCGCCCTCCTTCCCCTTCGAAAGCACTTTGCGCTTCACTGCAACTTAAGGCCCGCAAAAGTTTTCAAGTCTCTCAGGGCCGCATGTCCGCTCCGGCCCGACATTGTCGGGGACGGGTTTGACATCCTCTGCGTGCGTGAACTCACCGGCGGCATCTATTTTGGTGAACCAAAAGGCAGGGTAGGCGAAGGCCCTTCTGAAAAGGCCTTTGACACCATGGTCTATACGCGTGCGGAAATCGAGAGAATTGCCCGGAATGCCTTTGACGCGGCGCGGAAGAGAAATAAAAAGGTAACCTCTGTGGATAAGGCAAATGTTCTCACCACCATGGTCTTCTGGCGGGAAGTGGTCACCGAAGTTGCCAAAGAGTACGAAGACGTGGAACTGGAGCACATCTACGTGGACAACGCAACCATGCAGCTGGTGAAAGATCCCCGTCAGTTTGACGTCCTGCTATGCGGAAACATGTTCGGTGACATCATCTCCGACGAATGCGCCATGCTGTCCGGTTCCATGGGACTGCTCGCATCTGCCAGCCTGAACGCGGACGGGTTCGGCCTCTACGAACCGGCAGGCGGCTCCGCACCGGATATCGCGGGAATGGGCATCGCCAACCCCATCGCCCAGATCCTTTCAGCCGCCATGATGCTCCGCTACAGTCTGGATCTCGGTGAAGCCTCGGACGCCATTGAAAAAGCCATCTCCGATGTCCTTGAAGCAGGCATCTACACTCCGGACATCGCAACGGACAAATCCAAAGCCGTTACCACCAAAGAGATGGGTGATGCCATCGTCGAATACCTGATGAAATAGCGCATCCGGCTTTCAAAGGTCTATATATCATTCTATTTGTAAGGTTTATTATTTAAGACCTTTGGTGTCGGAAGCCCCCAACCCCTTTGCATTGAGCTGTTTCGGATAAACCCCAATGAGAGAGGCCTTTTTCATGAATCTCGCAAGGATTCTGTCTGAATCAGCCGCCGGTTTCGGTGAGAAAGCAGCCATTGCTTTCAGCGGGCGTACCTATTCCTTTTTGGACGTTGACCGCGGTGTTGCACAATATGCCAGACTACTGAAATACATCGGAGCAGGAAAAGGTGACCGCATTGCCATTTTGCTTCCCAAGGGGATGGATTTCCTGTTTGTCCATTTGGCTGACCTTGCCGTCGGTGCCATGACCGTTCCGTTGAACCCTGCCTACACCCCTGAAGAGGTCGCCTATTTCCTCTCCGACTCAGGGGCTTCGCTGCTCATCACCGACCAGGAGCGATTCGAGCGGGTCCGGAGTGCGGTCAGGGCAGTCACGGACACGCGCATCTTTTGCACGGATGCCGAGGGCCCGGACGGGTCTCCGCCGCTCGTAGCAAACGCGGCGAAAGTGGAAGACGGGGATTGCCGGGACTATCCCGCCGGGGGTGATGATGGCGCCATGATTTGCTATACCTCCGGAACGACCGGAAGATCCAAGGGGGCCGTCATTACCCACCGGAATCTGGTTTCCAATATGATGGCACTTCAGGCGGCATGGGGGTGGACGGGCAGGGACAGGCTCCTGCATGTTCTCCCCCTTTTTCACGTACACGGTCTGGTGGTTGCCATGCATGGCGCGCTTCACGCGGGTTCCACCGTGTATATGCTCGAAAGATTCGATCCCGTCAAGACGCTGAAGGCCTTGGACAAAGAAAAGATCACCATATTCATGGCGGTCCCGACCATCTACCATCGCCTCTTGCACCAATGGGAAACAGTGAAGCCCGATCTCAGGAACATGCGGGTCTTTATAAGCGGGTCCGCCCCCCTTTCGGAGAATCTTTTCAGGGAATTCGAGGAAGCCACCGGTTTCAGGATACTGGAACGGTACGGGATGACCGAGGCCCAGATGATTACATCCAACCCGCTGGATCCGGATCGAAGAATCCCCGGGAGCGTGGGGTATCCGCTGCCGGGGATCTCCGTCAGGGTCGTGGCTTCTGATGGGCGTGATGTCCCTCCCGGGGAGGTGGGCGAGGTCTGGATAAAGGGTGAAAATGTATTTAAAGGCTATTGGAATATGCCGGAGAAGACGGCGGAAAGTCTTGAGCAAGGATGGCTGCAGTCCGGCGACCTGGGGTACCAGACCAAGGATGATGATTTTCGGCTCAATCTGGTGGGCCGGTGCAAGGAACTCATTATCTCAGGGGGGTATAACGTTTACCCCAAGGAAGTGGAATCTGTGCTGGAAAGGCATGAGGCAGTGGACGAGGCAGCGGTATTCGGGCTCCCTGATGAGGATTTCGGGGAACGGGTCGTAGCCGCCGTGGTGGTGAAGGCCGGGGGGCATGGAGAAAAGCCGGAGGACCTGATATCCTTTGCAAGGCAATACCTGGCGGGGTACAAGTGCCCGAAACAGGTCTTTTTCCTCGATTCGCTGCCGAAAAACGCCATGGGAAAGGTCCGGAAAGAAAACCTTCGAAAATCTTTCCCGGGCTGATGGTGCATCAATTTTATCCCTTGACGTAGTTTTGGATAGGCAATATATTGCTCGTCAGAACCTAAAGCCCTTTGAAAGGAGGTGGTGACGGGGCTGCAAAGCAGAAAAGGCTGTTGACTAAAATTCACAATTGTAAAGGAGGTTTTAAAATGAAGAGGGTATTCGTGTTGTTGATTGCTGTTGCCTTTGTGGCGGGTGCGGCGGGGCTTGCCTTTGCCGGGAACGATACACTGAAGGCAAATGAACATAAAGTGTGGGAAAGTTTCGTGAAGGAGATTCCCGCAAACCATATGATCGATGTGTTCAAGCTGCATGAGGTGTGGCAAAAGGCGATGGCCGATCCGGCATACCGCAAGACGGTTTATCTGCTTGATGTGCGGACAGACTCCGAGTTCGATGCCTTCCATATCGAAGGAACCGATCATATGCAAGCAGGCCACATGTATGTCCTGACCAAGAAGATCAAGGACCCCAACGCCCAGATCTACGTCTGGTGCCGTACTTCCCATCGGGCGAAATACGTGTCCGGTTTCCTGTATAAATATGGTTACAAGAATGTCTACTGCGTCTCAAGCACCACCCGGGACGGCAAGAAGAATGTCGGCGGTGTGGTCGGCTGGGCACAGGCGGGTTTTCCGTTCGTAAACCAGTTTACCGGCGTTTTTTACATCAAGGAATACCGTTCAAGCCCATCCAAAGAGGATACATCCTACCATTTCAGGATGTGGCACCCGTACTAATTATGACATGATATCTCCCGGGGTGGAGGGCATTTGCCTTCCTCCCAGGGAGAAACCTTCATCCCATCTTTCAAGATTCAACTCCCATTCTTGATCAATCTTTCTGCATCAATACTCCCACCGATAGCTCCATATCCGGTGAAGCCCTTTTAACCATTGATGACTTCGTAGAAGTCATCATCGTGCCCATGGACGGGCACGCAAATCAATGGGGTGTAGCGC
>JBAPTR010000054.1:0-1585 GCA_049282265.1 Desulfatiglandaceae bacterium | reverse complement strand
AGCCCAGCCTTTCTGCCCCCCGCTGAACAGCTCCACGTCCTTGTGAACTTTGAGATCGGAAAAGACCTGGGCCCAGAGTTCGGCAACGTGGCTGTCCATGACTGTAAAGTCGTAGATTCCGGCAGCAACCATCTCGAGGACGTCGTCATCCTCGAGACGCTCATCGACATCACGCATCTTGATGGCAGGCCGGCCCTTCGCCACCAGTGAATCGCTGAGTTGCCGGAGATGCCGGGAGTGAGTGCTGGAAGCCTTCACCCAGATCTCCTTGCCGGAAAAGTCCTCGAGCGATGCGACGGCGGGCGCCGACGGCCCGCTGACCACCCACTGCCGGACGTCCGTGAAGGTCGGGGTAGAGAAATCAACGACCGCCGATCGTTCGGCAGAGATCGAGAGATTTCCGATGGCCAGGTCCCCCGCTCCTTTGATCAGGCTCTTCAGAATCTGATCGTGGGTCACCGGTATCAGGATGATATGAATCTTGTCTTTGCCGGTCCTGTCCTTTGGATTGAGCCGCTTGTTGATGAAGCGTTCAAACTCCTGTAGAGCTTCGACAGCGACCCCTTTCGGCTTTCCGTCCACGTAGAAGTAGTTGGCCCGGTTATAGGGAACCAGCGCGCGGATCACCCTCCGCGCCTGCATTTCGTCCAGGTCGCCGGTCCATCGGGAATTTCCCGGCCTTTCCTCGAGGGGTGGCAGGATGTCTCCCGGCAGTTCCGACTCAAGCCAATATTCCGGCTCTGGAGATGACTCGAGACCCACGACCGATTCACCGTCTGCTTCCCCTGAATCTGCGCCCGATCCAGCGGAATCCGGTGCGGGGCTCTGGCTGGCACAGCCGCCCGAAAGGAGCGGCAGAAGGGCGAACCTGAAGACACTTCTCTTGGTCATGGTCAATCTCCTTGTGCGGGGGAACTCTGCGTACCGGAAATTATAGAGGATCCGCGGTGTCCCGCAAATGCGTCACCGAACTGTATCTATCGAAATTCCATCATTTTGCGGCCTTTCGCCGGGGACCATGTAGAATACCTTCGGAGGTGGAAGGATATGTCCTTGAAGAATAGAGCGGTACTGAGTCTCGCTTTGGCAATCGTTCTGACAGCCGGGCTGACCGCAGCGGGATCGACACGGTTCGTCTCCAAATGGAAAAACCCCGTCGCAGGACCTATCAACTGGTCCGGGGAAAAGGTCGCTGCCTTCGTCATCACCGCCGAGGAATCGATGCGGCTCGGCCCTGAGGAGAGCCTGGCCGGCGAATTGCGCAGCCGGGGAATCGATAGCGTCGCCGGCTACACGGTGCTCCCGGGAGAACTGGCCAGGGACAAGGAGAAGGCCAAAGAGTTTCTCGGGAAAGCCGGCATCACGAGCGTCGTCCTAATGAGGGTACTGGGCAGAGAAGAAAAGGACAAAGTCTACGCACCGGGCACCGCTTGGTGGTCCGGACCTAACTACCCCGGATTCTGGAACTACTGGGGCTACAGCTGGACGGTGGTCTACACGCCGGGCTACCTGGAGAAGGACAAGGTTTATACCATCGAGACCCTCGTCTATTCCGTCACCCAGGACCAGTTGGTGTGGGCGGGCC
>JBAPTR010000053.1:0-31959 GCA_049282265.1 Desulfatiglandaceae bacterium | reverse complement strand
TAGAGAAAGTGCCCTTGTGAGTCAAGAAAAAAAGCGGCACAATATATGGTGGTCTCATGTTTCTTGTGGGTTTTTGGCCTGGGAAGTGTTGTATTGAATAGCAGGGCGTGGAAGGGGATAGCCTTTCGGAAAGCGATCTTTTTGGATACTGCCAATAGGCACTGGGATAAGGGTAGAAAACATGGATATCAATTCAGAAATTAAATATTTTGAGCAGAAGGGACCAAAGAACACCGATGTGGCGCTTAAGCTAGGCAAAGAGAGGGCCGAAGCCTTAGGAATTGAGGACGTAGTCGTCGCCTCATTTACAGGAAATACGGGCGTCAAGGCTTCTCAACTATTCAGAGCCAGCAACTTGGTGGTTGTAGCGGGCGTCGTGGGATTCACGGAGCCTAACAAGTCCTCAATGATCGAAGAGAACAAATCGAAAATTGAGGCCAAAGGGGGGAAAGTACTTTTTGGTGGACATGCCTTTGGCATGTTGGGAAGGGCAATCAACAAGCAATTTGGAGCAATCCAGATTGACGAAGTTATCGCCAACGTTTTGCGACTCCTTAGTCCAGGAGTGAAGGTTGGTTGTGAAATCGCCTGTATGGCAGTGGATGCCGGTTTAATCATGGCAGGCAAGGAAGTGATGACCGTCGCTGGTAGTGGAAGAGGGGCAGATTCCGTCACAATTCTGAGAGCCAGCAATACACACACATTCTTTGATACTCGAATTCTGGAAATCATCTGCAAACCGCGAGGGTGAAGAGAAGATATGAAACGAGTCCATGTGGATATTCCAGATGGTCAGATGCACTACCGTTATGAAGGGATGGAGAAAAGTCCTCCTCCTGCTTCATATGGCTGGAAGCTCATCAGACCAATATGAGAGAATTATCCCGTTTCTATCTAAGGACTTTCATGCCATTGCTCCTGATCTCATGAGATACGGGGACTCAGACAAACCCCCGCGCAAATACGATATTATTGATCATGCTCAGTCCATTCTTGACTATATGGACGAATTGGGCATTGAGAAAGCTAACATCGTTGGCACCCATGTTTGGGCAACCATTTGTACCAAAATGGCGGTAAACTGGCCTGATTGTATTGACAGGCTAATCTTATCCTGCTTGCCGTATTTCTGAGAACCAGAAGAATTCCAGAAGGCTGGCAAGAACCCGAATTTACCCCAACTTCCGCCAGGCTCGTTGATCAACAGGCTGAGAGAGGCCTTCTGCCGGGATCACAACATAAACCCGCAGCGGTTTTACCACTGGGGTCGCCGATTCCCAAATGGAACAATCCAACGGCACATCCCCTAATTTCTTTGAGATTGATTCCCGCTCAACACAACCGCGAGGCGGTGGCATTCGCATTCACCTTGGCGATGAACTCCATATTGGGAAGCTGGGGATAAGGTAGAAACCCGTATTTTGGCCTTCGAGGTTGGAAATAGGGTTGGAAAAATAATTTTCGGCACAAAAACAACGAGGCCAGGAATTAACCTAACCCCTTGATGTTATTGTGGTGGGCGATGGGAGACTCGAACTCCCGACCTCTGGTTCCGGAGACCAACGCTCTATCCAACTGAGCTAATCGCCCACAGAAAATCTTATCTGCTTTTGTCGCAACACCCCTTAGCCTGCCGCGTGCATCTTGATTATTATCAGGTTTCTGGGTCGGGGTCAAGGATTCCGAGCAAAAAGGGAAACAGGGATAACTTGACAGAGCCCCACTCGATCCTTATCGTTTGAAGAAAGGGAGAGAGCCTGGAATATCTGTTTTAAGTCCAAATGCCTGAACACCAATTCGGGATAAAAACAGGCAGGCGACACAACGGTATTTTCGGGGAAGGGATATGATGGGGCATCAATCCGGATCTCTCTCCCTTTAGAAAGACAAAGGCCATGTTTTTTTTGCTATGGCCTTTGTCTTTTCCCGTCACGGTTGATGACCGGACCACTGGCCCCTCCATCCACTGAGGACCTTAAACAACGAAGTCCATACCCTGTGCCGTCGTCGCAGCACGCGATGCAACAAGTTCGCTTTAGCCGGATGAACCACCCAATAAGTATTATGACAACAAACGAAAACAGAGAGATCATCTGAGGATTGAGGTAGAAATCATTTAGAATATCAATTCATTAGAACTTTAAAAAATGTTGACAGCAACTGGGAATCGTGTTATCAGAATTTGACGTTGGGTTTTATTAAGGCCTCTCAATTTCTAACGGGGTGCTGCTATGGAAAATGATGAAAAATCTTATGGCGACAAAAAACTTGGTGAGGACGAACTCCTGGATTTCGAATTTGATGAACTCGCCAAAGACTCGGCCGGTTTGGAAGATGCGGAAAGTCCAGAGGATGAGGGCATCATAGAACTCGTTGACGTGGTTGAGAAGGGCGAGGCCCCGCTGTCATCCGAGACGGAAGAAATCGAGAGATTCCTGGATAAAGAAGAATCTCTTGGCGATATACAGGCTGATGAGACGGAGGTTGGACAGTCCGAATACGAAATTGGGGAAGAAAGCCTGGTCGATTCCGAAGTCCTTGAGCCCATTGAGGATATTGAACTCGATTTGATTGAAGCGGAAGATACCCTTGCCATATCTGATGTGGAAGAAGCGGTAAAAGAGGGAGAAGAAGATCAACATTTGGGATTGGACCTTGAATCCGCTCTTGAAACTCTGGAAAGTTCAGAAGATTCGGAAGGCGCCCCGGAGCCACCGCAGACAGCAGTCCTGGAAGATGAGGGTATCACAGATCGGGAGGAATCCGACCCGATGCTCGAGGAAACGGATTATGAGCCGGAAACGCCATCCCTCGAGTCGGAAATGCAACTGCCTGACGAGGACCTGAGTGCTATCCCTGCGCAGGATGAGGGCTCACTTGAAGGCTTCGTTTCAAGGGAAGCGCCCGGCTTTGAAGCCGCAACAACCATTTCCGAAGAAAAAATGGAGGCCATCATTGCCAGGGTCGTTGGCGAGGCCGTGCGCGAGTCGGTGGAAGTCGTCGTTGAAAGAGTGGCCAGGGAGACGATGACGGCCGTGTCGGAAAAACTGATAACCGAGGCCATCGAAGCCTTGAGAGAAAGCCTTGTCTCGAATTTTGAATAGTCTGAACGCGCACTGAAATGCTATTAAAACTTGTATGTGTCCAAGGGGTTGCTCATATGGCAACCCCTTTTTGGTAGGAAGCTCGGAAAAATGAAAAACTCAAAGGTCGGACCAAGGAGCATTTGATTGATGAAAAAGGAAAAGATGACAACGGGTTATGAACCTGAAACCGTGGAAGAGAAGTGGTATGATTTCTGGGAGGAAAATCACCTGTTCCAGGCCGAAGCAAATTCCGAAAAAAAGCCCTACTGCATTGTCATCCCGCCTCCCAACGTCACCGGAACGCTGCACATGGGACATGCCCTGAACAATACCCTCCAGGATATCCTCTGCAGGTATAAACGAATGAGAGGTCACAATGTTCTCTGGCAGCCGGGAACGGATCACGCGGGCATTGCCACTCAGAATGTGGTCGAGAAATATCTGGCTTCCAGGGACACTGACCGGCACGCTGTGGGCCGAGAGAAATTCATTGAAATGGTCTGGGAGTGGCGGAAGAAATATGGTGGATTGATACTTAACCAATTGAAACGACTGGGCTGCTGCTGTGACTGGTCTCGTGAACGTTTTACAATGGATGAAGGCTTGTCCAGGGCCGTCAGGGAAGTGTTTGTCCGGCTCCATGAGGAAGGATTGGTTTACAGGGGCGATTATATCATCAATTGGTGTCCTCGCTGCCATACTGCGCTGGCGGACCTGGAAGTGGAGCACGAAGACAAAGATAGTTTTCTCTACCACATCAGATATCCCTTCGAGACAGGCGAAGGATACCTGGTTGTGGCAACCACCAGGCCGGAAACCCTCCTGGGCGATACCGCCGTTGCGGTAAACCCCGAGGATGAGCGCTATTCGGCCATACATGGCAGGCGTGTGCTTGTCCCCATCCTTGATAAGCCTATCCCGGTCATCCTGGACAAATATGTGGACCTTGAATTCGGAACCGGAGCCCTGAAAATCACACCCGCTCACGATCCCAACGATTTTGAAATTGGGAAAAGCCACCAGCTTGACCTTGTCAAGGTAATCGACGAAAATGGGATGATGAACGCGCTTGCCGGCCCCTACGAGGGGCTGGACAGGTTTGAATGCCGGGAAAAGATCCTGGAGGATCTCAAGCAAAAGGGGTTGCTTAAAATAATCGAACCTTATCGACACGCTGTCGGTCATTGTTACCGTTGCAGGACCATGATTGAACCACTTCTTTCCAAGCAATGGTTCGTCAAGGTAGGCCCCCTGGCTGAAAAGGCCATGGCCGCCGTAAAGGAGGGAAAGACAAAGATATACCCCACTACCTGGGAGGCGGTCTATTTTGACTGGATGTCTAATATCAGGGACTGGTGTGTGTCTCGTCAGATCTGGTGGGGGCACAGGATTCCCGCCTGGTATTGTCAAAGCTGCGGGCACGTCATTGTGGCAAAACAGGCACCGGTAAAGTGCCCGGAATGTGAATCCCATGATCTGGTCCAGGAAACCGATGTCCTGGACACCTGGTTCAGCTCTGCTCTCTGGCCGTTTTCGACCCTAGGCTGGCCCGATCAAACCGATGAACTTCACACTTTCTACCCCACATCGGTCCTTGTAACCGGATTCGACATCCTGTTTTTTTGGGTCGCAAGGATGATGATGATGGGCATCCATTTTATGGGAGACGTCCCCTTCAAGGATGTCTATATCCACGCCCTGGTCAGGGATGCCGAGGGAAAGAAGATGAGTAAATCCAAGGGAAATGTCATTGATCCCCTGGAGGTTATGGATCGCTTCGGGACCGATGCCTTCCGTTTCACGCTGGCAGCTTTCGCCGCCCAGGGGAGGGATATCAAACTTTCCGAGGAGAGGATCCTCGGGTACAGGCATTTCGTAAACAAGATCTGGAACGCGTCCCGCCTGGTCTTGATGAACCTGGACGGACAGCGTGTCCCGGAGAGGGATCAGGACCTTTGCACGCTCCCCGATAGGTGGATACTGTCCCGGGTCGGACAGGTGAGTCGGGAAATATCAGAGACCTTGGAGGATTACCGTTTCAATGATGCTGCCGCGGCCTGTTATCAATTCGTCTGGCATGAATTCTGTGACTGGTATCTGGAAATGGCCAAACAGGGCATCTATAGTGAGGATAAAGCACTGAAGGAAAACACCAGGGCGGTAATGTCAGAGGTATTACAGGCCATCCTGAAATTGCTTCATCCTTTCATGCCGTTCATTACCGAAGAGATCTGGCATATGTTTCCGGAATGCGAAGGCAGCATCATGGTATCTCCTTTTCCTCGGGCTTCTGATTTTGAAATAGATAAGGATTCCCTTGCGGACATGGATCTTCTGGTGGGGATCATTACAGGGGTCCGCAATATCAGGGGGGAGATGCGCATACCGCCTGCAAAAATGGTCAATGTGGTATTGGATGTCCGGAAAGAGAAGGATCGTGCCTTATTGAAGGAAAACCAACATTATCTCCGGACGCTCGCCAAAGTGGACGCCCTTTCCATAGAGGCTCAGATACCCAAGCCGGAAGCTTCGGCCACGGCCGTATTTGAGGACATCCAGGTCCACGTGCTCCTCAAAGGACTCATTGATTTTGAGGAGGAGAAAAACCGGATCAAAAAAGAGATCAAGAAAGATGAAAAGGATCTGGACGTGTCGAACAGGAAACTCTCAAATGCCGCTTTTTTGGAAAAAGCCCCTCCACAGATCGTGGAGGAAGTTCGGGAGAAGGTCGGAACCCTGTCCGCCAAACTGGAAAAGCTCAGGCGGAATCTGGATTTTTTTGACGGGATTGCCGGATGATGTTTTGATCAAGAATTGATTCTCTGCCCTGCTGACCAGAAAAGACCTGGGAGACAATGTCAAAGCTTACCCCTGCCATAGAAATTGAAGACCTCTGGTTTTCCTATGACAAAACCCCTGTTCTCAAGGAAGTCAGTTTTACCCTTGAGCAGGGGAACTATATGGCCATCCTGGGGCCGAATGGAGGGGGAAAAACCACACTGCTCAGGCTCATGCTCGGTATATTGAAACCCGACAGGGGGACCATTCGGGTGCTCGGGCTCATGCCTAAGGAAGCCAGGGACAGACTGGGTTATGTCCCCCAGAGTACCGAGATCAACCTCTCATTTCCCATTTCCGTCTTTGACCTTGTACTCACGGGACGGCTGTCGCGTTCACGGATTGGGAGGCGCTATACCAGTACGGACAGAGGAAAGGTAGAGACGATTCTTGAAAAAGTGGGTATGTTGAAATATAGACACTGGCCCATTGGACAGCTTTCAGGAGGACAGAGACAGAGGATATTTATAGCCAGGGCATTGGCCACGGAACCTTCCATACTCTTCCTGGACGAGCCGACGGCAAGCGTTGATCCGGAGTTTGAGGTCGGACTTTACGAGTTTCTTGAGGAACTGAACAGAGAGGTCACTATTGTGATTATTACCCATGATGTGGGTGTGATTTCCAGGCACGTCAAGTCCGTGGCCTGTGTCAATCGCACCCTGATCTTCCATGGTGCTGCAAAGATTACGCAGGAGATGGTCGATATGGCCTACCATTGCCCTGTGGATCTTGTCGCTCACGGAATTCCTCACAGGGTCCTGCCGGAGCACGAGGAGTAGAATTATGTGGGAGGCACTTCATTTTGAGTTCATGAGAAACGCACTCATGGCCGGGGTTCTCGTAAGCGTCGCCTGCGGCGTTGTCGGTACCCTGGTGGTTGTCAACAGGATCGTATTCGTATCCGGAGGTATTGCACATGCCGCCTATGGAGGAATCGGTCTTGCCCTTTTCACGGGGTTGCCGCCGACTCTGGGTGCGGGTATTTTTTCCGTGGGGGCCTCGCTCATTATGGGGGCCGTGAGCCTCAGGAGCAGGCACCGCACGGACACCGTCATCGGTGTCGTCTGGGCCGTTGGAATGGCGATTGGGGTTGTCCTGGTGGATCTGTCACCGGGCTATCATGTGGATCTCATGAGCTATCTCTTTGGAAGCATTCTCGCTGTGCCCAAGTCAGATCTTTGGTTCATGTTGCCCCTGGACCTCGTCATTGTCTTCACCGTCCTGATTTTTTTTAAGGAATTCCTGGCGATATCCTATGATGAAGAATTCGCCCTGGTGCGAGGAATCCCTGTCAATGCCCTTTACATGGCCTTGTTTTGCATGATCGGATTCTCGGTCGTCATGATTATCCGTATTGTGGGTCTCATCCTGGTCATCGCCCTTCTGAGTATCCCCCCTTACATCGCCGAAAAATTTACCTCTTCCCTGGGGACGATGATGGTGCTCTCCACACTTTTCGGGATCCTTTTTACGATCCTGGGTCTGTGGATTTCTTTCAGTTTCAACCTCACCTCGGGAGCGGCCATTATCCTGGTGGCAGGAGCGGCCTTCTTTCTTTCCCTCGCCGTTGAAAGGATTGGGGGATCAGGCCTGCGGCAGAACGTAGAGGAGTATACGCGTTAGAGAACAGAAAAGGGATAGGGCAGTGCCCTATCCCTTTTCTTGGCCTGCATTTCTCATCCCGCGATGCGTGGGACTCCGATGGCGAAATCGTCCGTCTATGGGCAGGATGATGAGTTCTCAGAAAGTCATCAATATTTCATGTATTTTGTGGGCGTGTTGGCAACGATATACTTGACAGCCTCATAAAGGCACTTGCGAATGGCCTTTTCCATGGGGGTCTTGGCAAACGCGCCCAGCCCGCCTCCCATACCGCCGCTGCCTGTTAATATGCCGAGGGACGCGCCCAGATTCACATCCTTGGCCTCGCCTTCCACCCTTGTGGCTGCAAGGACTTCAGAGGTGTGGGTGTCTACGATGCGGATATCCATGGCCATGCTTGATTTCTTGAACGCTCCGCCTATGGCTCCGAATAGGGCGCTTGCCTTACCCAGGACACCGCCGCCCAAGCCGCCGCCGCCGCCTGAAGTGCCGGGCTCCCAACCGGTAATAGCGCCCATGATCAGTAGGTCGGCGCCTTTGATATGGCCTTTCTTGACTCCGCTCTTATCCGTGTAGCCTGAACTGGACAGCGCCATTTCCTGCTGCAGGGAACCCAGGTTTTGCCTCTCGAGAACCCGGTACCTTTTTGACTGGACCATGGTTGTGGTAAGCATGTCCCGCAGGCCTGTGGTGTATCCCGTGTTTTCTGAATGGGAGACGGTAATGGCCTTTGCTCCCATACCGGAAATTGTCATGCTTCCCCCGCTTCCTCCCACCTTCCATTCAAAGTTGGCCACGGCGACTTTGGCCTTGAGACCGCTGTAAGGGGGCAGTTGCTGTTCCAGCCCGGTATCCACACTGGCTTTGGGTTGAACCTGACTTTCCATACAACCGGTCGTGGCAAGAAAAAACATCGCTGAAATGGATGCCACTAAAACAAAAAAGACCTTCTTTAGCATGGTTTCCTCCTCTTTCAAGTTTTAAATGTGAACACTTGCCTTTCTTGATAAACCCTTTTGGACACGCTCTTTTGTTAGCTGTCCGATCCGGATTTGTCAACCAAAAATGATGAAATCGTAAAAGGGCCGGTCCTCAGGTTCTCCTCCACTTCGTTGCTCATAGGTTGCTGCTCACGGCATCAACCAGCTTTTTAGAAAGTCATCATAAATGAAAGGGTGAAATCTTTTCGCTGTTGAAATTGCAATTCCCGTGCCGAAAGGAATCGGTTCCGGTAACGGATGACCCGGTGGAGCAGGCTCTTTCAGCGGATAGGGCTGGAGCAGAGGGTCAAACGCTATCACCGATTGAATAATGTTGACACGGAGCGGGCTGATGGGAAATGATAAATCAACTCTTGCATGGTGGAAAAATGTATGAAATGGGACGTTTTTAGAGCCGGTGGAAGGACCAACAGGAATCCTGTGATCGAGGCCATTGAAAGACAGGCCAAGGTCATCGAGAAAACCGCACCCGCAAATTATCATCACGAACGTGAAAGATACTATTATAACTACAAAATAATGCCTCTCTATCGGAAACCGCTGCTGAGTTTTATCGAGACCGTATCAAGGAGAGAAGGGTTGAAGCGCGATCCGGCCGCTCTGGCAAAGGAGATCTTTCTCTCGCTCAAAGACTTTTATGATCCGAGGGGCAAGGCTGCACTGGAAGAGATTCTAAGCAATCCCGGATTTCTAAGAAAATTCAGAGACGTCTATGTTTATTTCTACGACGCTGATGCCCCTGTAATCCGGGATATTTTGGGAAGGGAAGGGGTTGGTTGAGGCTTCTGACTCTCGGCTTCATCCTGGCGGCCATGGCCAGTCATCCGGTATGGGGGACTCCAGGGTCACATCCACAGGCCTCGTTGGATGGCGACATATTAGGCTTCTGGCTAGCAATCCGATGTTCCGCGATGGAAGGGCATGAGAAAATCCGTATTTCAGGTCGCCGAGGATGGGGCAACCCAGGGCCGCAAACTGACACCTGATCTGGTGATGACGGCCCGTGATGAGGGCAATTTCCACAAGGCTGAAGGGCCCCCGGCTTTCGAGAACCCTGTAGGTGAGTTCCGCCGCCCGGCCGGATGGGTCATGCTGAGTCGTTATGATGGATTTGCTGCCTCTTCTTGTGAGAAAGGCTTTCGATTTCCCTTCCGGGGGGCGAGGACGGCCCTGCACGATCGCCCAATAGGTTTTCCTGATTTTGTGTTCTCTTATCTGGGCCGACAGTCGGCTGGCTGCCTTGGAAGTCCGTGCAAAGAGTACTGCTCCCGCGACGGGTCTGTCCAGCCGGTGGACAAGGCCGAGGAAGGCCTTCCCAGGTTTCATGTACCTTTTTTTGAGCCAGGCCTTGGCCCAATCCAAGAGTGAAAGGTCCCCGGTCCTGTCTCCCTGGGTCAACATGCCGGCGGGTTTATATAGCCCCAGGAGATGGTTGTCCTCATAAAGGATTTTTATCCGGTCCTCAATCCTTGACATGATATGAATGCTAGCTCAATATGGAAGAATATGCAAAAAATATCTCCCTTTTGGAGCAACGTGCAATGCGACCCAGCCTCGTATCTATGATCCAGCTTTTTGAGCAAAGTGGTTTCAGGCTTTCGGCGGAGGCCTATGGACTTCTCTGGCGTTTTCATCAGCAGATCCGGGACAAAAACGAGACACTGGACCTTACCCGCATAAAAAATTTTGAGAACATGGTAATCAAACATTATGTGGATTCCATCTACGTGACCAAGCTTATTGCGCTCCCTTCTCCACTGCTCGATATCGGTTCCGGGGCGGGTTTTCCCGGGATTCCCATCAAGATCGTCCAGCCTGCCATTCACATTATTCTTGCGGAAGGCAGGAAAAAGCGTGCGTCCTTTATGGAAGACACGTGCGAATTGCTCGGCCTGGAGGGGATCGAGGTCTATCCGCACAAGATTCCGGGCAGCTTCGACACGCCGGTCGGCGGGGTGATTACGCGGGCACTGGAAGTCATTCCAAGAACGCTGGAGCGGGTTTTTCCTCTTCTGGCTCCGGGAGGAAAAGCCGTCTTTATGAAAGGCCCCCATTGTGACGAGGAAATTGAGGAGGCCGGGGTCTTGTTGAAGGGGGCCTACGAACTGGAAAAAGACGTGTCCTATTCCCTTCCCGGAACGCCTCACAAGAGGCGCCTCATTGTCTTCAACAGGTTAGATCAAGGTTTCCCCTCCGCGGATATGGTTGCGCCCGCCGGAAAATCACCGGCAGGGAGTCCTCAGAAAGGCGGTTACCCATCTGTTTGCGGACAGATCAAGGAAATAGTCAGTCCGAATAACCCCAAATTCAAGGCCTTCATGAAATTGCTGAAAACGAGGGGCATTCGAAAACAGGGGCGGGCCTTTCTTTCGGGGGGCAGGCAGGTTAGAGAAGTGTTGGATAGCTTTCCCGGGAAATGCAGAGGGATCGTCTTTTCCGATCCGGGAACCATTCCCGAAGCGGCTGGTCCCCTACGGTTGCCCTGCTACCGGCTTCATCCGGATCTCTTTCGCCAGCTTGATATCCACGATACCGGAAAGGCCTTGCTGCAGATCATGGTGGCACCCTTTGATGCGTGGAAGGATGATGGGACAGTCTCCGGCTGTACGCTTATTATCCCCTTTCAAGACCCCCGAAACGTTGGGGCGGTCATACGCTCCGCTGCCGCGTTCGGCGTGTCCAGGGTAGTCGTTCTGAAAGAAGCCGCCCATCCCTTCCATCCCGCATCTTTGAGGGCGGCGGGGAGCACGATTTTCAGAACCAAACTCCTGAAGGGACCGTCCCTCCAGGAGCTGGAGGTGAACGGTGTCCCCCTGATTACCCTTTCACCCGAGGGAGACGATCTGGCTTCTTTCAGATTTCCTGAAACGTTTTGTCTGGCTCCCGGTCTGGAAGGGCCTGGCCTGCCCGACAGACTCAAAAAGGCCGTCTGCCTGTCCATTCCAATGGCGCCGGGTGTGGAATCCCTCAATGCGGCGACGGCAACAGGGATTGCCCTCTATGCCTGGAAGAGTAGGGCATAGGGACCCCGGTCAAATGCCATGAGCCCTACGCCTCTTTTACAGCGCGTCATCTCCTGTTTCGCCTGTGCGAATTCGTATGGCCTCCTCCAAAGGGAGTACAAATATTTTACCGTCACCTATTTCGCCTGTTTTCGCTTTTTCCTGGATCACCTTAACGGCTTCGGCCACGAGGGATGAGGGCATCACGACCTCTATCTTCAGCTTTGGCACGAAATCAATTTGATATTCGGCTCCGCGATAGACCTCTTTGTGGCCTCGCTGCCGTCCAAATCCCTTGACTTCACTGACAGTCAGTCCGTAAATGCCGAGGTCGGTAAGACCTTCCTTTACATCGTCCAGTTTGAAAGGCTTGATGATCGCTTCCACTTTTTTCATTTCCACACTCCCATCTCGAGCTTTGTTTGACCTTAATAGCGGTTGGGGCACCCAGACAACTCATTTAAGCCAATGGGCAAGCAACTCGCGCGAATTAGAAGGTATATGCAGTTTCGTCATGCTGGCTCAGGTCCAGCCCTGAAATCTCATCTTGTTCCGATACCCGGAGTCCGATGGTCTTGTCGATGATCTTGAGGAGAACATAACTCAAGCTGAAAGCATACACGATTGTAGCGAGAACCGCAACAGATTGTATGCCGAGCTGAGCGGGGTTGCCGAAAAACAGTCCGTTTGCCCCGTTCGGGTTGACCCCTTTGCTGGCAAAGAGGCCTGTGGCAAGCGCTCCCCAGATTCCTCCACACCCGTGAATGCCCACCACATCCAAAGAGTCATCATATGCAAACCGTGCCTTCATGAGGATCGCGGCGTAGCAGAGGATGCCCGCGAAAAGCCCGATAATAAGGGCAGGCATGGGACCCACAAACCCGGAGGCGGGGGTTATGGCCACAAGCCCGGCCACTGCACCACTGGCGGCGCCGAGGGTGGTGGGCTTTCCGCGATGAATCCATTCCATAAACATCCATGAAAGACCTGCAACGGCTGAGGCCACGTGGGTAACCACGAAAGCGTTAGCCGCAATGCCGTTACACGCCAGTGCACTCCCGGCATTGAACCCGAACCAGCCGAACCACAGCAGGGCGGCCCCGGTGATGGTCATGGGAATGTTATGGGGAATGTAGGCCTTTTTACCGTATTCCAGACGTTTTCCAATGACCAGAATAGCTGCCAAGGCGGAGATGCCCGAACTGATGTGAACAACCGTTCCCCCAGCGAAATCAAGGGCGCCCAGACGGCCCATCCAACCACCTACCCCCCAGACCCAGTGGCACAGGGGGTTGTATACCAGGGTGGCCCAAAGGAGGGTGAAAACAAAAAGTGCATTGAATTTCATACGTTCCGCGAAGGCACCCGTCATCAGTGCCGGTGTTATGATTGCGAACATGCACTGGAAAATCATAAATGCCAGATGAGGAATCGTGCTGCCGTAATCAGGGCTCGGCGTTATCCCCACGCCCCTGAGGCCGAACCATTCCAGCCCCCCCACAAGGCCGGCGTGATCGGGCCCGAAGGACAAGGAATATCCCCACAGCACCCACTCCAAGGTGACCAGGCCGAGCATAATAAAACTCTGCATGATGGTCCCCAGGGCATTCTTGCTCCTCGCCATACCACCATAAAAGAGTGCCAGACCCGGCGTCATGAGCATTACCAGGGCCGTCGAGATGAGAACAAAAGCAGTATCACCCGTATTCATGAAACCCTCCTTTAGAATGATTTATTGGAAAAGAAGAGCAAAACCCGTGCCGTCGCTCGGAAAGGAAATTTGGATCAGTAAATCAAGCGGATAGATTTGAATTCGTTATTGTTGAGGTTTGGGGGAGAAGACAATAAGGTAGATAAAAAGTTATAATTTAACAAAATTGTAGGAACAGGGAATGAAAAGATCGTCATCTGAGTCGCGCGCATTGCGGGATAAGAAACCCGGGTTAATGCGTCAAGTGATAAAGCAAGGCGCGTTTGATTTCTTCGATCTGATTTTCATCTTCCACCTTCTGACCAAGAAGATCCCGCACATAGAAAACGTCGGCAATCTGGTCAGCTTTGGTGGCAATTTTGGCAATGCGAATATCCAACCGAAGTTCGAAGAGTGCCCGGGTGATAAGGTAGAGGAGGCCTATCCGGTCGTCGGCAAAGACCTCGATGATCGTAAAAAAATCCGAGGACGCGTTATCAAATCTCACATGAGGTGGTCGATTGGGCTTCGTCCGTTTGGAGATGAGGGTTTTGCTTGCCTTCTCCGTGAGTCTGTAGGCCAGGGAGAGCTTGCCTGCAAGGGTATCTTTCATATTTCTTTGTACCCTCTCCCATGTCTGTTCAGGTCGGATCTGGTCAAGCGGAGGTGTAACCCTGATGAAGCATAGGCCGGTGCCATCACGCCATGTATAGACGCGTGAAGAGAGGATGTTAATATTGTTCAGGGAAAGCACCCCCGCGATATCGGAAAAAAGTCCCGGTCTGTCTCCAAGCATGAAGGTGAGCTCCCAGCATGCCTCTCTCTCAACCTCCTTTGCTTCGAGATAGAAGGCAGTGGGTTCAGTCCCGTAAACATTTTTCTTGAAATCACCATAAATGATGATGTGCCTTACGATATCCCTTGATCTGGTTTCAAGCAGGTACCTGGGTGCCATGATCTCAAAAAGGGCCTCAAGTTGCTCCTTTACGATTTTGTTGGACAGGTAACGGCGGACCTGGCTCCGAATGTTTTTGACTTTTCTGGCGGCATCAGCAGTTGCGAGCTCACCATCAACAATGATCTTGTGGATCTTGAAAAACAACTCCTGAACAAGATTGGCAATCCACTCATTCCAGGCCCTGGGTCCTGTTGCCCTGGAATCCGCCCAGGTCAGGAGATAGAGCATCTTCAGCCGGTCAATAGTACCAATCACTCTCGCGCACTGGACAATGGCTTTTTCATCATTGAGGTCCCGCCGGGTTGCTGTTTCGGCAAGGAGAAGGTGGTGCTTTACCAGAAAGAGGCAATCTTCCACCAGGTCATCGGGATATGCAAACCGTTTCAGGATTCGCCCTGTGATCTCGGCGCCTCTCCGGGTATGGTTTTTGGAGGCCTTGCCGATATCGTGAAACAGGGCGGCCACAAGAAGGGGCTCGGGGTTCGAAAGCTCGGTATAGATACCGGGCAGTAAAATATCCTTTTCCTTACCCAGACCTTTTATTATTCGAAGGGTTTGCAGGACATGCATTCCCACGGGAAAGGTGTGGTAGGCATCAAATTGCACCCGGTCTTTGATCTTGGAAAACTCCGGTATGAATTTCTCCAGGATACCCCATTCAAACATCCGCTCAAGGGCGTCAAACGCATACGGTGCATTGAGTATGGCGAGAAAACTTTTCACCGCCCTCCCGGAAGTCCTGTAGGGTTCATCCACCAGGAAAAGAAATTCCCCAACGAGTCTCCCTGATTCCAGCGAAGGGGGAAAACCGAGAATCGCACTTCTTTCAAAAATGTCCATGAGAAGAAAATGATCCGAGAGAATCGCCTCCGGCGAACGGAAGTGGAGTTCTCCTCCGGAAAGGTACAGGTCCTTGGAGATGGTTTTTTCACCTTTATCGATGCGCTTGCCGCTGCCCTTAGGAAGATGGGTTTTCTGGAAAGATCTATGCAGGGATTTCAGGGCGGACATGGAGGCGTGGAGTTTGCTCAGGAATTGTTCGACGGCAGCGAAATCCTCCTTGTCTTCAAAGCCCAGTTTTTCGGCAATGGCTTCCTGGTACTCGAAGCTCAACCTGTCGTTCTTCCGTCCTGACAAAAGGTGGAGATGGTTACGGACAAGTGAGATGAACCTCAGATTTGCCCTCAACATCCGGTATTCATTGTGTGAGAGCTTGCCAAGGTATTCCAGATCCCTGGGTGCCCGCACCCCGAAAAAGGCCTTGGATGCCCAGAGCAGATGGTGATAGTCCCTGAGTCCGCCGATTCCCTCCTTGAGGTGAGGTTCAAGGAGAAAGCTGGCGTCCCCATAGGTTTCAGTGCGTATCTGATCCCTTTCGGCAAGCCATCGGGCGAAGGGTTTGGCCTTTTTCTTGAGACACTTTTCCCGAAGGTCTCCCATCAGGGATAAGAAAAGAGGGGAATCGCCGCAGATGAATCGTGCGTCCATGATTGAAGTCAGCACTTCAAAGTCCGTCTTGGAGAGGGCCAGACATTCCCGATTGGTCCTCACGCCGTACCCGAGATCAAAACCCAGATCCCAGAGCGGAAAGAAGATCTCTTTGGTCAGCTGTTTGGCTTGGGATGGGATTTTGGAATCAAAGAGGATGATGATGTCGATATCCGAGTGCAGGCAGAGCTCTTTCCGCCCATAACCTCCAACGGCCACGAGCGCCAAGGCCTTTTTGTCCTGGAAAAACCTGCGCCCGGTTTGACTGACCTGTAGGCTCTTACGAAAGTATTGATCCATCATTTCCGTAAGGTTTGCCTGGAATGCGTGGGATATTTTGCCATCCGCAAACCTGGAGACCAGCTGGTCCCTGCTGTTTTTCAGTTTTTCAAATGCCGGGATCATGGCTTTTCGCTCCTCCCATGACCAAGACCATAACGCAAGGACCGTGCCATGGCAAGAGCTGAAAAAGACCACCCCTGTTTTCATTGCGTTACCTCACTTGTCCACCAGAGCACCCTTACCGGTCGGAGGTTATCGTCTTCTTTGGAGGGGGAAATGCTACAAAAATGTCTTCTGCATGGGACTACGCGATACAAATTTTGAGAGCGATTGGGAATTGATGCTTGCAAACATCGGGAGTTTCCCTTACCGTTAAGACATGGGTCACCGGAAAATGGTTTCCGGACCATCTGCTTACTCCTGCCGTAGGTATCTATCAAGAATGGAGAGTGGAATGACCACGCTCGAAAAAGACCCAGAAGAACGGATCCTGGTCGTTGATGATGACTCAGGTATCGCAGAACTTATCGCCAATATGTTGAAGCGCGAGAACTATCTGCCAACTGTTCTGACCAACCCGGACACGGTGCTCCCCCTGTTGGAGAAAAGCCACTTTGATCTGGCCTTTGTCGATATCAAGATGCCTCAGATAAGTGGTCTTGAGCTGGCCGCCAGGATAAAGGAACGGAGTCCTGAAACCGCAATCGTCTTTATGACGGGACACGGCACCTTTGACAATGCCGTTCAAGCTATCAAAGTCGGGGCCTATGACTACCTTAGAAAACCCGTCAGCCTGGATGAACTCAGACTGTGCCTCAGGCGTTTTGAGGACCTTCAGGCGTTGAAAAGGCAGGTGGCATCGGCTGAACGCCGGTATTTTCACCTGGTGCAGAACATCCCCTCTCTCATCTTTGTTGTCCGAAAAGATCTCAGCCTGGAATTTCTCAGTGGGGCCTGCCGGCAGATGCTGGGATATGCACCGGAAAAGGCCCTGGATGAACCTCAATGGTTGCTTCAGAGGATTTACACGGGAGACCGAAAGAGGGCAAAGGCCCTTTTTGTCAGGGCCTTTCTTGCAAGTGGATCCAGGTTTTCAATGGAATGTCGCATGATTCATAAAGACGGCCATCTGATCCATGTCCTCGTCAAGTCCATCTCCCGAGAATCTGATGAGGATGAAGGGTCTGAACGGCTGCAGGGCCTCATCGTGGATATCACGGATCGCGTGTTTTTGGAAAGGGCGGAGGTTCAGCGGCAGAAATTGAAAATTCTAAAGGAAGTGGCAGGGGATGTTGCCCATGAAATTCGGAACCCTCTGGTCTCAATCGGTGGCTTTGCCAGGCGTCTCAAGAGAAAGTTCCCCCAGCTTTCCGAAGGGGATATCATCCTGAGAGAATGCGAGCGCCTGGAAAATATTGTGAAGAGGATAACCGGGTACCTCCAGCCCGTTGATGTGACCTGTGAACCCTGTTCGGTCAACCAGGTGGTGTCCAACTGCAGGGAACAGGTGGCGCCCGATATGGAGCGTAAAGGCGTCATGAGCGAGATCAACCTGAGCCGGGAGGATTCCCGCGTTTACATGGACCCTGAAATTCTTGCCCAGGTATGTCTTGATTTGATACGCAGCATTTTGAAAGAGATGGGGCATGGCGAGACCCTGTCCATCCGCACCTATGAAGGTGAGGAGAACCTCTATGTGGAATTCAGGAGTCACTTCTTGGGGAGCCCTTCAGAGATCGAAAAAGAACTCCTCAGCCCGTTTGATCCGGACGAAAAAAGGGGGGATCTCTCCTTGTCCTACAAGTTGCTCCGAAAGATGGGAGGGCTGTTATCCTACGCGCAGGAGGGGGATACAAGGGTCTTTACTGTTGCGTTGCCCAAAAAACCTGTTCAGGAGGAGGTTAGACAAACCTGATGGCCAGCTCGGGAAATTCCTCCTGGAGTGCATTTTTCAATCGCGCCATGGTTTCCGATTCAAGCAGTTTGGTTATGAGAAAGCAGCACGCCTTGCGACTCCCATAGGTATTGGCGTAGATATAGAGACTCCTCTTGCTATCGTTGTAACGCAATTTCTGAACGATCCCCAATTCGGCAACCGAGAGGTTGCTTTCCGGTTCCTTGACTCGATCAAGGACCCCGTCGATTTTCCGGATCATCTCCGGATCCATAGTTTTTTCCATAACCGGTCTCCAATATTCTTCGTTTATTTTACACCATTCATGAGGACTTTCAAGGGTTGACTTAGCATGACATCTTCATTTTCCTTCAGAAAGCGCGTCAGGATATCCAGACCGATCAGGGGCGTTTCTGAAAAAGGAGCTTGGATTATGGGGATTCCGCTCAATTCCCTTTCAATATGTTCGCAGGAAGAATCGCATAGAATCTTGTTGATGATGACCTGGTTCAGGAAGATATTGATCTCCTTGAGCCCGTTAACAATGCGCTTGGATTCGGCAAAAGACAACAGGTCCGGGTTCAAGACCAGGTTGATTTTCGTACGCTCCTGATCTTCAAAAAGCTCTTTGAGGGCGGTGTACTCCTGTACGGAATCCTCAATTTTCGAGAGCACCTTGTCTGTTTCAATCTCCTTCTTCATTAATCTGACTTTTGTAATGAGTTCCCTTTTTTTTATGATTTCCTTTCGCAATGCCAGGAGGTGGTTTATCCAGATGAGGGAAAGGGAGGGAAGAGTGAAAAATTTTAAAGAGAGGGCTGTCGGCGCCATGTCGAAGACCAGCAAATCATGTTGCAGGAACTTCCGTCTGATCTCCTTGAAAGCGAGAATCAGGGCATATTCTTCCAGGCCGGGCGAGTATTTTATCACCTTGAAATATTTTTCAAGGTTAAAAGAGGTCAGGTAGCTGTAGGTCCTGTTGATCTGGTTGTGGACATCCTTGAGATACCGTTTGATCCAGCGATCCTGATCAATCTCAACGGCCGTGAGATGCGGAACGATCTGTTTCGGTGTATCTGAGAGATTTTCCTCAAAGATGTCCGACTGGTTGTGGGCGGGGTCAAGGGAAACGAGGAGCACTTCAAAGCCCTTCTGCGCCAGAAAAAGCGAATTCAGCGCCGCGGACGTGGATTTTCCGACCCCGCCCTTTCCCATGTAGAAAATGTTGGTTGCTTTCTCCATCCCTACCCTATATTGAAGACCGAAAATAACTGGGATATGGGCTCATTGGCCGTATCCACCTTTTCCATCATCAGGATGAGTTCCTTCTCCATGTACGGCATCAAATCGAGTGAGATCTGCATGGGGGGGGAAGGCATGCCTACAAAGGAACCCAGCACCAGGATTCCGAAGATATTTTCCATTTCTTCCACCTCAGTTTCGATGACTTCCACGGCCTTGCTGCGGCCCACCTTGTCGCCGACCTTCCAGATTTCCACTATCATCTCTTTCATCCGCGCCAGAAAAGACATCATTTTGCCCTGAAGATCCTTTTTTCATATTGTATCCGTTTGTGTGAAGGGTAAAAATAATAGACGGCATAAAAGCTTGCAAGGAGCGCTCCCGCAAGATGGAAGCGGGGAATCTCCAGAAAGAAGGCCACCAGGGCAATATAGGGAGTAATCATGGCAAGGTACAGGGTGTTTCGCTCAAACTGGAGCAAGGCAGCTTCTGAAATCCTCTTTTCGTGGCGATTCTTGTGGACGAAAAGGGTTCGAAAAAGGAGCGGGAAGGCCGCGCCGAAGGCAAAGGACAGGGCAAAGAGCACAGGGGCCGTAAACCGTTGCAGGGATTTGACTGCCTCCAAGTCTATTGCCGAAAATCTTCTTGCCAGGATTGCAGCGATGAATCCCAGTATTGCAGGCGCCAGCAACGAAATATAGCATTTCTTGAGTTGTGCTTCCAAGGGGGCCCGCTTTCCTTTATTGCAGTTTTGGGTATCTGTTGAGGGGAAGCAAGACGCCGAGGCCTTGCTTCCCGTTAAAGTGTTTATCAAAAACTCCCACGGTTCTTATTCCAATTCGCATTCAAGCGCTCCCGGCGTCGGCTGCGTCGCGGACTCCTCGACGTACTGTTCGTGTACGCCTCCGTCGCCCACTCCTTGCCGCCTAGGTATCATCTTGAATGCAAAATGGAATTAGCCGGCTGCCTCTTGCGGCTGCCCGGCGGCGGTCTCTCCACCGATGGTAAAGAATCTGGCCACGCCCTCGATGACGATCCACACGGCCACAATGAGGATGACGGCGTTGATGACGGTCAGCAAGGCGTTGTGCTTGCTGAGAAACATGGTCTGGTTGAGGATAACGCCCCATATGGTCATGATTGCCATGAAGATGGCCGGGACACCGGAAATCACCCACTTCACGCCGCCCTTGGTTCTGAGGTAGAGGGTGATAATGGTCAGGGCCAGGGCTGCCAGAACCTGGTTGACGGCCCCGAACATGGGCCACAGTGCCAGGGCTCCAGCGCCGCTCGCGCCGGCAGCAAAGGCCAGCCACAGGGCCGTGCCGACCGCGATAAAGGTTGCCGGAAAACGTCCTGTCAGGAAGTTGAGTTTCACATCACCACAGAGTTCGGCAATCACATAGCGCTGGATCCTGGTGGCGGTATCCAGGGTGGTCCCGGCAAACGATGCCACAAAAACGCCCATAATGGTAATGGTTATTCCCACGGGAATGCCGACGGCTTCGATCATGTTGGCGGAACCCAACACAAACGCGTTGATCTTTGACCCCAGTCCCGCTGCAGCGGCCCAGGAAGAATAGTGCTGGGTCCATGCCGCAATGCCCGTCAGGGTCTGGCCGGCCTTGTCAGTATAGCCCATTCCGATGCCGGCCGCAACGGCTATGATGACCAGGGTGGCGAGAACGCCTTCCATGAGCATGGAGCCGTACCCCACAAAAAGAGAATCCTCTTCATAGCGCACCTGCTTTGACGATGTGCCCGAGGAGACCAGTGAGTGGAACCCTGAAATGGCGCCGCAGGCGATGGTGATGAAGAGGAAGGGCCACATGGGCGGGGCCTTGGCGGGGTTCATGGCCACGGCAGGTGCCACTACGTGAAGGTGCCCCCCGAATGAGGCAAAGAAGACACCCAGCACCAGGAGAGCCAGGGCCACAACCAACTGGTGAGAGTTGATAAAATCCCGGGGCTGGAGCAGGGTGGTCACCGGCAGGACAGAGGCGATAAACGCGTAAACAAGCAGGATGATTGTCCAGATGCCGGTGGGGGGAATGCCCGCGATGGTGGCGGGGAGCTTAATGGGGAGATAAGTACCTATGATCACCGTGACATACATGATCGCAACCGCTACAATGGACCAGGTCCAGACGCCCATGCCCTTTTTGTAGACCATCCAGCCAAGTATGACCGCTATGGGGATTTCACACCATATGGGAATGACTGATTGCGGGAACATGGCAAAGATAATGGCGATCACCAGGCCAAAAATAGCAACAACGATCCACAGTTCCAGAAAAACGATCACGAAAAACAGAAATTTTGTACGGCTGTTGACATATTTCGAGGTGTATTCGGCAATGGACTTCCCCTGGTTTCTCATGGAGATGATCAGGGCCCCGAAATCATGGACACCACCCATGATAATGGATCCCACAAATATCCAAATCATTGCCGGAACCCATCCCCAGATGATGGCAATGGCCGGCCCCACGATGGGGCCGGTACCTGCTATTGATGCGAAATGGTGCCCGAAGATGATCTCCTTTCTCGTGGGCACGTAGTCAGTACCATCCTCCAGCTCCACGGCGGGTGTCTTGGCAGTAGAAGACAACGCAAAGATCTTCTTGCCGATAAACCTTCCGTATAACTGGTAGGCGAGAATATACCCCACAAACGCGACTACCATAATTGCTAATCCGCCCATAATGCCTCCTTTCTTCCGGTTAAGGTGAACGTTTATGCATCAAAACCATTGCTTGTTCCCGGATGTTTCTCTTTTCTCACCTCCTTTTCGTTACATTTGGACTTTATGGCATCAGTTCAATTCGCAACGTGGACGTTGCTCCTACAGAGCGACCTCCCGGTCGCGACCACGCGTTGTCTGAATTGCATTGTTTATTGAGCGGACAAGCTATTTCTCCTTTCCTCACGATTCAGCCCCGGAAAATGGTTCCGTTTCAAGAACAGGGCTTGATGCGGGGATATTTATCCGGACTGAGGTGCCTTCCTGAGGGATACTCCTGATCTTGAGGCGGTATTGGGGACCATAGACCCGTTCCAACCGCTGGTTAATGTTCCTGAGGCCGATGCCTCCTGCATCCTTTCCCAGGTCATCGGCCTCCTTTGAAAAGATACGGTCCAGCACTTGCCCGTCCATGCCCACGCCATCGTCCTCCACGGAAATGTTGAGATCACCGTTGCTTCGCGCAATGCCGATCCGAATGGATCCCCCGTCTTCCCTACCGTAGATCCCATGCTTGATTGCATTTTCCACAAGGGGTTGAATGATGAGGGGCGGAACGGGCCAGCCCTGACAACCTTCTTCCATGTCGATGGATACCCTGACGCGTTCTCCAAATCGGGCATGCTCGATTGAAAGATACGATTTGACCTGCTGCAGTTCTTCTGCCACGGGGATAACGCTCTGGTTCTCCCTGAGATTTCTTCTGAGATAGGTAGAAAGTTCCAGAATGAGTTCCCTGGCTTTTTCAGCGTTGGTGCGGCACAGGGACACGATGGTGTTGAGAGAGTTGAACAGGAAATGGGGATTGATTTGAGATTGAAGTCGCCTGATCTCCGCGCGGGCAAGGAGTTGGGACGTTATGTGGATATCTTCCAGTTCGAGCTGGGTGGAAAAGAGATTTGCCAGCCCCACCGCAAGCTGAAAATCGATCTTGTTCAGGGGAGCCTTCTTGCTGCCATAAAACTTGATGGCACCCACAATGGATTTCCCTTTACGGAGGGGGACTACAATGGCTGATTCGAGAGGACAATGGGCATTCGTACATCCAATCAGGTCCTTCTCTTTTAAAAAGACCGGTCTTGCCGTTTTGATGACCTCCCTGGTCGCCGCGGTCTGGAATTCCATGCCTGCCTGGTGGTGGTCTTCTCCGGCCCCGATGAATGAAAGAATCTGCTTGTCATCGGTCATTGAAACGGCCGCCACTGATAAATGTTTGAAAATGATTTCAGCAGTTTTCCGTGCCGATTCCATATCGAGGCCGTTCCTCAGATAGCTGACCGTCCGATTGGCAATGTCAAGGGCTTTCTGGGCCTGCAAAGATTCCCTTCGCTGCCGGTCTTCAAGAACGAACCGGATAATCTGCACAAAGAGTCCTGCACCGAATGCATTGACGAGGATCATGGGAAGGGCAATGATTTGTACCAGAGTCCATGCGTCTGCAAAGGGTCTGGCTAAAGCCAGAGTGATCAGCATATGGACCGATTCGCCAGCGATGCCCATGAAGGCGGCAACCCTCCAGTTAAGGACCTTTTCTTTCAACCGTAAGGAAAGGAGGCCGGCTGCAAGACCTTCCAGAAACGTGGCAAGGCCGCAGGGGATTGAGGTGAAACCATGCATATCGATGAGAAAACGGTGTCCGCCGGCGATGAGACCTGCGCCTGCTCCCACCAAGGGGCCACCGAAAAGGCCGCCTGTTATCACACCGATGGCCCTGAAATTCGCAATGGCACCCATAATGGGTGTTCCTGCATAGGTCCCAAGAATTCCAAAAGCGCCGAAAAACAGAATCAGCACGATCTTGTCGACATATGTTGTTTGCTTGAGGACGAGTTTTGTGAATGCTCCCCAGGAAAGGAGAATGAATGCGGCAGAGACAACGAGCCCAAAATGCTCAAATAAAGTGGCAAGAAGATGCGCGACAGTCATAAAACCCTCTTCCAAACCATTCGGATCAGCGGAAAATTGACTATTCACGCACACACTGCAACCATCTCAGGAATAAATCAAGGGAAATATACTGAATGGTATCTTTTTTAGGATGAAAAGTCATTATTCTGGCTTGAAAGACATACTTCAATGACGCGAATCAGGACTTGCTACTCTCGAGACAAACCCAGTTTTTCCTTAAATTCTTTTGCTCGTGCACGACTTAACGGAATTTCAGTGGAAACATTGTCTTCCATGACGATGAGGTACCGGCCGTTGATCAGGGGGACAATTTCCCGCACATGGGAGAGGTTGACCAGGTACGAACGGTGGGAGCGAAAAAACGGCCGGGTGCGCAACCGTTCTTCCAGTGCATCGAGGCTTGAGAGTGCGTGGACGGGAAAGTGGGAATTCTTTGTATGGACAGTAACCTGTTTTTCATCGGATCTGCAAAAGATAATTTCTGATGTGTCGAGCAGCAGGATGCGGCCGCCCTTGTCTACGGGCACCTTGGTAATTACCTCTTGTCCCCGGGTCATATAGTCTGCAATGGTCTGCAACTCCTGGCCGGTTAATCGGGCTTTTTTTGTCTCCCCCATACGTCTCACGCGGGAAACACTTTCGCGAATACGGGCCTCGGAAAACGGTTTCAATACGTAATCGGTCGCATTGGACTCAAAGGCCCTGATGGCATATTGATCATAAGCAGTGGCAAATATGATGAATGGGGACCGGGGATAGCCTGCAATCTCTTCAACCACAAAAAATCCGTCATGCCCGGGCATGTGGATGTCAAGAAAGACCACGTCCGGTTCATGACTCCTTATCGCTTGAATGGCCTTGGACGCGGAGCCGGCGGTTGCTACCACCTCGACTTCATCAATCTGGGAAAGAATATAGGCAAGTTCATCAACAGCCGGCGGCTCATCGTCCACGATGATGCAGCGAAGACTCATTTTAACTTTATACCTGAATTGGTATCTCGTGTCAAACGCGGATCTTGAAAAATCTTGACATGAAGCCAAGTTGGCCTTATATTCATAAGCTTTCGCTTCTTGTTGTTGCGCAGAATGAGGGCCTTCATCCCATGTCTTCGAGTGCAGGAGGCCGATAGGCTTATCCGGAGCTTTTACAGATTTCCGGGTGAGCAGAAATACACGCCAAAGGGCATCACTTGGATATCGATCTGCTCGGAATAGTTGTTATTGTCGGGAATTACGGCAGTGGAAAGACAGAAGTCTCGATCAATCTGGCGGTCAACCGCAAACGGGCCGGACTATCCGTCCGGATTGCGGATCTTGACGTGGTGAATCCCTATTTCAGGACCAGGGAGGCCCGGGGCGCATTGGCCGCGCGTGGTATTGGGCTCGTTCTCCCTCCGGAAGAGTATCTCTACGCCGATCTCCCGGTGCTCAGTCCCGCCATAACCTCGATGATACGTGACCCTGGTGACCTGGCTATTCTGGATGTCGGCGGAGAGGATGCCGGCGCAACCGTGCTGGCCACCCTGGCTGATGCCTTCAAGGGCAAGAAGGTAAACATGCTGCAGGTGATCAATCCCCTGCGGCCGGCAACGGGTACCTGGGCGGGATGTAACAGAATCCGGGAGAAAATTGAAAAGGCATCCCGGATGCAAATCACGGGGCTTATCGGCAACAGCACCCTGATTGACGAGACCGGCACGGAAGAAATAGAGAGCGGATACGAATTTATCCGGTCCTATGCAGCAGAAAGCGGGCTCCCGTTGAAATTCATTACCGTTCCCCGGCAGCTCCTGGAGAAAATCAATACGAGACAATTTGCCTGCCCGGTGCTCCCCATAGCCAGACAACTGGTGCCTCCGTGGAAAAAGGCAATGGCATTTTGAGCTATCCTTATGAACAGATTTTTGGAAAAGAGAGGAGTTTGGTTTTATGGCCTATATGCATGATATCGACAGGGATCGTTGCAAAGGATGCGGATTGTGCATCAGTGTCTGTCCCAAGAATGTTCTGGAAATTTCAGACGAGGTGAATGCCAAGGGATATTTTCCCGCATACCAGGCACGACCGGAAGATTGTATTTTTTGTGCCATGTGCTGCACCATCTGTCCGGATGTCGCCATCTCTATCAGCGAAATTGCGGAACAGGCGACCGCATAGAGTTAAACGGAGGAAAACATGAGCAAGGTTTTAATGAAAGGGAATGAAGCGATCGGCGAAGCCGCCATTCGGGCCGGCGCTCTGAACTATTTTGCGTATCCCATTACGCCCCAGTCTGAAGTGGCGGAATATCTTTCCGGTCGCATGCCCGAGGTCGGTGGCGTATTTTTACAGGGCGAGAGTGAAGTAGCGGTTTCCTACATGATTTTCGGCGCTGCTGCCTGCGGTGAGCGAGTGTTTACCACCTCGTCGAGTCCGGGGATCAGCTTGATGAGTGAGGGCATCAGCTATATTGCGGCGGGTGAATGTCCATGCGTGTTTGTCAACATCATGCGCGGCGGACCCGGCCTGGGAGGCATACTGCCGTCCCAGGCGGATTACTTCCAGGCGACCAAGGGCGGCGGTCACGGGGATTACAGATTGCTGGTGATGGCGCCGGCCAGTGTGCAGGAAGCCGTTGAAATGGTGATGGCGTCCTTTGCCCTGGCCGAGAAGTATCGGAATCCGGTGATGATCCTGGGAGATGGCCTTATCGGCCAGATGATGGAGCCGGTCGAATTTCCCGAACACCTCAAGGTGGAGCCCTCAAATAAAGATGACTGGGCTACGAACGGGATGGATACCCGGAAATCGAATAAGAGAAATCTGGTGAAAACGTTGTACCTTGATCCGGAGCAACTCAATGCTCATAACCTGAAGCTCAAGGCCAAATACGAACGGATGCGTCGGGAGGAAGTCCGCTATGAGCCGTATAACATTGAGGGAGAATACAGGGTTCTCATTGTCAGCTACGGCACCATGAGCCGCGTTTGCCGGACGGCCATTGATCATTTGAAAGAAGAAGGGCTGGAAGTGGGCATGATTCGACCTCAAAACCTGTTTCCGTTCCCTGGGAAGGCAATACTGGATGCCGCGGCAAAGGAAAGCTGTGAGGCGGTCCTGAGCATTGAAATGTCCATGGGGCAGATGGTTGAAGACGTAGAGCGCAGTGTTATCGGAAAACGTCCGGTTCACTGGTACGGAAAATGCGGGGGGGAGGTCCCGACCCCGGAAGACGTGATGGATGAGGTGAAGAAGCTTCTTGGGTAACACCTTCGGCCCTCAACCTATAAAACTGAATCGTTACACAGAGAGGGAGTACTGAAAATGGGAAAAACATTTCACAGGCCGGAGGCCCTGGCAGATACGATCACCCATTACTGCCCGGGATGTACCCATGGGGTGGCCCACCGACTGGTTGCCGAAGTAATCGATGAGCTTGGGATTCGAGGCCGGACAGTGGGAATTGCACCGGTAGGATGTGCTGTTTTGATGTACAACTATTTCACCCTTGATTTTCAGGAGGCCGCCCATGGCCGTGCTCCTGCCATGGCGACCGGGATGAAGCGGGTACGGCCCGATCTGATCGTGTTTACCTACCAGGGGGACGGCGACCTGGCGAGCATCGGAATGGGTGAGATTGTGCACGCGGCCAACCGGGGAGAAAAATTTACCACCATTTTTATCAACAATGCGGTGTACGGAATGACCGGAGGTCAGATGGCGCCGACCACCATGCCCGGCCAGCGTACCACCACCAGCCCCTTGGGCCGGGAACCTTCGGTGGTAGGCATGCCCATTAGAATGGCCGAACTGCTGGCATCACTGGCCACACCCGGGTATATTGCCCGCCAGACGCTGATCAGTCCCAAATATATCAATCGAGCCAAGAAAGCCATCAAAAAGGCATTCACCTATCAAATGGAGAATAGATGTTACAGCTTTGTCGAGCTGGTTAGCACCTGTCCTACCAACTGGGGTATGACGCCGGTGGATGCGCTCTCATGGGTGGAAGAAAAGATGCTGCCCTATTACAATCTTGGCGAATTCAAGACGCCGGAAGATGAATGAGCGTATCAGCTCATTTCAGAATAGCAGGGAGGAAATATGCAGAGTGAAGTTCAATTTGCCGGATTCGGCGGACAGGGAATCATGCTCATGGGACAGATCCTGGCCCAGGCCGCGATGGAGGAAGGCCTGGAGGTGGTATGGATTCCTTCTTATGGACCTGAGATGCGGGGAGGAACCGCGTATTGCACAGTGGTGACCAGCGACGAGGCCATTGGGTCTCCCATTATCCGCAATCCCTTGCACCTGGTGGCCATGAACCGTCCTTCTTTGGAAAAATTCGCACCGGCCGTAAGACCCGGCGGCGTGATCTTCATTAACGGGTCCCTCATATCAATCGAAGCAGGCCGGGATGATGTGGATATTCTCCGGGTGCCGATCCTTGAAATCGCGAAGGAGTTGGGTAATCTGAAGACTGCCAACATCGTGGCACTCGCGGCCTTTGTCGCACGGAGCAAGATCATTGATTTTGAGACGCTGGCGGGTGCGGTGAAAACAAAATTCGCCAAGAAGAAGAACCTGATTCCCCTGAACATGAAAGCGCTGGAAGCCGGCAGAAACGCAGCACTCACCTCGTAAAGTTTCCGGTGCACATGCACCCTATGTCTCCTCACCCGCGCATGGGTGGGGAGACATCCGCCTCTCCCTTCTTTTCTCTGTTTCACCCTGGCCGGGGATGCGCCATTTCCTCAAACAACCCTCAAAGAATGCTTGACGATAACTCTTGGGCTTACTAATTTGATGACTTTGTAAAAAGCTGGTTTATGCCGCGAGCGGCAGCCTATGAGCAACGAAGTGGAGCCGAACCTGACACTCTTTTTCAGTTCCTTTCTAAACACTTCGGAGGGAATGGACGCCGATTTGGGGTTTAGCGTAAATCCATAGAAGCGCGTAGGGTTTGGAGACGTAAACCCCAAATAGTCGTCCATGTCGGTGTTTGGTGCCAAGTGCACTATGAGAAAGGGTCTGAAAAAGAGTCTCACGCCCTGCTGCTTGACTCCGGCGGATGAGACGACTTCGTTGGAAGTCATCATCGTGCCCATGGACGGGTCAGTAAAAAGTCCATGGACGGACTTTTTACGGTTTCATCAAATTTGAATATCCAATTTCAAGTTTCATCGGTAAGGTTTTGCGGTGGACGAGGAAATAATCACTATCAAGGTAAAACGCCTGGAGGGGGAAAACCATCTGCCCCTCCCTGAGTATGCATCCGAAGGATCATCCGGTCTGGATATCCGGGCATCCCTGAAACAGACGGTCTGCCTGGAGCCGGGTAAAGTCAAGTTCATTCCCACGGGCCTCGCCTTTTCCATCCCTCCCGGTTTCGAAGTACAGGTTCGCCCGAGAAGCGGTCTCGCTCTGCATCACGGGATCGGTATGGTGAACGCACCCGGGACCATAGATAGTGATTACAGGGGTGAAATTGGTATTATCCTAATTAACTGGGGAGAAAAGCCATTTTTTATACAGAATGGTGATAGGATTGCCCAAATCATTGTAGCTAGAACCTATCGGGCTGAGATTGTCGAAGTGAAGGAACTGGATGATACAGGCCGGGGATCCGGCGGATTTGGACATACCGGAAAAGCGTAGCGAAGCGAAGTGAATGCACTTAAAGACAAGTTGCTCAGGTTTTGTACGCTGGCTTCGGGCAGCAGCGGAAATGTATGCTACATCGAGACAGCCCAGACGCGGATATTGGTGGATGCAGGTCTGAGCGGGCGGGAAATCGTGGGAAGGATGGGCCTCATCGGCATTGAGGCAGAAACGCTGAATGCCATATTCCTCACACATGAACACCAGGACCATATCAAGGGCGCAGGTCCGCTGTCGCGTCGCTTCGGCCTGCCGGTTTATCTCTCCGAAGGGACACTAAGAAAAGGGGAGAAGAAACTGGGAAAGCTTGAAAACGCAGTTCTAATGAACGCAGGGGATAAGATCAGTGTTAACGACATCACCGTTGAGACCTTCACAAAGTGCCATGATGCGTCGGATCCCCTTGGCCTCGTCGTGCGTTCAAACGGCAAGAAACTGGGCGTGGTGACCGATCTGGGGCGCAGCACCGCAGTGGTGGAAGATCACCTGAAGGGCTGCGAGGCCCTGGTGATGGAATTTAACCACGACCCCGTTATGTTGGAGGAAGGGCCTTACTCCCTGGAACTGAAGCGACGCATCAAGGGGGCCGAAGGACACCTTTCCAATGACCAGGCAGGTGATCTCCTGGCATCCGTGGGCCATCAAAACCTCAAGCATTTGGTCCTGGCCCACCTCAGTGAAATCAATAACAGACCTGAAAAGGCCTACAACCTGGCTGTAGTTACACTTGAAAGACTCGGGTTCACCCATGTGGAAGTGACCGTCGCCCGTCAAGACAAGCCCGGCAGGATCTTGGAAATATGATGACTTTGTAAAAAGCCGGTTTATGCCGCGAGCACGGCCTATGAGGTACGAAGAGGAGCCGAACCTGACACTCTTTTTCAGATCCTTTCTAAACACTTCGGAGAGGATGGATGCCGATTTGGGGCTCAGCATAAATTCATAGAAGCGCGTAGGGGTTTGATAGGAGTGAACCCCCTGAATTCCTTTCGACGCACCCGGCACCATCCTCTCGAATCCTCGGCATCAGGAACTATCTGCCGGAGGCCATGGCGGTCTATAGAAAGTCCGGGCGGCAATAGGGTGGTTTCAGGTGATGCGAGGGATGCCCTGAAAGGTAGATAGTTTCCACCGGCTGAGTGTAAAATGCGGCAATGTGGCAAACATTGATCGGAGGGTGACAAATGGAACAATCAAGGACGGATTCCTTTTTCTTTTCCCTGGTAAGAGTTACCGACGTCATCTACAGAGACGAAGTCGCACTCGGAGACACACTCCATTTTATAGTCTCTCTTGCGTCCGAACTCACCGCGGCCAAGGGAAGCACCATCCGAGTACTGGAGCAGGGGACCTTTAACCTGAAGGTGGTTGCAAGTTATGGCCTAAGTCAGGCCTACCTTAACTCGGGTGCCATTGATTTCGGAAAAAGCATCACGGAAATCATGCAAGGGGACGTGATCATCATCAACGATTTTGAAAAAGACAAGAGGATACAGAACCTGGAGGCGGCCCGGAAAGAGGGCGTTTGTGCCGTCATTGGAATCCCTTTTACGGTCAATGAATCCACGTACGCCATCTTGCGGGTCTATTTTTCATCAAAGAAGGTCCCCACCCACGATGAAATGCAGCTCCTCAATACCCTTGGAAAGCTGGGATGTCTGGCCATAGAGCGTGCCGCCATGGGTGGCGGCTAACTGACATCCCGTTTGAGCCCCCGAAAAGATGCCCGACCATATCACCATAAACGCTCACAGGATGATTCAAAATCCACCCCTTCACATCGTTCTTTACCAACCCGAAATTCCCGCCAACACGGGAAATATTGCACGACTCTGCGGGGCGGCCGAGATGACCCTGCATCTGATTCACCCCTTAGGCTTCAAGGTGGACGATAAACATCTCAAACGGGCAGGTCTGGACTACTGGAAGGAGATTGGCGTAAGGCATCATGCCGACTTCGACGCCTTCTTGAGACATCGACCACCCCGTGCCAGGTTGCTGGCCTTCAGCCGCCACGCAAAGGATCTCTATACGAAGGCACGGGTGAAAGAAGGTGACTATCTGCTTTTCGGCCGGGAATCAGAGGGGTTGCCAGGCGACATCCTTGGCCGTTATCCGGCCTACAGGGTGCCAATATGGGGCAGGGTGAGAAGTCTCAACCTTTCGACGACCGTCGGAATTGTCGCCTATCATTTTCTGCACGAATTGGGCCGTTTTCGGTAAGTCTCAAAAAATGATCTTCAAACGAAGTCGCTTTATTCTACGTGTCTAAGGAAGCGGATCTGAGAATCTTTTTCATGTGCTTTCTCATAGTGCACTTGGCAACTCACTTCTGCATGGACGACTACTTGTGGTTCACTCCTATCAAACCCTACGCGCTTCTGTGACGTACCGCTGAACCCCAAATCGGCGTCCATCCCCTCCCGAGTGTTTAGAAAGCATTTGAAAAAGATTGTCAGGTTCGGTTCCCAACCGTTCCTCATAGGATGCCGTTTGCGGCATAAGTCCGCTTTTTACGCTTCCACGATGGCGCCCTTGGGGCAGATATTCAGGCAGACACCGCACCCGATGCAGAGTGCC
>JBAPTR010000052.1:0-4829 GCA_049282265.1 Desulfatiglandaceae bacterium | reverse complement strand
GAGTAGTGTGACCAGAAAACATAAGGGGACTCCTGCATAGAAGTCCACGTTTCGCATGGTATCAATGTTCATTTGAAAGTACCTGTTTCCAAATAAGATTTATTGTCTCAATTGAAACCACATGATGCGGCTTGTGCCCGTGCCGATCCTGCTGAGCGTGCCTTTCTGGGCGGCAAGGAAGAGGGTGTCGC
Organism: Desulfatiglandaceae bacterium; assembly: GCA_049282265.1. GTDB lineage: Bacteria > Desulfobacterota > DSM-4660 > Desulfatiglandales > Desulfatiglandaceae > CAYUCJ01. Next base: position 4,638 of record JBAPTR010000052.1, on the reverse strand, counting down.
CGGTGGCCTGGATGTCCGTGATGCAATAGGGAATTTCTTTTGTGTTCCAGCCCTGGGTAAGACTCGCGCCGTCAAACCGGTAGGCAATAAGGTGTCCTTTTACATAGACATTCATGGTTTCAAGAGATCCCAGCAGCGCAATATTTTTGACGGCAATGAGTTCCTTTTTGCCGTCCCCGTCAATATCAATAATGGTCAGGCGGCTGTTGATGGAGACCCATGGCTTGTTTTGAGAAGAGGACGGAACATCCCCCACCTGGATGACATTGTTTGTGCCCCCGATTCTCTGGTCTTCGGACCAGAGAATCTTCCCGTCGCTGTCCCACACGTGGAGGGAATCATTTCCTCCCAGGCCGATGAATTCTGGATTGCCGTCTTTGTTGATGTCGTAGAGGGTCAGGGTGTAAAAGTGGGCCTTTTTAAGGCGAGGCAGACGTCGGATTTCCTTGAGCTTTCCGCGGGCATCGTATCCCATGAGGGATATGCTTCCACCATAAAGCTCATTGAGCTTGGTGTTCTCAAAGAGCAGGTTAGGTGGCCCTCCTCCCGGGTTCTTCACAACCAGAAGGTGGCCGGATTTGTGGTAAAGCTTTCTGAATTTTCCGTTCCATTCAAACACGGTGGTTTGCGCCCGTTCTCCATAGAAGCTAACCAGGTAGATTTCGGCCTTGCCGTTTCTGTCCACATCACCAACGCTCACTTTGAGGAAATCCTCACCCAGGGAGGCCTTGAGAGTGTCTCTCAATCGGAAGCCTGCGCCCTTTTTTGAATAGATGCGGAGTTCATTTTTGCTCAGGACCGCCAGTTCGTTTTCCCTGTCGCCAATGAGATCACCGACATCAAGTGATACCACGGTCATGTGGAGAGGAATGCTGCCCGTTGGTTCGAACGCTCCATATTGTTTGGTGGGTCGGAAAAACCCCTCTTCTCCGCCTGGGGCTTCCGGCTGTCCTAATTTTGAAAAGATACCAGCGGCAGGCCCTTGCTGGGACTGAGCACCGCCAACCATCCTCCTGGCCCTCGCATACCTCCCCTCGATGATGGCACGGAAGTGGTTTGCTACATCGGCAATCTTTGGGATGAACTGGCCCTCCGTCATGGCCTCAGAGACAGGCGTCAGTTTGGGTGGGGTCTTGGTCAGATCAAGGAGCGAGAGGTCCAGGCTGGATCCCCCGCCCATGGAGGTGACACTGCCGAAAACGGCATAGTCGGCCTTGAGCTTCCTGGTGATTTCGTCGACCCGTTGCCTGGTGATTTTCCCGTTTTTTTCATCCGCCGTGAGGAGGGAGCCGAAAGTCTCGTCCGTGACTACGTCCAGCCCGCCGCCGGAGAGTCTTGAGAGGAACATGGCCTTGACGCCTTGTCGCAAGTCCGCGCCCAAATGTCCCGCATAGATAGAAAAAGGGAAAAGTACCAGGGTCCTGTCGGCACCAAAAACCGGTGTGAAGAGGAGAGGTAGAACGAGCAGGAAGACCAGAAATGTTTTCGAAAACTTGCAGTGCGTTCTATTCATATTTCAGCCTCACATTCGAATTTTCTAAGTGTCCGGAAAGATGACTGCCTGAACTGTCACTGTGTTGTTGTCTTTTCGCTTTTGTTTCTTGTTTAATAAGCCAGAAAAACAGACCGGGAAAACTGGCGACTATAACCAGGAACCCATAAAGTATAGAAATCAAGAGTATCGGGGCCTTATCAACACCCGCACTCATGAATAAACCGACCATGGCGCCTTCCCTGACCCCCCATCCCGCAAATGAGACGGGTATGACCGTAAGCAAGACAACGGAAGGGAAAATGACAAGAAAAATCAGGAGGCCCAGATCTTGTCCGATGGACAGCGAAATCAAAAAGATGGAAAAAATGGCAAGTATATGAACCAGTACTGAAACGGTAATGATGATGCCCGCCTTGCGACCTGCACTGAATACGCGCCATATTTTTTCAGAGATGCGCATCAAGAACAGAATAAATCCTATTTTCTTTAGAATCGGGATTCGGGAAAGGATTGCAAGAAAGCCAAAACCGGCAATCCCGGAAATGCAGAGGTACCTTACCCCTCTGAACACTGCCGGAGGAAGCAGGTCCGTCCCCACAAAGGTTCCAAAAAGGCATAAGGCCAGGAGACAAAGGAGCCCGATGCCCCGGTCTATGATCACGCCCTCGACGGCATCAGAAGCACCATATCCGAGGGCTTTCAAATCGAGCATCCTGACGGCGTCCCCTCCGATGCTTCCGGGCAGGACCTGGTTAAAGAAGGTCCCTTTGAAAAAGCTCTTTACGAAGAACGATGGAGACTCTTGCATGTCCAGGATATCCATCGTGAGACACCAGCGGAAACCCGCCACCAGGTTACTAGCTACCTGGCAGAGTACGGCCAGAACCAGGTAGCCAACATTGGCCTTCGTGGCGGCAGTGAGGATTTTCGCGAGATGAACAGACCTGAGAAGCCAGAACAGAAGGAGCGCAGACAAGAGGACCTTGATGACCGCCTTTGTCCTTCTATTCCACAGGTGCAACCCGATAAACATAGAAGATCCTCTTCCTGAATCCCGGTTTATGAAAGACCATTTTCTTGAGTAATTCGGCATGGCCAAAAATCTTCCGCAACTCTTCGTATCTTTTTGATTTTGAAAAATAAATGCCTTTCAGTTTGTTAAATGAAATGCCCTTGTCCCAAATGCTGAACTGGCTCTTTCTGCTGTGGGTTGGGATGAGTACCCTAGGGTGTCCCTTGGTGTAAAAGGAAAGCATGGATGCCCTCCTCAGGTGGTCGGCAAACAGCACATCACCCGGTTTGATGTACTGCTGCAGTTGTTCCACGGCCTCTTTCGGCCCGTAGAGGCGATTGAGCATGTTGAATTTGGGAGGAAGAAAAAAGAGCTCAGGGAACTGCATGAGAAGGGTCATCAAAACCGACAGAGCCAGCCCGGAAAGTAAAATCCTTTTGAGATTCAGCCGGACAATAAGGTGTGCACAGATAATCATTCCTGAAATGACAACCACGGCTCCCCAGTTCAGGCTCATTTTCTTGAAGAGTGATTTATAGAAGAAAAATGCCATGGGGAAGAGGAAAAAAGAAAAGAGATAGAATTCGGCGAAATTTTCCTTGAAAAGGCGGTAACGATAGGCGCCCCAGACCAGCAGCGGGAAAAAAAGGATCCCGAGAACAAGAAATTGGCCGCCCAGAAATGCGAAGAACGTATCAATCCGCGGGCGAAAGGCATCACTTGTGCCGTGATGGTATTGGAAGGAAAAGCTGATCCAGTTGTGCTGATAGTTCCACCATATGACCGGCAAAAAGATCATGATGGCTATGGCGACTGCGAACCATGCCTTCCACTCCAGCAGTTTTTTCGGCATTTTAAACAGCAGAAAGAAAATTAATGATCCAAGAAAAAGCACAGAGGTGTATTTGCTGAGCAGGAGAAGCCCCATGGAAATGCCGGCAAGAAGGTAATAGCTGATGCTGTCCTCGGTTAATGCGAGGTAGGTATAGTACATTGAAACCGCCCAGAACAACATGAGAGGGGCGTCAGGGGTGACGATGGTGAAACCCATGTTTGTTGCGGGGAGCGAGAGGAGTATCAACACGGCATAGAGGGCGGTTTTCTCATCAAAAATCTTTTTCGCAAGGAGATAGGTGTACATGGTGGCAATTCCCATGCAGAAGACTGCTGCCAGCCGGACGGTGCATTCGTTGGTTTTGAACAGCGTGAAGAGCTTGATCAAATAGGCGATGAGCGGTGGATGGTCATAGTAGCTTAAATCAAGATGCCTGCTCCACAACCAGTAATAGGCCTCATCCGGATGCAGAGGGAGCCTTATATTATAGATTGCGTGATAGCCGGAATAAAGGAGAATCAGAAAGGATGCTGTCCAGTCTGTTTTCGTGAGTTCAAAGTAAAATCGTCTTGTACTGGCCTGGGTTCCCACGTTAGTGTCCATCCACGAAAGATAACCTTTTGATATTTTGAGAAAAAAGTGGACCGGATAAGTAAGATTCTTGACTCTATCCCTACCATAACAGACAGGGTATTGCAAGACCTCACCCACTGCGTAAAACATCGGAACTGTGGTGCAGAAGGAATGACCGCTGAGCAGGCCCTGGGTGCAGCAAGCATCAAACAGACCGAAGGCTTCAGCTATGAAGATCCGGCCGTCCATTGGATTGATTTCCGTACTCACCAGTGCCGTCCTCTCAGATTTGCACTCCTGGCCGTTGGTGGAAAAACAAGAGAAGCAACACGGGAATGACGGGTAACGGATCGGTACAGCTTCAAATGACGATCCACCATTTTTTCTTCAGAGAATTGTTGGAGAAACACTTGCCTGCCTTTCAGTCCGAAGGCATGGCAAATCTCAGGGTGTGAGGCGAGATAGGAAATGGCCTTCAGGAGCTCTTCCCTGTTCTCTTTTTCAACAAGCAGACCGTTTTGTCCATGCCGGACCACTTCAGGAATGCCTCCGGTGCGGGTGCCAATGACAGGGAGACCCATGGACAGCGCCTCAATGATTGAAATGGAGAGCGCTTCGCGCCGTGACGGAGCAATGAGGATATCCATTCCTGCCAGGAATCGTGGTACATTCTCTTTGAAGCCAAGGAAGACAACCCGGTTCTCCAGACCACGGTCCGTTACC
>JBAPTR010000051.1:0-2966 GCA_049282265.1 Desulfatiglandaceae bacterium | reverse complement strand
ACATTACAGGGAAGCATCAACCCAATATTTTCCTCAACAAGAATAGCTTTGTGGGCACTTGACGGGTTACATGCACCCAATATTATGTATTTCTTAAAGTCAATACCGAGCTTTTCTTTGAATTTTTCCGCTACGTCAATTTGTGTTAGAATACCAAAACCTTCCTTTTTCAATTCGTTTGTAGCTTTTTCCAATGTTTCTTCAAACGGAGCATCAATTTCTTTTGTAAATCCGTAATTAATCATTTTTAAACCTCCATAAAATCAGACTTTCTTATCAAAACCTTCGATTCCTTGCCGCATCGTCACCTGTGAATAGCCCCTGTTTCATTATGACTACGAGATGAATCCTCTAAAATTGGTCAAGTGAAGACTACCAAAACCATCCCGAACATTCGAGGCCTTCATTCCGGTCAACATTACTTGCATAATCTTATCGTTCCAGGGGTTTTAACCATACCTCTGGCAGCCTCGAAAATCCGACCAACATCGTGCTGCCGGATTTCTTGGCATAGGCATAGCCTTAATCACTTGATTCCTATTGAACATCAAAAAACAATATCAAAACGATAATATCCGCATTCTAGTCCAATATTATAGTCTTATCAAGCACTAAATCCATACCGGAATTCCAGTTTTGGACAACGTTGTCCAAAAGCAACCCCCAAAACGGCACCAGACGTGGTGCCGCGATAAGCCACAATCCCAACACACGTGTTTCCAACCGATAACCTCTAACGAATAAGGATAGATTGTGGCTACGCACAATCTATCCTTATTCGTTGGATGCTGTACATACTGAGGGACTTCATTATTCTTAACATATGGAAGTCCACCTCATTCATCAAATCCGGCGGGGGTGTAAGAATTTCGCATTATCACTACCTGAAACCTTCTGCACAAATGTTAAGACCGTTTTAAGGTAGCCATTATTTCCTTTTCTTTGCTCGCTTTTGATTCCCCGCAGAATTCTTCCCCTTTTTGGATTTTTGATTGCCTTGCCTCCCAGCAATCCACCTATCAATCGCATCCTTATCAAATCTCCACACCTGTCCAATCCGAATAGCCGGGATCCGGCCTTTAGAAGCATACTTGCATATGGTGATTTCGTGGAGCCTGAGATAGGCCGCTAATTCCTTGGTTGTCATGATTTCTGCCACGGCGGCATCCTCCAATGGAATAAGGTTGCGTAATAGTGTTCATGGATATGGATGCACATTCTTTACAGATACGCCCCAAAGTCATGGAAATCAACCCAAAATAATCGAAATGAACGCAAATCTATGAAAGTGAGGGGGAAGATTTATCAAAAGGTAAGGCCCTGCTGCCCATTTCAAAATGGATTTTCCACACGCATGGAAAGCCGCCTCTCATACACAATATTGACCTGAATCCGGTCTCACCGAAATCATTTCATCCATCATTTCAAATCATTCACATAGGAATTATCCAACCTTCTTAATTGGTAGAGGGCTACGAACATAAACACCCTCACACCAAAAACTACAGGAGGACATTTTCATGAACAGAACAGAAATCACTTACAGCATCGGCCAGGTCGCCAACGAGGTAGGAATTCCCAAATACAAATTGAGACACTGGTGCAACCAGTACCTGACGGATATCAAAAAAATCGAAATAGGAAGTTCCCGGCACAGAAGATTTACGCAAAGGACATCGAATTGATTCGGAAGATAAAAGGATACCGGCAAAAGGGGTTCACCTTTGAGGCGGCAGTTGAGAACGCCAGGAAGGATTTGATGGCGGGGGGCCACAAAATCGAATCAGCCGCAGAGAAATCTCTGATACAAACAAAGGAGGTATAGGCGGGAATTACTGAGGAAAAATAATTGAGAAAGGAAAAGGGGATGCGGCAAACATCCCCTCTAAACGGTAACCCTCTAATGAGAAAGGCAATTTATTATGACGAAACTTACTGCATCAATCTAATAAAGTCAGCATTATCGCCCAACGGCAACAATGACGGCATCAACAAATGCGCGATTAAGAAACACATCCTGGAGAGGCTGGAGAAAATCAAAGACCAATACGGCGACACCCATGAAGGCATCTATTCTGAGATCTGCTTTGATTTTTTGCGCAAGAGCGTCATCACGAAGATCAACAATGACAAAGGTTCTCCGGCCACTTTCATCCTGCATTATGTGTTCAAGCAACTTCGGAACATCGAGAGGTCTTGTGCTCGCGGCACTTTCGAGAAAATGCACAAGAACTGCGATGCCATGGACAACATCGCATTTCGCTTGGAAGAACTCAACGATGACGGAAATTGGATCCCCGAGCTGACAAACTACGATGATCCCGAAAGTCTGCTAATCGCACGGCAGACGCGCCAGCAGCTGCAGGATCTGGTAGGCAAGGCAGAACTCCCAGTGCTATTTGGCGATCTCTCTATTGATCAGTACTGTAAGATAACAGGTATTTCAAGGCGATCATCGTATAGGCGGCTATCGAATAGCAGGAATATCGTGCAAGAACTATTAAATTCATTTAGTGTTTAACTCATATTCAGTGAGGCATCAACACTTGGCTATGTATATTGTCTTTGAGGTGCAACTTTGTGACACAAAAAATGGAAAAAAGTGAAAAAAGTTGAATTTTTTTGAAATACCAGTTCAATAGTGACTATGTGTGAGAGAAATGGAGGATTATACGTAGATAAGCGCCAAGGGAATTAGGAGCATATGGATTTGGTACGTATTCGCTTTCTCCGGATCGCCAAGGCAAAAGATTGATAATACTATTCACTACGTTTCGGTGCCGCTAACGATTACTTCTGATAAGGTTGACAGGTGGAAGCCTGGGGCAATTCGCGAATAGGATAATCATTATAGACTGCCTGCCTATTGAAACATGCATCTGCAAGCCCTTATTTTTAATCCGCTACAAAGGGCAAGAAAGATAGCCCAACAATCACTCTTTTTCACCCTTTAACACTTCATGTAA
>JBAPTR010000050.1:0-2616 GCA_049282265.1 Desulfatiglandaceae bacterium | reverse complement strand
GAGAACCTGAGGGTCTTTTTCAGATGCTTTCTCATGGCCACCCTTAAACCCCAAATGGGCGTCCATCTCCTCCGGGGTGTTTAGAAAGCGTCTGAAAAAGAGTGTCAGGTTCGGTTTGGCTTCGTTGTTCATAGGCCGCCGCTCGCGGCATAAATGAACTTTTGCGAAGTCATCAACTTTGCTATACTGCCTGCCGTGACGAGGTCTTTGAGAAAGAATGGTTGAACTTATCGTAAAAGGCGGGGTTTTCATGTACCCCATCATTTTCTGCTCCATCATTGCACTCGCCATATTCATTGAGCGACTCTGGTTTCTTCGTCGCAAGAATATCATCCCTGAGGATTTTGTCAGACAAGTGGATGACCTCCTTAGAAAAAACAAAATCACGGAGGCCGCCTTTCTCTGCCAGAGTGACGCATCTTCCATTGCGAAAGTTTTCCTTGCCGGTCTCAAGAATGCCCGGAAAGGCATGTGGCTTGTCAAAGAAGCCATTGAAGAAAGGGGCAGCAGGGAGGCCACTATTCTGGAAAAGAATGTGAGCATCCTGGCCACCCTCGCCAACCTTTCCCCCTTGCTTGGTCTGCTTGGTACTGTCTCGGGAATGATTAAGACCTTTAATGCCATCTCGGTGCAGGGCATAGGGAACCCGGCGCCCCTGGCAGGCGGCATTGCAGAGGCCCTTTTGACCACTGCCGCCGGTCTTTGTGTGGCCATCCCCACATTGGTCTGCTATAGATTCCTAAAAGACAGAGCCGGAATGTTCATTTTCGAAATGGAAGAAAGCTCGATAAAAATAGTTGAAATAATGGAAGAATCCAGTCAAGATGCAGGGTGAGACAGGACATGCGTTTTAAACGAATAGGAGACAATGAACCCACGCTGGGCATAGCCCCACTGGTTGACATCGTTTTTCTTCTCCTGATTTTTTTTATGGTCACCTCTCATTTTGATGTCGCCTCCGGGATTAAGATCCGTCTGCCAAAGGCCGCCCAGAGGATATTGAACCAGGACAGTGAAAAAATCACACTCCTGATGGACCGTCTCGGCAAGGTCTATTTCAAGGGAAAGCAATTGAATGACGAGGCATTACAAAAAGAACTCCGGCTTTCTGCAGGGAAGAAAGACATCATGCATCTTGTTCTTCAGGCCGATAAAGACACCAAGCTTGGGAGGGTGGTCCAGATCATGGATCTGGCGAAGATGGCCGGCATTCGATCTATTATCATAGCCGCCCGCCTGCCGCTGGAGGGACGCTGACCTTGACCATTCTTAAGAACAAGATTGTCCGAATTCCATTGGTGGGTCTTTGTCTGCTGGGACCCTTCATCGCCTGGCTCGGGTTTGGCCGGCATGGTTTTATTCACCTCTATCGCGTAGAGGATGAGCGCCAGGCCTATATTGAAAAAATAAACAAACTTACAGAAGAAAATCAGGCCCTGTTTGAAGAAATCCGTCGACTGAGGACAGACCCGAAGCACGTAGAAATGGTGGCAAGGAGAGAACTCGGCCTCGTGAAAAAAAACGAGGTAATCTACCGGTTTAAAGACAGCAATAATCCTGAAAAAAGTTTCAATGGAAAGGTATCCCGAGAGAGAAAACCCGACGAACTGAACAAATTTCCTAAAGGAGAGGTAGGGAAAAATGGGACGATCAAATGACCTTTTTAAAGACATTTTAGAAAATGGGCCGTCGCTGGGAACGCATCGCCGTTTTCTTGAGCGGATGAAAGATGATGGACACACCCGGGAGGTCGCCCGGGCATGCGTAAGAGGGCTTGAACAAGACCCCGATGATATCCCTCTGCGCCGACTTCTGGCGCACTGCTACAAGGATATGGGTTTCCTTTCCCTTGCTGAGACCGAAATTTCTCTCGCTACTGAGAAAATCGACAAATTGGTCTCCATCTACAAAGACCAAGCACAACTGTTTGCAAAGCAGGGGAGAGCAGAAGAGGCATCCATTGTACTCAAGAAATACATGGCACACAGCCCCGGGGACGAAGAGGCCCTCGAACTGCTGGACTGTCTCGAAAAAAGCGGGGGAGAAGCCCGCCTAGACACTGTCCCCGCCTCCGAGGAAGCCGTACCCCCGACACCAGAACCTGAAGAGATATTTCCCGAAATGGCCACGCACACCCTGGCGGAAATCTACGTGACTCAGGGTCAGTACCAGATGGCGACCGAGACCTATAAAGAACTGCTGACACAGAACCCGGAAGATCAAAAGGCAAGAGAACGCCTTGACGAACTTGAAGCGGGAATGGATCTGGAAGAATTGATGCCGGAACCCGTTTCAGCTGAGAAGATCGGAAAAGAGAAAATGATAAGCGTTTTGGAAGGTTGGCTGGCCGGAATCCAGGAATTCAACCGCACCACCCAGCAAATCATAGTCTAGGCGGACGACTGGGAAAAGGTGATGATTTCGTAAGAAGCTGGTTTATGCCATGTTCGGCAACCTATCGGGAACGAAGAGGAACCGAACCTGACAATCTTTTTCAAATGCTTTCTAAACACTCCGGAGGGGATGGACGCCGATTTGGGGTTCAGCGGTACGTCACAGAAGCGCGTAGGGTTTGATAGGAGTGAGCCCCAAGTAGTCGTCCATGCAGAAGTGAGT
>JBAPTR010000049.1:0-3004 GCA_049282265.1 Desulfatiglandaceae bacterium | reverse complement strand
CTTTGTTTCGATCCAGAACTTGAAATAGGTTTTTTTGTCGATTCAGATCCGTAACCGCTTCGTGCCAGCTATACAGGTCAGGACGGCCGTATTTAGCTTTTTCCTCAAAGTAGAGCCTGTAAAAAGCCCCGAACTGAGAGGGATTCAAGACGCCCGTCTCCATGGCACGAAACGTAAGAACTTCGGCCTGTCTTCGTCTCAAAATATACGTTATGAGTCGCTTATGCCATTCGGCAAAGCTCTTGAGGTTTCCTTTCACATTCTTAATTGCTTCAAGACACAACTCATCGAGTTCGTTTACAATGCCCTTCGTGTGTTTCCGGAACCGGATAAAGTCTCCGCTGAACGCCAGGTTGTCACAAACAAGAATCGTGGTTCCTGCAACAATCCCGAGCGCCAGCGATTTGTCCATGGAGTTCCGGACACCCAGGGTGTAGGCCATCTCGCCATCAACGTTGTCAAGCTGCCATACTGCGAACATCTTATGTCCGTTCGGGCTCAGACTGTACGTCTTCCTGGCAATCTTCAGCCCGGTAGTAACAAGCGCGTTCTGAAGCGGTATGATGACATCCCTGTGTGAAATCGGCTTCCATGTCTCGGTCCCTTCAACGGACTCGATATCCAAAACCTGACTTTCTTCAACATATTCTGTATCACAATGCGCTATCAACATGATCAATCCTCCTTTTATGCATTTACTGCCGCCTTTGCCCACGCCTTCGCACCAGGGTTCCACTTGAAACCGGCGCTCTTGAGTGAACCCTTCACCGCAAAGGTATTCCCCTCTGCAATGAGCAGGTTCCCTTCACGCCGGTAGGTGATTCCCTTAATGCTCGAACCGCTGACAGACTTGTCCGCCGGTGGATTTGGGGTGGCGGGCTTACGCTTTTCTGTTTTTCCCTCTTTTCGGCCTTTATTATCAGACCTTTTCTTTTGATCAGGCTCAGAGCCTTGTTCTTCATCCCCGCCAAAGTCGGGATCTCCGACAGGCAAAGCCCAGGCAGGCAGGGTCGGAACAATCGCGTACCCCTTGATCCCTTTCTTCTGGTCATCAATACGGATAAAACGTCCTCCGGGTCTATCCGGAAGAACATCCTTGACCTGAAAGTCCAGGTGGTAGAGATACCGCCCGATACCCCACTGAACAGCAGCTCTTTTCATTGCATCGGAGAACCCGCCTTTGACAGGTTCCACTGCTGTTTCCTGAGCACCGTCCCATTTGGTGATCCATTCGTTGTCAACACGGACGGAAAGGCCACACATCGTGCCGCCTGAAGGACCGGACTCAAAATAGTTTTTCCAGTTCTCAGGGCCTACCTCTTCGTCCAAGCGATTCATGATCGCCCGGTTCGTGATGTAGGGAAGCAGCATGGCCCAGGGGCCTTTGCCGTTCTTCCCGCTCGTCTTAACTCTCCATTCCACATCGTTCGCGGGGAATGGCTTTTTGAGTTTTCTAAGATCAAAGTCTTTCATCTCTGCTCCTTTCTTTCCCTGCTTCCGATCCAGCGCAGATATACAGGCATACGTATATCTAAGACATATAACTATGCCTTTTCGTTTTGCGTAATTGTCTGTGGAATATCTGAGACTTTTCCGGAAGGGTCTTGGCTCTCTGAGCTTCGCCCCTCAGGAGGGAACTCGGGAAAAAGGTTTATTCGACCACCAGGACTTCGTAGGGAGTCTCGGTGGCGTACTTGGTATGAATTTCCGGATGGTCTTTCTTCAAGGCGGCACCGTTAATACCGGAGGTCCGCCTGACACTTCGTCTGACGAGGTTTCTGCCAACCCTGATCCTGTCTCCGTCAGGATTGCCGTTGTCAATACCCGCTTTCAGAAGAACAGCCAGTTTATCTATTTCGGCCTTGAGGTCCTTTCGGGTCTCCTTAAAGCCGAGATACTGCTGTAATTCTTCTTCAAGAGGCATCTCCGGAATGCTCTCGTATATGTCATACGCGGGACAACCCGGCCTGTACTGACACCAGGCGCAAAGTGGCCCCTTTTCAGTTTCGGCTTCTATTCCGGGGTTCTGCACACATTCCCGGATATGGGAAGCCTTCTGAAGCAATCCCTCATACAACTTGGAATCGTAGTCAAAACCGTCAAAGATCTTCGTCTGTCCCTCATTGAGGTCAATGGCAAACACAGCACCCCGTATAGCTTTCTTGGGGTTCGCATCTTTCAGCAACCCCATCTGAAAATGGACCTGCTGAATCCAACTGTCATAAGGCTCTTTCGGAATTTTCGAGACCGTCTTGACTTCCATGTCTGCCAACACCTGCCTGGTCTCGAAAACAAAGTCCACGTGGGCCTTGAAGGGCTCACTCCTGTGGACTACCTCTATTTGGTAGCTCCACTTGGGCAGGTGTGGACTTTCTTTGAATGCGGCAATAAGCAAATGCTCAGCCAAATGCCCTCTTGCAAACCTTATGAGAGTCGCCAGGTCATAGTGCGGCTCTTCCAGCTTGCTTAATACAACCTTTCTGGGACATCCGCCGACGTCGCTTGCGCCGACATAGGTCGAGCGATCACCCAAATCGCCAAAATCAGTATGCACCAATCCTTGGTATAGAATTTCATGCAGCTCCATGTCTTTTTCTCCTTTTCCTTCTCATAGGTTCCAGGCACAATCCGCCACACAGAAGGCGGATAAAAAAGGGAGTGAAGCGAAAACGCTTGACACTCCCGATGGCCTTACTCGTTCAGGGCACAAAAAAAGGAGCAGAATAAAATATTCATGCCCCCTAAGCCCTATTTCCTCTTTCTTGATTGCGAATCACGCTAAAACGGAATGTCGTCATCGTCAGGTCCTGGCCCGTCAAAATGAGACGCTTTACCAGCTTTTTCATCGCCGGAACCCTCTTTTGAAGAACCATTGCAGGAACCCGCACGATCAAGCATTTGCATGGTCTGGGCAACGATTTCGGTGACATAATGCTTAACGCCATCGCGATCTTCCCAGGACCGTGTACGAAGTTTTCCTTCGATGTACACGAGCTTGCCTTTC
>JBAPTR010000048.1:0-9997 GCA_049282265.1 Desulfatiglandaceae bacterium | reverse complement strand
CCCTCAATCTTTTACTCTCCATTGTATGGATAGTGGGCATTACCAATGCCTTTAATCTCCTGGATAATATGGATGGCCTGGCGGCAGGGATTGCGGTGATAGGGGGATTGCTTTTCTGTGCCTACCGCTTGCTTACCATCATACCGGGCTTTTCCTACGACCCCATCCTTCTGATCGGAGCGGTCTATACGGGCGCAATGGGCGGTTTCCTGATTTACAACTTTAATCCCGCCACTATATTCATGGGGGACGCAGGGAGCCTCTTCATTGGTTTTATGATGGCTTGCATGACGATCGCCGGAGGGCCGTCACCGTCTTCCTCAGGAAGTTTTTTCCATATCCTTTCGGTCATTGCGGTGCCCGTTTCCATTGTCTTTATCCCCATCCTGGACACCACATTTGTCAGCCTTATGCGCAAATTGTTTCATCGCCCCATCTCCCGAGGTGGACGGGACCATTCTTCCCACAGGCTGGTGGCCATCGGGCTTTCCGAGAGAAAGGCTGTCCTGGTTTTATATGCTTTTTCCATGAGTTCCGGCCTGCTGGCCTTGGGGATGAAGTACCTGAGCGCGGGCACGGTCCTTGTTACCGCTATCCTTTACATCCTCTTTGTCATTCTTTTCTGGGTTTACCTGGGGAAGGTCCAGGTTTACACGGAAAACTCCATTCTGGCTGATAAGGGAGCCAGCGTCTTCACCCCGCTCTTGATAGAGATCACGTACCGGAGACGGCTGTTCGAGGTACTCCTGGACGTTGTCCTCGTTTCCGCGGCCTACTATACGGCCTATCTCCTTCGTTTCGAGGGAGCCCCTGGAGCAGACCTCAATTTTTTCCTGAAATCCCTGCCCATTCTGATCGCCTTTCAACTCCTTGGTTTCTATGTCTTCGGCGTATACAGGGGGGTGTGGGGAACCACCGGCATTCGGGATCTCATAGGCTACGTGGAGGGTATTACCGTGGGTACGGTGGGAACGATGCTCATCCTCCTGTTCATGTACCGGTTCCAGAGCTTCTCCCGAGCCGTGTTCGTCATCTACTGGGGCCTCATGGTTATCCTGGTATCCCTTTCGCGGTTGTCTTTCAGGTTGCTGGATGAGGGGATCAGGAACGGCAACCCCAAAGGCAAACGAACCCTCATCTATGGGGCCGGTATCGGAGGCCAGATGGTTTTAAGGGAGATTGAGGCGAACAGTGCCCTGGGGCTTCATATGTTTGGATTTGTGGATGACAACGTGGGGTTGCAGGGAAGAAAAGTCATGGGTTATCCTATCCTGGGCGGTGGTGAGGGGCTTGAAAAACTGCTCAGAAAATATGAGATCCAGGAACTGATTATCTCTTTCAGCATGAACGGGGACGAGAAGAAAGAGGAAATCAGAGAGCTTTGTCTGAGGCTGGGCCTTGAGACGGATGTTAAGCAGATGAAATTGACGATTTCGTGACGGCACCTTTTCATAGGCAGGAGCAACCTATCACACAGAGCGCAGAGTTTTGAGAACAAAAAAGAGGAGTTTTTTTATCAGATAGCTCTGTGTCTCGAGTGAACGAAGTGAACGGACGTGAGACAAACAACGAAAAACCCAAAAACAATATCTCACACAGAGCACTCAGAGACCGCAGAGTCTAAGAACTAAAGAATAGAAAGTTTTTCTCTGATAGCTCTGAGTCTCGAGCGAACGAAGTGAGCCCCGGTTTGCGGGATCTCCGCCAAACAGCATAGGCGGACAAGTCCATTTCGCTCGGAGGCGCGTGAGAAAAAGACGAAGGGGTTGCAGATGCAACCCCTTTGTTGTTTGAAGGAGGAGACTATCCGAACGTAAAGCCCTTTGGAAGCGAATCTCCAGGCGTGCCTTCGACCACCCAGGAGAGGTCGGTTATGGTATAGGTGGGGTCAAGCGTCCTGAAAATGGGGATCACCCGCATTCCGATCTTGGGTTCGCCCACGGAGAGATAACTCATCAGGATCGTAGAGACCCCTTCAAATTCCACATTGATGAACTGGATGGGTTTTTCAAGGGTGTTGAAGGCCCCCGAACGTTCACAGACCATGAAGGTATGGATCTTGGCCGTCTTGCGACACAGGTCCGTCAGGTCGATCACCGTGTTTTTTCCCAGACAGTCGGGACAGTGAATACGGAAGGGGAGATAGACCGTCCCCTTAAACTCACAATCGGGATTGTCACACCGGGTGCCGTGGATCCTGGCCTGCGAAAGGTTCTCGAAAAAGATGGCCTCACCCCCGTAGGTGTGGATATAGGTCATGTCCCTGGGGTTGGTTACGCCCAGCAGACGCAGCCCATGGTCTTCGTCCCGGATGGGCACGTTGGGGGTAATGTGATGAAAGTCCCCCCTGGGACGGTATTTTCCGTTCTTGACCGTTACGGTTCCAAATATGCTCATGTGTCTTCCTCCTTTCAGGCATCCTCTTTCAGAAGATGGTCAGGATCCATCAATAGGGTGGCGGTCACGTGCGATCCGACGCCTGCATGACTGATGGCCAGGGACCGGTGCGCGTCTCTTACCTGGAGGTCTGTCCAGTCAGCCGGTTTTTCCCTGCCGAACGCATCCCAGAGCTTCTGATCACCGTGAATTTCCGCCCACCGGTTCCAGAGGTGGGTGGCAATCTCAAAGACCTGCATGATGCCCGTGGCACCCACGGCATGCATGCATCCGATGAGACCGCCCGAGAGATTGGAAGGAAGCCTTCCCGGTTTGCCGGTATGGGGGTTGGTATGGTAGCAGTCCCCTGATTCCACAAAGTCCCGGCCGTAGCCATAGGGTCTGAGTCCGATGTCTTCGTAAGTCTGCATATCGCTGATCGTAAAGGCGTCGTGCAGTTCGATGACATCAAGGTCTTCCATGGGATCTACGACGCCGGTCATCCGGTACCCGTAGTAGGCGGCCATTCGGGCGGCCAGGAAACCGGTGAAGCCCGGGTATCGGTCCCCCCCCGGAAACTTCTCGCCCAGATCGGCATATTGGTCATCGGTCTCGTTGGGAAGCAGAGGGATTTCCATGTCACGACGGCAGGCGGGCCTCAGGGTGTGAGAGCCCGCAGTCACCCAGATCCTGAGGGGTTTGTTCTTTGTGTTTTTTGTCAGTTCCATGGCGGTCTTTTCGTCACAGATAATCGCGCAGGCAACGCCGACGCTCATGAGACAGCAGTCCAGTGTCCTGAGGGGATAGGCCACGACAGGGGAATTGACGACATCATCCACGGTGATCTTCATGGGGGCTTGAGCAAACGGGTTGAACCGGGCGTAACCGTGATGTTTCACCGAGATTTCAGCCATGGTCCTGCGAAAGGAGTCCTCTTCCTTGCCAAAAACCTGCCAGTACTTCTGGGCCATCACCGCGTAATAGCCGGTGTAGATATGACCAAGTGGGGTTTCCCAATCCTTGTCAGCGGCGCAGGAGATCAGGTGGTTCCCTTCATCCGTCGGGACTTCATCCATACGCTCCCAGCCCATGGCCAGCGTACAATCTGAATAGCCTGAGGCGACCGCCTTAACAGCTTCCCACAGAGTGGATCCTCCGGTGGCACCGCCGGTCTTTACACCGACATTCCCCAGGGGGTCCAGACCCAGGCGGTCATGGATCACCGCTTCGCCCAAGAGCTGGTCGCCAAAGTGGTCGGCGAAATGTCCGTAGTAGGCCGTATGGATGTAACTCTTCAATTCGGCTGGCGACTTATCGATGAGTCTTGCGGCCATGGTGAGGGCGTCGACGGCCAGTTCTTCCGTCCTCTTATCGGGCATGGCCCGGTCGAATTTCGACTGCCCTGCGGTCACCAGGTAAACGGGGCGTGACAATTTGGGTATCTTGAGTTGTTTCTCACTGAATTTAATCATTCCGCACACTCCTTTCTTCTTTTAGGATTGTCTGTTTTTGTAATAGGACCTGACAGATAAGTCAAATACAATTTTAGGGCGTAAGGCGTAAGGCATGAGGCGGGAGGCGTCAGTAAAATGTCCACGGACGGACTTTTTACATTCCATCAATAGGGCCACGGGAATCTTTTTTCAGGACACGAAAACGCCTCTTTGCTGTGCTGTCATGCTCTTGATGAAGCGGGCGGCCGGCGCGCTTGCAGCATGCTTCACTGAACAGTTAGGCTGCGCAGGAACGAAGTCTGCAAAAGATTATGGGAACCGTGTCTAAAGGTGCAAAGGCAACCCATTAAATTTGTTGGGAAAAGCCTTTCCCTAATCTCTAAAGCAACCACTTGTTCTCTAAAGTTCCTGACCACTTTTCTCATTGACAATATCAGGGCATCTTCCTATAAGAAATGGCATCAGGCGTGCAATCGTGATGCGATTGAAAAGCCCTGCAACTTGCCTCGTTTTTGCAGGATGCTTGAGCGGTAACACACCCGAGGATAAGGATCGAAGGGGGAAATCATTATGGATTTTAGCCTTTCCATGGAACAGGAAATCCTGCGAAATTCTGTGCGCCAGTTTGCTGAAAAAGAGATCAAACCGGTGGCCCGAGACCTGGATGAGAAAGAAGAATTCTCTTATGAGACGATGCGAAAGATGGCCGAGCTGGGTCTCTTCGGCATGTTTGTTTCAGAAGAATACGGCGGTCAGGGCATGGATTATATCTCGTATATCATAGCGACGGAAGAGATAGCCCGTGTTGATGGATCCCATGCCGCGACGGTGGCCGCAGCCAACTCCCTTGGAATCGGCCCTCTGTATTACTTCGGAAATGAAGAACAAAAACGAAAATATCTCCCCAAGCTCTGCAGTGGAGAGACACTTTGGGGTTTTGGCCTTACGGAACCCAATGCCGGTTCAGATGCCAGCAATTCCAAGACCACGGCCGTTCAGGAGGGCGAGGATTGGATCTTGAACGGCAGCAAGATCTTTATCACCAATGCGTCCACGGACATAAGCGCGGGCGTCACGGTCCTGTGCCGTACGGGGACCAGGGATGACGGCCGGCCAGAGCTTTCCTGTATCCTGGTGGAGAACGATACCCCAGGCTACGAGGCCCGCGAGATGCACGGAAAGCTGATGTGGCGTTCTTCAAACACGAGTGAGCTCTATTTCGATGATTGCCGTGTTCCCAAAGAAAACATGTTGGGACCAAGGGGAAACGGCTTTCATCAGATGATGCAGACCCTCGACGGCGGACGGCTCTCCATCGGGGCCATGGGGCTTGGAGGCGCTCAAGGGTGTTTTGAGATGGCCATGAAATACAGCAAAGAGCGGGTGCAATTCGGGAAGCCCATTGCGAATTTCCAGGTCAACGCCTTCAAGTTGGCGGACATGGCACTGGAGATCGAGTGCGCCCGTCTGCTCCTTTACAAGGCCTGCTGGTTGCGCGACAATCACGAGCCCTTCTCTAAAGAGGCGGCCATGGCCAAGCTGCACTGCTCCGAGGTCATGTACCGTTGCGCCAACCACGCGGTCCAGCTTCACGGCGGCTATGGGCTCATGAAGGAGTATGATGTGGAACGGTTTTACCGGGATCAGAAACTCCTGGAAATCGGCGAAGGCACATCCGAAGTGCAGCGCATTGTGATCTCAAGACTGATTGGGGCGATTTGAAAGATGAACGTCGAACATCGAACATCGAACGTCCAACGTCGAATGCAAAGACAAATAAAACCAAAAATGAATAAACTTCTAACGGCTATTTCTGCTTCTTTTCAGCCGTTTTGATACTTGTGACGAAAATCTTAATTAATTCCTCTGTTTCCTGTAGAATATCATTTAGCAGTTCCGGTTTTTCAATGAGTGGTATCCGCTGAATAAGTCTTAACCATCTCTGAGTCTCCCGAAGCTCCTTCAGAGAGATGCGGAGTTTATGGATGAAGCCTTTCGGTGACTCCGCTGCCTGGGCTTCACCGTGGTTCGGATAAGGTGAAGTTCCTGATCTTAACAACTGGCCCGCAACATGGATGCCCGCTCTGGTATTTGGCAGCTGTTCAACGATTGTTATGATTCGCACCGAATAGTCGAGCAGCCTTTCCTCCAGATCATATGTCTGTTTCCTCATCTTCCTCCATTCAAAATTCGATGTTGGACGTTCGATGTTCGATGTTCATCTTTTTATCGTTCGATGTTCTTTTTTTCCCATGCCTAAATGCCTCGAAGGCCTCTCTTACCAATTCCTCTCCCCGGCCTTCATACCGCGGCGAAAAATGAAAGGGGTGAAGCCGCTTCACTCCCGCCCTCTTGGCCAGGATCCCCGCCTGGCGTGCGGTCAGGTGGTATTTTTTTCGAGCAATAGCTCTATCCCGTTCAAGAAACGCCGCCTCAACAAAGAAGTGATCTGTGTTCCATGCTAGTTTGACAATTTTTTCCTCATTGCCTGCGGTGGAACCTGCGTCTGTGACATAGGTTATCTTCTGACCGGGTGAAACACGAGCGATCCGATCCGCCAGTTCACCAAGGCGAAATGTCTTCTCAACCGTCACTTTCGCTTCAGCGGGGGTGATTCGGAATAGGTCCCGTGGGTCCCTTCTTTCATACAGGTATTCCTTGAAACGGTTGAGCCAGGGTCCCACCGGGAGTCCCATTTCCCGTAATGCCTCTTTAATGATATTGACGGAAAAGCTTTCTTGAAGGGTGAGACCCATGCAGGGGATTCCGTGGTCGAGCAGGGTACCTTTTATGGAGAAAGACGGCTCCGCGAGGAGTGTTCCGGAGAAAGGTTCCGCAAGGACTGTGCTTTTCGCCCGAAAGGCCTCGCGGCAGACATAGGTTTTTGTGACCTTCCGGCCCGGGCTGATTTCACTGGCACGGACCTGGAAATCCGTCTCGTATTCGTGCACCAGATTCCAGGTGTATCCGGCAAGCCTTCCCTCCACCTGTTGCAGAAAGCCCGGCGGGCCGAAGAGGTGGAGCGTCCTGTCCCTTCCAAGGAATATCCGGAGCAGGCTGTCAAAACCGACAAAATGGTCCATGTGGGTGTGGGTGACAAACACGTGAGTGATCTTGAGAAGATCCCTGGCGGAAAGGTTTTCAAGGCTTCCCAAATCAAAGAGCAAGGCCCTTTTTTCGTATCGGAAAGGGACGAATAACCCGGGATCGGAAAAGGGGTCGTTGACAAGTTTGGGAAGAAAAGTTCGGTGCATATTTGATATATTCGCAAGAAGCTGGCTTATGTCACAGACGGCAACCTATCTGCAACGTAAAGGAATCGGATCTGACAATCTTTTTCAAATGCTTTCTAAACACTCCGGAGGGGATGGACGGCTATTTGGGGTTTAGCGCTACATCATAGAAGCGCGTGAGGTTTGGGTGGCATAAAGCCCGAATAGCCGTCCATGTTGGAGTTCGGTCCAAGTGCACTATGAGAAAGCACATGAAAAAGATTCTCAGATCCGTTTCCCTAGACATGTAGG
This sequence comes from Desulfatiglandaceae bacterium, assembly GCA_049282265.1. GTDB lineage: Bacteria > Desulfobacterota > DSM-4660 > Desulfatiglandales > Desulfatiglandaceae > CAYUCJ01. Next base: position 2,643 of record JBAPTR010000048.1, on the reverse strand, counting down.
ATAAAGCGACTTCGTTAGAAGCCTGTCCGTGATCATGCTGATGACTTGCCGGCAAGTCATCATATTTGACAAATATTAGCAAATATGACATGTTTCGCCAAGAGAAAGAACCTTTTTGGGGAATTGAGCGATGACCTTGACCAAGTCCGATATCGCAAAACACGTGAGAGAAAACGTCCGCCTGAAAAAGCCCAAAAGAGACGCGCAGATATATCTCTTTCCTGAGATGGATTGCGTTTTTCTTTCCCAAAATCGGGCTGCAAGGATCGTGGGCAGCCTCATGGAGATCATCAAGGCTGCCCTGGTCAAAGGCCAGGATGTGCGCATTTTCGGCTTCGGAAAATTCCAGGTGAAATTCAAGTGGGCCAGGAGCGGGAGAAATCCCCGGACAGGTGAGAGGATTATTCTCCGGTCCAGACGGGTGGTTACGTTTCGGCCTTTCCGGAAACTCCGGGACCGCATCAACAGGCGAAGGTGAAACTGGAAACTATTCAAACACCAGCTTCCCGTCTTTCACATCAATTTTCACGTGGCTGCCTTCCCTGACATCACCTTCCAGAATCTTGACGGCCAGGGGATCCTGTATGAGGTGCTGGATGGTTCGTTTCAGGGGCCTCGCACCGTAAACGGGGTCAAAGCCGGCTTGGGCCAGGAACGCTTTTGCCTCTTCAGTCAGTTCCAACCCGATTTTCTTACCCTTCAACCTGTTTCCAAGGATAGCCACCTGGAGATCCACAATCTTCTTGATTTCTTCCTGCCCAAGGGAGTTGAAGATAACGATTTCATCGATTCGATTCAGGAATTCCGGCTTAAACGTATTGCGGAGGACTTCCATGATCCGATCGTTCGTACCGTCATCCTTTCTGCCTCCCTGTTCCTGGATCCACTGACTCCCCACATTGGAGGTCATGATCAGGACCGTATTCTTGAAATCAACCGTGCGGCCCTTCCCATCGGTCATCCTTCCGTCGTCCAGGATCTGAAGCAGGACGTTGAACACCTCCGGATGGGCCTTTTCGATCTCATCAAAAAGGACGACCGAATAGGGATGCCTTCGAATGGCTTCCGTCAGGTACCCGCCCTCTTCGTATCCCACATATCCCGGGGGGGCCCCTATCAGCCTGGCCACGGAATGTTTCTCCATGTATTCCGACATGTCTATGCGCACCATGTACTGTTCATCGTCAAACAGGAACTGGGCAAGGGCCCTGGCAAGCTCCGTTTTGCCGACACCGGTCGGACCCATGAAGATGAAAGAGCCTATCGGCCTGTTGGGGTCCTGGAGTCCGGAGCGGGCACGACGCACGGCATTTGAAACGGCCCTGATGCCTTCCTCCTGACCCACCACGCGTTGGGAAAGCCGTTTTTCCATCTTCAAAAGTTTTTCCCTTTCTCCCTCCATCATCCGGGAGACGGGAATCCTGGTCCACCCGGCAACCACCTGGGCGATATCTTCACTGTCCACCTCTTCTTTCAGCATCTTCCAAGTCTGTTGCAGACCATCCAGTGCCTGTTTTTCCGCCTCCAGCCTTTTTTCCAGTTCAATCAATGTCCCGTATTTGAGTTCCGCCGCCCTGGTGAGATCACCCTTGCGCTCGGCCGTCTGAGCCTCCGACTTCGTTGCCTCAAGCTTCTCCTTTATTTCCCTTATCCTTGAAATACCTTCCTTTTCCTTTTTCCAGTGCGCCGTCATCTCATTCGTCTGGGTGTTCAGGAGGCCTAATTCGTCCTCAATGTTGTGGAGCCGATCTTTGGAGGCCGGGTCTTTTTCCTTCTTAAGGGCCTCGCGTTCTATTTCCAACTGGGTGATCTTTCTATGAATGTCGTCAAGCTCGGCCGGCATGCTGTCAATCTCTATGCGCAGCCTGGAGGTGGCCTCATCAACGAGGTCTATGGCCTTGTCAGGGAGAAACCGGTCGGTGATGTATCGATTGGAAAGGGTCGCAGCCGCCACGAGGGCTGAATCTTTGATCCGGACTCCGTGGTGGACCTCATATTTCTCTTTGAGGCCGCGAAGGATGGAGATGGTGTCTTCCACGGAGGGTTCATTCACCATGACGGGCTGGAAACGGCGTTCAAGGGCCGCATCCTTCTCAATATATTTTCGATACTCTTTAATGGTGGTGGCACCCACGCATCGGAGTTCACCCCTGGCCAGAGGCGGTTTGAGCATGTTTGAGGCGTCGATAGCACCTTCCGCGGCACCTGCTCCAACGAGGGTATGCATTTCATCGATAAAGAGGATGATCTGCCCCTGGGCATCGGTGACTTCCTTCAGCAGGGCCTTCAACCTTTCTTCAAATTCCCCTCGGTATTTGGCTCCCGCAATAAGGGCGCCCATATCAAGGGCCACCACCCGTTTGTCTTTCAGTGCCTCCGGCACGTCCCCATGGACGATCCTCTGGGCAAGTCCCTCTACGATGGCGGTCTTTCCAACGCCCGGTTCACCGATTAGAACGGGGTTGTTCTTTTTCCTTCTGGAAAGGACCTGGATAATTCTTCTGATCTCCTCATCCCTGCCGATCACGGGGTCCAGATCGTCCTTGGCAGCTATGGCCGTGAGGTCCCGGCTGAATCTCTCCAGTGCCTGGTATTTGTCCTCCGGGTTCTGATCGGTTATCCGCTGGCCCCCTCGGATATCCA
>JBAPTR010000047.1:0-7263 GCA_049282265.1 Desulfatiglandaceae bacterium | reverse complement strand
CACGACTTCGTTGGAAGCCATCATCGCGCCCATGGACGGGCGTGAGTAAGAAGTCCATGGAGGACCCTTTACGATTCGGTCAGACTTCAGGCAGGATCATTAAATGGAGGCCATGGTTGTTGTCCTGTCGGGGAGGCATCATGATGCATATGAAAGGATCAGATTTGGTTTTCCCCTTGCTTCTGGCATGTTGTATTTTGTTTCTATCTCTTGGCGGATGTACTCCAGGTCATCTGAGGAGCGAGAGTGTCTTAGATACGCCCAAACACCACGTGTCCACCGGTTTCAGGCTGCTCGACAAAGGCCGTATCGCGGATGCGGAGCGTGAATTTATGCTGGCACTCCATCTGAACGGATCCGAGGCAACGGCCCAATGCGGCCTCGGACTGGTTTACGGGAAGAAAGGCAAGTTCCTCCAGGCCTTGAAATCCATGGAAATGGCCGGAAAAAATGCGAAGACAGAAAGGGATAAGGCACTCATTTATTTAGGCTACATGCGTATCTACACCATGCAAAAGGGGAAAGACTGGCTGAAAAAGGCCGAAGAAAATTTTGAAGATGCGGTCGGCATGGGAGCCGAGCTTCCTGATGCCTATTTTTATCTGGGCAGGGCATATATGGAGGCCTACCAGTTCCGAAAGGCGGAAAAGAAATTCAACAAGGTAAAGGAGCTTCACGCCCGTTTTGTTGAAGAAGCCGACAGGGAACTGAAAACCGTTTCAAAAATTATCATTGCCAGACCTGGGTCCATTACAGGAAAGAAAATCGCCATCCTGAAGAGAGTTACCAGAGCTGAAACTGCCGCGCTCCTGGTTGAAGAGTTGAAGCTGGATGCACTCTTAGGGAAAGGTGGGGCCAAAGCTTACAGAGAACCTTCGGCATCGGCGGGAGAGGCAAAGGAGATGCAATCTTTTCCTCTGATGTCAGATTGGAAAAATCATCCCCTGAAAAGAGATATCGATGTGATAATTGAGCTGGGTATAGCGGGATTGAAAAGGGCTCCCGATGGTTCTTTTCTTCCTGATCAAAACATTACCAGAGCGGAATATGCTATGGCCATGGCTGATATCATAGTGAGTCTGAAAAAAGACCCCACTTTGGCTACGAGATTCACTAGGGATAACTCACCCTTTTCCGACGTGAAAAGTGGTGAATCTTATTTCACTGCGGTGATGCTCTGTACGGTGGGAACAGGGATTATGGAGCCAAGATATGGTGTTTTTAATCCCGGGGGCGGGATGACGGGTGCAGATGCGCTGCTTGTCATTCGAAGACTCAAAGAGGAATTGAGGATTTACTGAAGGTAAGGGGGGGGGTGATGTTTAGACGTGTCAGTGCATCTTTGGCGATCCTATTCAATCTTTGTCTGGTCTTGCTTGCCTTTTTTTCCACGGGATGGGCTGCTGAAAAGAAAACGGTCGCGGATGAAGTGCTCGTCATCGGTTCAGGAACCGTCACTGAGGGAAACATCGCAGCGGCCAAGGAAGAGGCAATAGCCCATGCCATGTCAAAGGCCGTGGAGAATTATCTGGCCTCTCGACTGGGTGAAGCCGACATGATCAACAGTTTCGAGAGGCTTGTTCGGGAAATCCTTCCCACAGCAAAAGACGAAATCGAGAACTTCCAAATCCTTGCCGAAAACCTGGACGTGGATCAATACCGGGTCCTTGTGAAGGTCAAGATCAACAGGGATGTGATTGAAGAAAAGTTGAGGCTCAGCGGTATCGCAACGGTGGAAGCTCCTAATATCAGGATCCTTTTCATGGTCTCTGAGGTGAAAGGAAACAGGTTGTCGTACTGGTGGAAAGGTCCTGAAACCTTTTCTCAGATGACCCAGACCGATGTGATCTTGTATCGTGTTTTTCAGGAACGCGGGTTCATCCCTGTCAACCGGACGCTGGGGTCTTCGGGTATCACCTATTCCGAGGGCATGACGTCACCGAAACTCGACGTTTCGGATCTTTTGCAATGGGGAAAGATGTTATCCGCTGATGTCGTGATCTCCGGGCAAAGTGTCATCATGGATGATTCGAGGGTATTCATGGCCCTCAAGGCCTTTTCAGTCAAAGAAGGACTGGAACTTGGGGAAGCGGCGGAGACAGGATTGCGGGACCTGGAAAAAGATAGCACTGTGACCACAGGCCTGCTTCTGGAAAGGGTGGCGCGCACACTTGTTGGCAGATTGCGTCCTTCCATCGTTCAAGTGATGTCTGAAAAACCGGCCGATATCCATGTGTTCCAGGTTCAACTGAAAGGGCTAAGGAATTTCAGGGAATATAGAAAATTTCGGGAATTTTTGACAAAAGAGGTTCCAGGAGTGCAATCGGTCAAACAGAGCCGGATTGAGGGCGGTATCGTGACCATCAGGGTGGCCTTCCTGGGCGAAAGAGAGAAATTCCTGGGCCGGATTCTGAACCGGGAAGGCCTCCCCCTAAGAATAGGGCTCGAAAAGAGCCAGGATAATGAAATCGTACTATCAGTAATGGAATAGAAACTCAAGATGACTTTACCGAATCTCATTACCAGCCTCAGAATCATTCTCGCCCCCATCTTTGTTATTTATTCAATACGCGGGGATTTTCGTGCCGCACTCATTGTTTTCATTATTGCAGGGCTGAGTGATGGCGCCGACGGACTCATTGCCAGGTGGTTTAACCAGAAAAGCAAGATGGGGGCTTATCTGGATCCATTGGCTGATAAAATCCTGCTGGTCACCGCCTTTGTGGTACTGTCCATCAAGGAATATATTCCTCCGTGGCTGACGGTGATGGCCATTAGCCGGGACATCCTCATCCTCCTGGGTGTTCTCATACTGTTTCTCAACAGGATGGATATTACCATACGGCCCTCTATTCTGAGCAAGGTGACCACTTGCCTGCAGCTGGGAACGGTCTTCATGGTTTTGTCCAAAGACTATTTTCCCTTTTTTTTCCACCTCAATATCTACGTATTTTGGGCAACAGCTATTTTCACCATTTCCTCGGGCCTGCACTATATGCACTATTGGTTCAAGGTAATGGGAGAATACGCACCAGAGGACTGAATGGAAACGTCTTTTGAACGGATTCCGGTGAACGCTAACGAAATGGGGCTTGACAACTCCGCCATGTGTTGGTAATAATTAATATCTTTGAAGGCACGTAGCTCAGGGGGAGAGCGCTACCCTGACACGGTAGAAGTCAAGAGTTCAAATCTCTTCGTGCCTACCAGGAAAAACCGGGGGTCGCGGAAGGTGCCGTGACCCCTTTTAACATATGGGAAAGACTATTTTTCGCTTGCATTTCGCCGTATTGTTGTATATAAAATAAGCAATTTCAGACCAATTCATGATACATCGTACGCAAGATGAAATAGATGAACCAAATTTAATAGATTCGTAAAAAACCAACTTATGCCGCAAACGGCAGCCTATGAACAACGAATGGGAACCGAACCTGACAATCTTTTTCAGATGCTTGCTAAGCACGCCGGAGGGGATGGACGGTTAGTTGGGGTTTAGCGGTACGCAGTAGAAAGCGCATAGGGTTCAGGAGGGGTAAACCCCAAATAACCGTCCATGTCGGAGTTGGTTGCCAAGTGCACTATCAGAAAGCACATGAAAAAGATACTCAGATTCGCTTCTTTAAGCGCGTTTAGTAAAGCGACTTCGTTGAAAGTCCAAACCAACGGGTTAGGTTTTCATTCAAGGTCAGTGGCAGAAAAAACGAAAATGGTGAAAAATTGACTGTAAAGGAAGCCCTTGAAAAGAGAGGCGTGAAGTCCTTTGATCGAATCGTCGCCGCAAAGGTCGATGGAATCCCGCGGGACCTGGGTTCGGACCTGGCAGAAGAGGCCGAGATCGAACCCATTTATGTCGATTCCGGTGAAGGCCTTGAGATATTGAGACACAGCACGTCCCACGTGATGGCCATGGCTGTCAGGGAGCTCTTCCCCGGAGTAAAGGTCACCATCGGGCCGGCTATAGAGGACGGCTTCTACTATGACTTCGATTTTGAACGTCCATTCAGGGAGGAAGATCTCCCTGCAATCGAAGAGAAAATGAAGGAAATTGTCCGGGAGAACCTTCCCTTTGAACGGAAAGAGCTGTCCTCGCAGGAGGCCATGGATTATTTTCAAGAGCAGGGGGAAGACTACAAAGTCGAGCTTATCCGCGATCTGGGTGAAGAGAATGTGTCACTTTACACCCATGGCAGTTTTACGGACCTCTGCAGGGGACCCCATCTTCCAAGTACCGGGCGCATAAAGGCCTTTCATCTCATAAAAGTGGCGGGGGCCTACTGGAGGGGCGATGAAAAGAGACCCATGCTGAGTCGAATATATGGCGTCGCCTTTTCCGATCGAAAGACAATGAAGTCCCATCTCCAGAAGCTGGAAGAGGCAAAGAAGAGGAACCACGCAAAACTGGGACCGCAACTGGGTCTTTTCAGCACGCACGAGGAAATCGGCGCGGGCATGATCGTGTGGCATCCCAAGGGCATGATGCTCCGGTATTTACTGGAAGATTTTGAAATCAAAGAGCATCTCAGGAGGGGCTATGAACTGGTGAGGGGACCGGAACTCCTCAAGACTGAATTGTGGAAAAAATCAGGCCACTTTGAGAATTACCGGGAAAACATGTACTTCACCACGATCGATGAGCAGTCGTATGGCATCAAGCCCATGAACTGCCTCTCGCATATGTTCATTTTCGGATCGAAGCTCAGGAGTTACCGGGATCTCCCCAAGAGATATTTTGAATTGGGGACGGTGCACCGGCATGAGCGTTCGGGTGTCCTGCAGGGTCTGCTCCGGGTGCGGGAGTTCACCCAGGATGACGCCCATCTCATCTGCGCGCCGGATCAATTGAACGGCGAAATAAAGGACCTTCTCGATTTTGTCCATGACATGATGAACGTGTTTAACTTTGACTATGAACTGGAGGTAAGCACCCGTCCGGAGAAGTCCATCGGTTCAGATGAAGACTGGGAAGTGGCCACAAGGGCCCTGATCGAGGCCATGGATGAGACCGGTCTACCTTACGAAATTAACGAAGGCGATGGTGCTTTCTATGGGCCAAAGATAGATGTGAAGCTCAATGATGCCTTGGGACGCAAATGGCAGTGCGGGACCATCCAGTGTGATTTCACTCTCCCTGAACGATTTAATCTGGTGTATATCGGCAAAGACGGGCAAAAGCACCGGCCCGCCATGCTGCACCGGACCATACTGGGTGCCATCGAGCGTTTCATCGGCATCTTGATCGAGCACTACGCGGGGGCTTTCCCGGTCTGGCTGGCCCCGGTCCAGGCCACCATTCTGACCGTGACGGATCGGAACACCCCATTTGCGGAGTCACTGTTTGAGGAACTCAAAAAAGCAGGAATCAGGGTAAAGGCTGACCTGAGAAATGAGAAACTTGGTTTGAAAGTCAGGGAAGCTCAACTCCAGAAAATCCCCTACATGCTCATCATCGGGGACAAGGAAAGTGAAAAAGGGGGACTGACCCCACGCCAGCGGAACGGTGAAAATCTGCCGTTCATGACCGCAGATGAATTTATTGGAACGATTGACAAGGACTGCAGACAAAGGAGGTAGAACCATAGGCAACAAAACCAATCGCGTTAATGTCAACGAGACAATTCGTGCCAGGCTCGTGAGGTTGATTTCTGTTGACGGAAAGCAACTGGGAATCCTGCCGTTGCAGCAGGCATTAAGGGTGGCGAAAGAGGAAGGCTTTGATCTTGTAGAGGTGGCACCTGATTCTGATCCGCCGGTCTGCCGGATTATGGATTATGGAAAATTCAAGTACGAGGCAAGCAAACGTATCCAGGAGACGCGCAAAAAAAGCCGAACCTTCCAGGTGAAAGAAATCAAGCTGCGTCCTCACACGGGTGAACACGATCTGAATTTCAAGTTGAACAATCTCAGGAAATTCTTGGAAAGAGGGCACCGTGTGAAGATTTCAGTCTATTTCAGAGGACGGGAGTTGGCGCACAAGGAAATCGGTCTTGAACTCCTCCAGAAGATCGCTGAAGAAATTCAGAATGAAGCGACAGTTGAGCAGCCGCCGAAACAGGAGGGCAGAAACAGTATGACCATGGTGATGATGCCCAAGCCCTAGATCTTCCGCTGTGCCCCTTAGGGGAGGACATGTTGTCCTTTTGTTTTGGATCCCGCCCGAGGGAGGCAAGGGTTAAAATTCCCACGTCTCAGGGCGTTCTATGTTTTTGTTTTTCATACCCCCCACTGCTTGCGGTGGGTGGTTCATTTATTCTGAAGGAAACTTGAAGCCCCAATGGTGGTGTTTGAATCCCATATGGGCTGTTGATATTTTCGAATGAGAAAAATTAACCACCGGTAACCATTCAGCATACGGTCCGCGTGAAAGCGTATTTGTGAAAGGAGAAAACAGATGCCGAAAATGAAAACAAACCGGGGAGCTGCAAAAAGGTTCAAGATAACCGGGACTGGAAAGGTTGTCCGGAATAAGGCATATTCGAGTCATATTCTAACAAAAAAGAGCACAAAAAGAAAACGAAACCTCAGAAAATCCGGATTGGTGGATGCAACCAACCTGAAACAAGTTGCCAAGTTGGTGCCTTATCTTTGATTGGGGCGGTTCTGACCGTTGACGACTTTGTATAGAGTGCCGAGAACCGGATTTTTTGCGATTCCATAAAAACTGAAGGAGATTTCCATGCCAAGAGTAAAACGAGGCTTCAAGGCCAGGAGACGACGAAATAAGATTTTGAAGGCTGCAAAGGGATTTCAGGGTGGTCATAGCAAGGTTTTCAGAACGGCCGCCATCGCTGTCGATCGCGCCGGGATGTACGCTTACCGTGATCGTAGGAAGCGAAAGAGGGATTTTCGTAAATTGTGGATTGTTCGGATTAATGCAGCTGCCCGGGAAAACGGTATTTCATATGGTCAGCTCATGGGCGGGTTGCACAAGGCCGGCATCGAATTGGATCGGAAGGTTCTGGCTCATATGGCAATCAACGATCCTGCGGGGTTTTCACAGCTTGCCGGTATGATCCATTCCTGAATATTTTTTCAGAAGTCGATTCAAATTTGATGGAACCGTAAAAAGTCCGTCCCTGGACTTTTTACTGACGGAAACCGAAAAGTGTGATTTTCGTTTTCCTTACAAATCAAATGGTTGCGCTGCACCCCATTGATTTGCGTGCCCGTCCATGGGCACGATGATGCCTTTTTACGAAGTCATCAAATTTGATGGAATCGTAAAAAGTCCATCCATGGGCACGTTGATGACTCCTTAGGAAG
>JBAPTR010000046.1:0-3623 GCA_049282265.1 Desulfatiglandaceae bacterium | reverse complement strand
GGCTATAGGCGGATGGGGTGGTTGGGGATACGCAATAGGGTCCAATATGCTTTTAAGGAATGCCGTAGGAGAAGAAATCGTGACGTACTGCATATTTGACTGTCAGCGGCCGCGTGAAAATGTCTCAAAAGTGGTCGTTCAAAAATGCTGTCCATGAATGAGGAAAGGGGGAGGTGCCGGGACCGTTTTTCTCCAGTTCCGACACCGGTAGGTAAAAGGTTTTCAAGGCTCGATCTGGTCTTTCATACGATAACTTTTCCCCTCGATAACCGCGGTTTCGGCGTGATGCAGAAGCCTGTCAAGGATGGCGGAGGTGAGGGTACTGTCGTTGTTGAAGATTTCCGGCCAGTCATTAAAGGCACGGTTGGAACTAATAACCAAAGCGCCCTGCTCATAGCGGAGGCTGATGACCTGGAACAAGAGATCTGCTCCTGCCTTGTCAATAGGGAGGAAGCCCAGCTCATCGAGGATAAGAAGTGCGGGACGGGTGTATTTTTTCAACTCCTGCTTCATCCGTCCTGCGGCCCGGGCCGCAGCAAGGGTGTTGATGACATCAATAGCCGTGGCAAACAGGACAGAGTGGCCCTTGAGGCAGGCGGCATAACCCAGGGCAGAGGCCAGATGGGTCTTCCCAAGACCCACGCCGCCCAAGAAGATCACATTGGACTTATCCTTGATAAAGTTGAGCCGGAAGAGGTTCTGGACCTGAAGACGGTTGATTTTTTTGGGCCAGGACCAGTTGAACTGGTCGAGTGTTTTGATGACCGGGAAGCGTGCCAGGCGGATGCGGCGCACTGTGGAACGATCACGGCGCATGGCAGCCTCACCGTCGGCAAGTTTTTCAAGATAATCGAGATGTGACCAGTGTTTTTTCGCGGCCTGTGAGGCGAGGTCCTGGCAATGGTCCTGCATAAAGGGAAGCTTCAAGTCTTCCAGGTGTTGTTCAAGTGTGCCGAGTGCTTCTTTTTTATCCGTCATGATGTATCCTTTCGTAAATGGTGAGGTCCGGTTGTTGGACTCTGATTTGGAGGAGATCTTCCCGACGGGTGAGATGAAGTGCCCCGGGCTCGGGCAGACAACGGGAGCGTTGTTCGAGCAGGTTGATAATGTACTCGGAGGAGAAGGCCTCGAAAGTAAAGGCATCTTCCATGGCCCTGGCCACTGCGTCAGGAGGATAGATTTCGCTTAAAGCCACGATCTTCCGCACGTGATAATGGGGGTTCATGCGGCGCTGCTCAAGCTTTCGGTAATACTGCTCGGCCTTTGGAGACAGAGCTAAAAAGCGCATGAAGATTTTCTGATCACGGGCCTTTTTTCTTTGATTGAGCAACTCTCTGGGGTGATCAGGGTCCTCGAAGTCCTGGTACCGATCGTAGCTGCGCACATGGCGTGCAATCAGCTTGTCTTTTGAGTAGACACATAACCTGTCCGGATAGGCCTTGAGCGTGAGCCTGGCGCCGGCATACTCGGCCGGGACCGAGTAGCGATTGGTGTCGAGGGCAATGCGGAACTGACTGGAGGCCCTGACCTGTAAGACGGTGGCAACATCGAAGGGATTGACTGGGAGCGGGTTTAAAAAAGGGCGTTCTTTTTCAAGAAGGTCAAGAGGTTTTTGCCGGGTTTCTCCATGGATGCGCACATTGGCGATGGTGTCGAGCCAGTTGCGTGCCGCGGGACCGATGGCGCTAAAATCCGGGATATGGAGACCGGAGAGAAAATTCTTTTTGACATAGCCAACCGCGTTTTCGACCCGCCCTTTTTCATTTCCCTTGCCGATATTGCAGGGGGCAATGGTGAAGCCATAGTGATTGGCAAAATCAAGGTATTTGGGATTGAAAACAGGAGATTGACCGACGATATGTCTGAGCACTGCACTCTTGAGATTATCGACCATGATCTTTTTGGGGACAAAGCCGAAAAAATCAAAGGCGTTGTGATGACAACCCAGGAAGTGCTCCATGGTCTGGGAGACGGTAAATTCTACATACATCATGCGGCTGTAACAGAGGACCATGACAAAAAAGCTGAGTCTTCTCCGGGTTGAGCCCACATTGACAGAGCCGTATGAGCCCCAATCAACCTGGGCGCACTCGCCCGGGGCAAACGCGAGCTTCAGAAAGGCGGGGGTCTTTGGCGGTCTGATCTTGCGTACGTATCTCTTGACAATGGAGTAGCCGCCGTTAAAACCCTCCTCGGAGATGCGCTGAAAAATCTGGGTGGCGGTGTAGGGATGAGTCTCCAGCATGCGGACGATATCGCGTTTGAAGGGGTCGAGCTTGCTGGGCCGGGGCGTTATCTTTTTTGGATGAAACTGCCGCGAAAGCCATTTTCGGACGGTGCGCACATCCATCGCTAGCTCCGTGGCAATTTGCAGGGCAGTAAGTCCTTCCTGTTCTTTGAGATGGTTGATTTTGGCAAAGCGTTCATAATCGATCATGATGCACCCTCCCCGATCTGTTTGAAGATTTGAGCGAGAGATTGGAACTGTCCGGGATACCGGCTTGTTGCCTCAATGGGTGGATCCAGGGCCAGTACCTGATAGAGGGGCTTTTGGTAGGCCATAAGGCCGATGTGAATCAGCTCTTTCCGGGCCTGTGCCAGGATGTTGGCATCCATGTCGAGACGCTGTGAGATGACCCGGTCGGAGTAATAGCTCAGACCTCGGGCATCGGATACGGTGACCAAAAAGAGATAGAGGGCTGCTGCCGCGTGGCTTAAGCGCTCGATGTAATGATCACTGACCAGGCGATGATCCAGCCAACTGAAGTGTTTTGGGATTTTGCGGATACGCTGAGGATAAATCAGATGTTTTTGTACCATGGCTGCCTCCTTTGAGTTGTGGGTTAAGGATGTCGTTGCCCAATTGTTGCAAATGGCGGGCGGCCATGGCTATGTCCTCTTGTAACGCATATCCGGTTAATTGAGCGATTAACCCAATGAAGACAGTAGGTTGCAGTATTAAGGAATCTTGTAACGCATGGGATGTAAAATCGCCTCTATGGTCATTCTTTTCAGTCAGTTGCTGGTTTAAGGGATCTTGTAACGCACGAGGTGTGTTTCTCGGTTTTCGACGCCAGTATCCGGGATGGACCTTTCTCCAGAGCTGCACCCGCTCTATATTGTCAGGTCCGCGGAAGTAATCCCGGTTCTCAGGTTTCTGAAGCCATCGCTTCTGACTTGAGGCTTTACTGGCTTTCCGGCATTCGGGTTTTGGACAGTATCTTTGACGGGTAGCATTGCGGGGATCCGGTAAAAACAACCTTCCGCAATGCTTGCACTTTCTCCTCTTGAACCTCTGCGCCATTGGCCTTACACCTCCTCGGACCAATGGTGTTATCATGAGTGGGATAAAGAAGGAAAATGAGAGGAAGAAAAACCAGGGAAGAAAATCAGAAGAAGGGATTATACAGATAACTTCTTGGAAGAATACGGAAGGGAATAAAACAACATTTTCAAATCGCCAACTTTACAACAGTTTCAGATTACCGCCGGCACTTTATTATCACACATGTATGGAAATTGACTGAAGCCAATTTTGTTATCCTTGAGTTTATCCGGACGCTAGAACGCTGGTCTAGAGCTTGTTCCAATAGGTTTTGATAAGGCTCTGACAAATAATCATT
>JBAPTR010000045.1:0-28362 GCA_049282265.1 Desulfatiglandaceae bacterium | reverse complement strand
GTATATATACTTCCGAACCTTGGGAATTCACCTTGGAAGACGTGAATTTTGCCCAGGCTATGGCATTGATGACAGGGATGGCCATGGAAATGGCGAGATACTATAAAGGGCTGAAGGACAGCATTGAGATATTGAAGACAATGAGGGCTCCAAAGGCCTCAAAACAGGGAGAATGAGCACAACTGGAAGGGCACCTGGCAAGAAGGAGGAAAGGGGTCACCCATTAACGGTGACCCTTATTTTAAGCCCATCTTTTAATAATATGGTTTCTGGCCTAATAGATAGGATTTTTGTAACATCAGATTATAGGGGTAAATGCGGAGCCATCTCTCACTGGTGCATCATCCTGGATAGTACCGGTAATGGTATTTTCATTATTGATCCGGATGAAGGGATTGAAACTTGGAAGACCATAGCCAAAAAACAGAACGCCTCAATCTCGTATTGCAGACCATGCGGAATGTGAGCGGACTTATTATCAAGGAAAAGGACCGCGAGCGGCTCCTCGATGGCATATGCCATGCGCTCATTCAACATCGTGGATACTACAATGCATGGGCCGTACTCTTGGGTGAAGCCGGAAAAATATCCATAAGTGCGGAGGCAGGGATTGGCGGAAAGTTTCGGCAATTGATCCAGCTCATGCGCGGCGGACACCTGCCGCCATGTATTGGCCTGGCCTTGACAGATAAGGATATTGTGGAAACGAATGATCCGACATCTGCCTGCACGGGTTGCCTTCTTGCCAAGGACTACCATGGCAGAGGGGCACTCACCGTGCCTTTTATTCTCGATGGAAGAGTATACGGTGTTTTGTCACTTTCCATTCCACGAGATGTTGCTCACGATGAAAATGAGAAATCCCTCCTGAGAGATCTTGCCGTAGATATCGCTTTTGGTTTGCGTGCCCTTGAGCTGGAAGAGGCGAAACAAGAGAGCTCAAAGGCCTTGGTTGAAAGTGAAGAAAGGTTTCGTGACCTCCTGGAGAAGTGCCCTATCGGCATTTTTATTATCAAGGACAACCAGGTAGTATACCAGAATCCCCAGCAGAAAGAACTGCTGGGACCGCTCCCCCGGTCGTTTGATCTGGGAACGTTTGCTGGTTTGCATCCTGAGGACGTGGAAAAGGTCAGGACCATGTGCGACAATGTCGCCAAGGGCAAGGCCAAGAGACTCAGTGCCGATTTCAGGTTGTGCCCCGTTACCAGACCGGATTGCCGTCTCGGCATGAAATGGATCTATTGCTATGCCTCCCAGATACACTACCATGGAAAAGATGCCACGCTCGTCAACATGATGGATATTACCCGATCCAAGGAACTGGAACATTTGGTCAGGATCCAGGACAAGATGACCTCTCTGGGCCGTGTTGCAGCGGGAATCGCCCACGAGATTCGAAATCCTCTTTCGGGCATCAACATCTATCTGAAGACCCTCGAGAGACTCCTGGAGAGGGGAATGGACCGGGAGAAGGCCGAGGATATCCTCAATCATATTCAATCCGCTTCCAATAAGATTGAGATGGTTGTCAAGAGAGTCATTGATTTTTCCAGGCCCAGCCGCCCCAATTTTATTCTGACGAACATAAACGGCCCTATCGAAGATGCCATTTCTCTCTCCGCAGTCACCTTAAGAAAAAATCGGATCAGTCTCGAAAAAAACCTGCCGGACGAGCTACCGGAGTGTACCCTTGACAAGCATCTCATGGAAGAGGTCATCCTGAATCTGATTACCAATGCGGTTGAGGCACTGAGAAATACGGAGGCTGAAAGAAAAGTAGAGGTGAGTTCTTTTGCCGGAGGCGAGTCCATATTTGTGAGAATAGCGGATTCAGGACCGGGAATTCCCTTGGATTTGCGGGAACAGGTTTTTGATCCTTTTTTCAGCACAAAAGACGGGGGCACGGGCATCGGCCTAAGTCTCAGCCACAGAATAGTCGTGGATCACGGTGGGTCTTTGAGTGTATCCACCAGCAAGTGGGGGGGTGCGGAATTCCTGATTGAAATATTTTGTCGAAAAGGAGAACACAATACTCAATGAGTATTTTTACCATCTTTGTCATTGACGACGAGGAAGTCATAAGGGAAGGAATAGCCATTGCCCTTGAAGGGGACTATTCAATGAAACCGTTCGCCACGGCTGAATCCGCCCTCGAGAGCATGAAGCAGGATCTTCCTGACCTGGTCCTGCTTGACATCGGTCTGCCAGGAATGGACGGTATACAGGCTCTCAAAGAGATAAAGAGGAATAATGACGATATACCGGTGATCATGATAACCGCTTATGAAGACGTACAAACCGTCATCTCAGCCATGAAACTGGGTGCCCACGACTATGTGGTAAAACCCATTCACATGGATGCCTTGGAAGTCAGTATCCGGAATGCACTGGAGACGGTAAAGCTGAAAAGGGAGGTCCAGGCACTGCAGGAGAAATACCTGAAGGAAAACCTCCCCTGCTTTATTGGGGAAAGCAATGCGATCCAAGACGTGATGGAGTTCATTGAGCAGGTGGCAAAGAGTCCTGACACGCCTATCCTTATTGTCGGAGAGACCGGTACCGGGAAAGAACTCATCGCGAGTGCGATTCATTACAGGAGCCCGAATTTCAGGGGATCTTTGGTAACGGTAAATTGTGCTGCCATCCCGAAGGACCTCGTTGAGAGCGAGCTTTTCGGCTACGAGAAGGGGGCCTTCAGCGGTGCAAATCCTTCGGGAAAAATCGGCCTGGTTGAAGAGGCGGCAGGAGGGACCCTGTTTCTTGACGAGGTGGGGGATCTCAGCCAGGAGGCCCAGGCCAAACTGCTTCGGTTTCTGGAAGACGGGCAGTTTTACCGGGTGGGAGGGACCAGACAACGCAAGGTGCAAACAAGGGTCGTCTCCGCCACCAATAAAAACCTGGAAGACATGGTGAAAGAAGGTCGGTTCAGGAAGGATCTCTATTTCCGGCTGGGAGTGATTAGGGTCGAAGCCCCGTCACTAAACAAACGCAAGGATGATGTCGTGCCACTTGCACGGGCATTTCTGTTGGAATTCAACACGAAATTCGAGAAGAAAATAACCGGTCTTTCAAAAGATGCCGAGAATGATCTGCTCGACCACACGTGGACAGGCCATGTGCGGGAACTGAGGAATCTGATTGAACGGGGTGTTCTCATAGGCCACGGTCCTGTTCTCACTGGAGAGGACTTGGGTATTACAAGAAAAGCCGGTGTGAAACAAGGGCCACTAAAGGGGGAAAGAATGCCTTTCCCGCCCGAAGGCATGGATTTGGACGCAGCCAAAAAAGCCTTTGAAAAGTATTACATCGAGCAGGCCTTCAAGCTGGCCGGGGGGAACGAGAGCAAGGCCGCGCGGCTTTTGGACATGAATCACCACACCTATCGCTACAGGCGGAAAAAACTCCTCGGGCTGTGATGTTCACCGTAAATCTTTTCGGGAATTAATAACTCTGGCTGTCCGCCTGAGAAGTGAAGCCATTTTGAAAATCTTCTAAGAATTATTTCGAAGTTTTCCTACATTCTTCGTTTTATACGCATATCCTGCCAAGAGACTTTCATTAACTATTTGATATTGTTATGTTTAGCCTGTCTTTGCGCTATTGGCACACATCGTGCTGTAAGATAAAATTAATAAATAGAAGTTCAGGGAGGCCACGGGAGCGGTGCAAAATATCCCGGACATTCCCGGACTTCGGGATCAGCACGCTCTGACGTCCCTCGAATACTTCAAAGGAGAGAAAGAGGTCCGGGGCCCGAGGGTTCTCGTGATCGGCGCAGGAAGAGTAGGTCTCGAAATAGCAGAAAAACTGGGCAAAAAGGGCTATGAAGTGGTGGCCACGAAACGGACAGATCCCATCGGCAGCATGATGGAGATGATTACGAGGAAACTGCTTCTCATGCGGCTCGACAAAATGTCCAATGTGACGCTCATGCCGCATACCACGGTGAAAAACTTTTCTGAGGGGAAGGTTGAAATGGAACAGGATGGTGCTCCGAGGTCTCTCAAACCTTTTCAGACGGTCATCCTGTCTTCAGGAATGAATTCGGCGAAAGGGCCGGACCAGGAGAAAAAAAGTGTGGTCTCCAGGATCGAAATCATTGGTGATGCAAAGCAGGTGCAGGATATTTTCAGCGCGATTCACAGCGGCTACGAGCTGGCACGTAACATATAGGGAGGAATGGTATGGATCAGGTGTCTTTTTCAGATATTGCGATAGTAGCGTGTGGAACATTGAGCCTGGAGTTGAACCATTTGCAAAGGCAGGGATTTCTGGATGCAAGACATATTTTTTATAATACCCCGGGTCTTCATGAGGTGCCAAAGGAACTTGAGACTCAGTTGATTTATCGGGTCAACAAGGCAAAAGAAAAAGCGGACAAGGTGCTCGTGGTCTATGGGGGCAAATTCTGTTACGTGAACGGCGATGATCCCTACCGCACCATGAAAAAAATCATCGAGGAGCAGGGCCCGAATGTCTCGAGGATAGATGCCACCCACTGCATGGATATGCTGGCCAGTGAAGAAGAACGGGAGCGGATAGCCCAGGAGCTTACTGGTGGAGAAAAAGTCTGGTGGATGACACCGGGCTGGGTAAAGTTTAGACACTATGTATTTAAAGGATGGGATAAAGGGCTTGCCAATGAAAATTTCCCCCGGCATACGGGAGGGGCTATCGTCCTTGACGGCGTGGGTTACATTGACCGCTACATGGCCGAGCGTCCCGAGGATTTCCTTGAATATTCCGATTGGATGGGGATCCCTATCCAGGCGTATCCCATTACCCTGGCTCGCTTGAAATCCCTGCTCGTTGAGCAGGCAAACAAATTGCACAACGTGTAGAATTTAAGAAAGGAGAGGAAAGAGAAAATGGTGAACGAAATAACTGAACAAAATTTTCAGGAAGAGGTAGTGAAATCAGAAACGGCAGTACTGGTGGATTTCTGGGCTCCATGGTGTGGTCCCTGCAATATGGTTTCGCCGATCATTGAAAAACTGTCCGGCGATTATGACGGCAAATTCAAGTTTTGTAAGATGAATGTTGATGAGGCCCAGGAGACGGCCCTGAACTTCGATATTATGAGCATCCCCACGTTGATGTTTTTCAAAGACGGCAAAAGGGTTGATGATATTGTGGGGGCCGTCCCGGAATCAATGATTATGGAAAAAATTGAATCCCTTTTATGAAACACACGTTACGCCAATCCTTAGAAATGCGCGACTGTGTCGGTGTTTGTCCCTATACCTGACGTGTCGCACCCGAAAAGGGAGGCTGGAGGATGTCGTTCTTTGAGGAAATGCCAAAACTGTGGTTCTGTGCAAGAGTGGATTGGAAACCATTATCAAGATAGTATATGGAGGTGGATGGTATGCCTAGAGGAGATGGAACAGGCCCAAGAGGCCAAGGACCCGGTACCGGAAGAGGTATGGGAGGCGGCGGAGGAAGAGGTCGAGGGGGTGGTTCCGGTGCAGGCCCGGGAGGAGATTGTGTCTGCCCGAACTGTGGAGAAAAGGTCGCACATCAGGTAGGCGTGCCCTGTTACGATCAGCGTTGCCCAAAATGCGGCACCGCCATGACGCGGTAATGATCCTCAATCAGTGATGTTCTTCTGATATGGAAATCTTCCCGATTATAAAGCATTCGTTGCTGATCACCTTCTTTGTATTCTCCATGATGCTCCTGGTGGACTTTGTCAATATTGCCACCAGGGGCTCCATGTCCGGGCTTGTGCGAGGAGGCCGGTGGCGCCAATACACGCTGGCCTCCTTTCTTGGATCTACCCCCGGGTGTCTCGGGGCCTTCATGAATGTGACCCTGTATGTGCATGGCATGATCTCTTTTGGGGCTGTTACCGGGGGAATGATCGCCACTTCAGGCGATGAGGCCTTTATCATGCTTTCCCAGTTTCCGGGAACGGCCCTGATGCTTTTTGGCTTGCTGTTTATACTCGGAATCGGCTTTGCCTGGGTCAGTGATCAATTGATAAACATATTGCATGTGGTTCCGTGTGAAGCTTGTTTTCAGGCGGATTGTGAAGAATGCCTGGGTAATGTGGAGGAGCCCCACACCGACTGGAATACCTTACAGCATGAAAACCTGTGGAAAAATCTCAAAGATCCTTCCTTTACCCGTTTTCTTCTGTTTATATTGATAGGGTCTTTCCTTGTATTGGTCATAGCAGGAATGATCGGCGATCCCGATTGGACGTGGAAGCGAGTCACTTTTCTGAGCCTCACCCTTTCTTCCTTGTATATCATCATGGTTTCGTCTGAACACTATCTGCACGCCCATATCTGGGAGCACATTATCAAAAGGCACCTCTTCAGGGTTTTCCTATGGACTTTTGGCGCCCTGTTTTTTCTTCATTGGGGTCTTTCTTTCTGGAATCTGGACGCCATTATCAAAACACACATGATGTGGGTGCTCCTGATGGCAGCACTAATGGGAGTTGTTCCCGATTCAGGCCCCCATCTCATTTTCGTCATGATGTATGCAAAAGGGATCATCCCCTTTTCCGTGCTTCTCACCAGTTCATTTGTCCAGGATGGGCACGGAATGCTCCCCCTTCTGTCATTCAGTATTAAAGACTCGATACTTATCAAGGCCTTCAATTTTGTTTTCGGGATTGGAATAGGTTGTATCCTGTATGCTTTCGGCGTTTGAGTAATTTTTCAGCAGAAGGTTTTTCCACCTCATGACCATTTTCTTGGAAGAGAAGAATATTTCAGGATCAGATACAGATAATCTACGGGCTCTCACCTTCTACAAGTTTGTGTTGGACAGCGTTCCCGTCGCAATTCTCACTGTGAATGCTGACTTGCGAATCACAGGATTTAACCCGTGGGCTCAAAGAATCACGGGATATTCTTCAGAAGAGGTCGTAGGAAAATACTGTGGGGAGATCCTTAAAGGGGGAATGTGTTCCAGCCGGTGCCCATTGAAAACGGTGATCGGGGGACACGTTCCCATATCCCTTATTGAATCAACTATTCGAAACAAGCGGGGAGAGCCTATTCCAGTGAGGATGAATAGCGCAGGGTTATTTGACAACAGTGGGCTTCTCATAGGAGGAGTAGAATCATTTCAAGATATTTCCCGCCTTAAGGCACTTGAAAGAGAGAGTAGCAATCTCATCTCCATGTTCGCCCATGACATGAAATCGTCTCTCACAATCATTGGTGGGTTTCTTCTTCGGCTACTAAAGAAACAAGAGAATATTTCGCCTGAGAAAGAAAAGAGATACCTCACCATAGCGAAGAGTGAGGCCGCCAGGCTCGAGGCCCTCGTCAATGAATTTCTTGAATTTTCTCGGCTTCAGTCGGGAAACACACGGCTGAACCTGGACGCAACCTTGCTTGATAAAGAACTGCTGGAGATGTTTGATGCGTATCAACTGGAGGCCTTACAGCACGGCATCAGGCTCGAACTTGAAAATGAAGAAGAACTCCCCATAATTCAGGCTGATACCATTCAGCTAAGGAGGGTTCTTGCCAACTTGCTGGGCAATGCCATAAAGTTTACAGAAGAGGGAGGAGCCATCCGGCTGAAGACGGGCAAGACCAAATACGAGGTATTTGTCCAGATTACGGATGAGGGTATTGGCATTCCCCCGGAGGAACTTCCCCTTATTTTCTATCCGTTTCACCGGGGCCGGGCTGTTCGCAACAAGAAGGGTTTCGGTCTTGGACTCGCCGGAGTAAAGGCGATCGTAGAGGCACATGGCGGACATGTCAGGGTTTCAAGCGAACCGTTAAAGGGTTCTGTTTTTACGGTGGTTTTACCGAGGAAAATCAGCCAAGATGTTGCGGGGGATTTCCGGAAACCCTGATCGAATCGGAACTCTTCGGTCACGAAGCAGGCGCCTTTACCGGCGCCACCAAGGCAAGGCAGAAGCGCGTGTTAAGGAGGCTTACGTTGACAAGATGATGGGCCAGTGGTTTGACAATTATTCCATCAATGTGTCGGATGGAGATGTGGTGAGTGAGATTGTCAAGCTCGCCAGGAACGCATCGGTAGATCTTATTGTCATGGGGACCGACACAAAGGTCCCCATCCAGACGGGAGAAGACCTCAGGGCAGGTCCTTTGGGAGCGGTGACAATGGATACGCTTCTCTGATCGCCCTGTCCCGTCCTGGTTATTCCGCCGGCCATGGTGCCCGGCCTGACAAGGAGATAGTTTTTTCTTGGAGGAGATATTGTTGTAGTTATTAGCCCTTAGGTTGGGGAGAATTGGAAAAAAGTGGTTGAAATGATGCCGCCGAAGTATGATCCCATTCTCAGTGAGGAAGAGGCCATTAAGGAAAGGCTTGTAGACCTGAAATGCCAACTCCTTGATCTTCACGGAGCGCTTTCGTCTCTAAAGCAGTGTTCTTATCTGAGTAGTCTCCTCCAGGAAATATATGAAATACGAGAAGGACTTACCCAGTTGGAGAAGGGTTTGCTCCAGAGACATCTGAAATGTTGTATCTCTCCCAATATAAAAGTCCCAGGGGAGGTCATTCTTGCGATCTCTAAGCTGAGTTCGAAGCGTCATGGGGCCATTATTGTGATTGAGCAGGAGAACAATTTGGAGCAGTATCTTCGGCAAGGAGTCATCCTTGAGGCCGAGGTGAGCGCGGCAATCCTGGAGAGTATCTTTTATCCGGGGAGCCCACTCCATGATGGGGCGGTTCTCATCAGAGATGCCCGTATCCGAAAAGTCCAGTGTCTACTTCCCATTGCCCCACACGCTTTGGAACTGGAGAGGCTTGGACTGGGAACTCGTCATCGTGCGGCCCTTGGTCTCAGCCAGGTAAGTGATGCCCTGGTCATCGTGGTCTCTGAAGAAAAGGGATGGATATCAATGGCCCTTGGAGGCCGATTGTACCCAAACCTGGGCACATTTGCCTTGCTGAGAAAACTTGAAAATGACATTGATAAGGGCAGGCCGGAAGTGAATGCATGACCGGAAGAAAGGTTCCCCTGGCTGTCTGATGGGGCCGAGGAGGTCTTGCCGTGTCGGATAAGACAAGAAATCAGAGGAGTGCCGGGGTAGAAAATGAGATAGAGGCCGGCCTTGATTTTGCGCGGAAAGGCGACCTTGAACATGCGCTTGGTGCCTTCACCAGGGCTATAGAATTGGATGAAGGAAAATGGGAGGGATTTCGATATCGGGGAATAACCCATGCCAAGATGGGCCTTCAAGATGCTGCTCTTTCGGATTTTGATAAAGCGATCGAAAAGAATCCTGAGTGCGAGGGATGCCTGTTTGAGCGGGCTAATGCCAAGATGTTGGCCGGGCGCCTTGGAGATGCATTCGAGGACCTCTCAGACTGCCTGCGTTTAGATAGTCATTTTGCACCAGCGTATTCCGTTCGCGCCGGGATTTATGCCAGAAAAGGGCGCCTTCAGGAAGCATCGGATGATATAAACGAAGTCTTATCAATCAATCCTGAAAGGCCTGATTACTTGCATAACCGGGCAGTCATTGAGACAGGCCTTGAACGCTATGGAGATGCCATCAGAGATTATCTCAAGGTTATCGAACTTGATTCCATGAGCGGGGGCTCTTACAACAACCTCGCATGTTTGTTGGCCACAGCCAAGGATCCGAGGCATCGTGATTGCAATAAGGCAATAGCTTTCGCTCAGAAAGCGCTCGAAATGGGGAAGAATGGTGCATGGATGGATACCCTTGCCGCCGCCTATGCCGAGTGCGGGTCTTTCCGTGAAGCCATCAAGGTGGAGACGGAGGCCTACAGAAAATCAAAGCCCCCGAACAAAAACCTCAAGAAACGCGTCATAGACGAGAACCTTCATGAAGCAGGCATCGGCAGGTATTGATGAATTACATTTTGCTACTGGCCCTGGTTCTGATCCTGGCCCTTATAGGGGGCAGGATCGCATCTTTTTTCCGGCTGCCGCGGGTAACCGGATATCTGCTAACGGGACTCCTCATCGGCCCGTCCATAACAGGCTTTTTAACAAGGCAAGAAGTCGCCCACTTCACTTTTATCAGCGAAATAGCCTTAGGGATCATTGCGTTTTACATTGGAACGGAATTTGAGAGCAAGAAATTCCAGAGGCTCAAGAAAACACTCCCCTCCTTCTTTATAAGCGATGTGTTGATCACATCTTTGATCGTTTTTCTCGCGGTGCTCGTTGCGCTCAAGGGCTCATTTGTTATGGCTGCCATGCTCGGGGTTCTCTCCATGGCAACAGCCCCCGCCGCCACCATTCTGGTCATAAGAGAATTTGATTCCGAGGGCCCCCTTACAGACCATATCATGGCCCTGGTCGGCTTGAATAACCTGGTGTGCATTATCGCTTTTGTGATTGCCATGAGCATTGTCTCATTAACACCTCAAAATGCGGCCATGGGATCCACTTTTCTGGTTGCAACTTCGGAAGTCGCTCACGGAATACTTGTTCCTATCATTCTCGGAGTGGGAATCGCGCTGTTCCTGCACTATTATCTGCGGAGGGGCCTTGAAGAGAATGAGCTTCTGCTTGTTTCACTGGCAGGGATACTGCTGGGAGTCGGATTGTCACTCTTCTTTTCTGTTTCCGCACTCCTGACGAATCTCACGATGGGAGGTTTCCTGGTCAATACATGTGACAGG
Organism: Desulfatiglandaceae bacterium; assembly: GCA_049282265.1. Classification (GTDB taxonomy): domain Bacteria; phylum Desulfobacterota; class DSM-4660; order Desulfatiglandales; family Desulfatiglandaceae; genus CAYUCJ01. The sequence continues at coordinate 17,760 of JBAPTR010000045.1, read as the reverse complement.
GCAAAAATAGCTGTTAAACGATTAAGGGAGGTTGATTATCCACTGTATGCCCTTTTTTTCGCATTTGCCGGGGCAAGTTTCCATATTGGAATGGTAAGGGAAATGGGGCTGACAGGCGGGATATATATTCTCGGCAGGGCCGCCGGGAAAATCGCGGGCGGATTCCTGGGGGGGAAAATTGCCGGGGTGAATATACCGAGCGGCATCTATTTGGGCATGGGGCTCTTGCCCCAGGCTGGTCTCGCGATCGGCCTTTCGGCGTGGGCGGCGAGGGAGAATCCTGGCATCGGCGGATCCCTCCTCGCGCTGATCCTTGCCACCACCGTGGTCTTTGAAGTAGTTGGGCCCATATTAACCAAGCTCAGCCTGGTGCGGGGAGGAGAGGTCAAGATAGTAAAGATGGTATCATCTGTTACCGTCGGGCATTTGAAGGCCGATCTGTTCTTGCTGCGCGACCGGTTGATGGAGGCCATTGGGAAGGCCCCTGTCTGTAAAATTGGCCAACAGGAAGGATCGATCCTTGTCAAACACCTCATGAGATACCATATTGATACCATCCCGCAAGATGCAACATTGGACAAGGTCATAAAGATCATGCAGAATAGCAGATACACTACGCTGCCCGTTGTCGGAAAGGACAACGAGTGGATTGGAATGCTGTCTCTTCATTCCATTCGGGATCTGTTTTTTGACCCGGATCTGACGCGTTTGATTATTGCCCGTGATGTGGCCGAAGGAGTTGAGACCATAAACCCCGATGATGCTCTGTCCAATGCCTTGCGTCAGCTGGAAATCCGTGGGCTCCTATATCTGCCGGTCGTGGAAAAAGGTGATCATAAGCAGTTCCTGGGAGTGATCCATAGGAGAGATATCTGCCTGTTTCAATTGGAAAGCAATGAATTAATGACAGATAATGCAAATGAATAGCTCAATAAACAGGGGGAATGCCTCCCTCCGGGCCGTAGACTGGACCCGGATCTTTACTGCGCTATTCCCGTTGCATTTTGCCGGCCTTTCGAAACTTTTAGAAAAGAGACTTCGAAATTTCTCTAATTCTCTTGCTTCCAATCGACCCTTCATGGCTTTTTCAGATAGCCTAACCTATTGTGATCACAGCTTTTGATCTCTTGAGAAACAGTGGCATGTTTCATGCTTGAATAGAATACAGGGATGGCTGTGTATCGAGGACCAATAGCCGCAGAAAGTGAGATGGATCTGTTTCCTGGCTTGAAAAATCTGAAGGTATTACTCGTTGATGATGATGAATGGATCAGACACTCATTATCCCTGTTCTTTGAAGGAGAGGGGTTCCACATCATGGCCATTGAGACGGCAGAAGAGGGAATGGAGATAGTCAAGGAACAAATATTTGATATTATCATAAGCGATTATCGGTTGCCGGGCATGAACGGGCTGGAATTCCTTCGATGGGTCCGGAGGGTCTCTCCAAAGGCAAAAAGGATACTGGTTACCGGCTATGGAAATGAAGATATCATTACCGGTGCCCGCGAGATAGGTATCCGGGATTGCATATGGAAGCCTTTCAGTTCCAGTGCTTTTGAGGACTCCATAAAGCAGATGGTACAGCCCCAGGCGGATTCCCATGAGCATGGTACAAGGGAACTTATTTATGGATGAGCCAACCCTGTTTCATGCTGCGCAGCCTCTGAGGAGGGATAAAATGGGCTCCACATTTCGTATCCATGTCCATCCGAGTAGCGACAGTGTGCACCTGAGACTGGAAGGCGATTTAAACGGGCATTCTGCATACGAACTACTGGACATACTCAAGAAAAATTGTAGTTGGGCCAAGAGGGCCTTCATTCATACAGGTAGTCTAGGCAGTGTTCATCCTTCCGCCCGCATGGTCCTGGAAACCAATCTTGGGGCATTGGACAGCAAGTGTCTCCCGCTCTTTTTTACCGGAGAACATGCTGATCAGCTCGCCCCCCGGGATAGCAAGCTTTCTTGATCTGTTTCATGCGGCACAGGGCTTCAAACATTAGCTCAGGTCGTTGCCAGGAACAATTTGATAGCCATTTCCTTATCGGGTTGAATATGGAGGAATAACTTATAACTGGCGAGATTGAAAAAGCCCCGCGGCACGTGAATGAAATAGACAGCAACGGCGATGATCTGAATTTCTACAGATTTGCAATTAACAGCCTCCCAATCGCTGTTGCCACGGTAAACTCCGAATTTAAAATCACCCGTTTCAATTCATGGGCGGAAGAGCTCACAGGTTATTCAGCGAAGGAGGCCATAGGTCGCTATTGTGGTGACATTTTGCAGGGAGGGATGTGCAAAATCAATTGTCCTTTAAGGGCAGTCATCAAGAAACGGCAGACTGTTGTCAGGCTTGAAACTACCATAACTAACAGATCGCAGAAAACTATTCCCGTCAGGATGAATACGGCCGGTCTCTTTGATGATGAAGGCCGGCTTTTAGGAGGTTTGGAGGCCTTTCAGGACATTTCCCATTTAAAGGCCTTAGAACGGGAAAAGGCCAACCTCATTTCCATGTTCGCCCATGACATAAAGTCATCTCTTACCATTATCGGGGGATTTGTTCTCAGACTGTTAAAAAAGAGGAGCAGCCTCGATGAGGAGAAACAGTTAGAGTATCTCGACATCATGAAAAATGAGACAGGAAAATTGTCGTTTCTCGTGAATGATTTCCTTGAATTCTCCCGTCTGCAGACAGGCAGGTTAAAGCTAGAGTTCAGCGCCATCTCTTTAGATAAGGAATTGATGGAGCTGCTTGATGCCTATCAGGTGAAGGCAAAACAGGCGGGAATCAATTTAGAACTTGAGAATGAAGAGGAATTACCGATTATCGAGGCTGATGCCAATCGACTGCGCCGGGTCTTTACCAATTTGCTGGATAATGCCTTGAAGTTTTCAAAGAACGAGGGGGTTATTACAATATCAACACATGAAACTGATAAACAGGTCGTTGTCAATGTAAAGGACGAGGGGGTAGGCATTGATTCCAAGGACCTTCCCTATATCTTTGAGAGCTTTAATCGTGGAAGAGGCGCTGAAAAAAAGGAGGGCTTTGGTCTCGGACTCGCCACGGTCAAGGCCATAGTGGAAGCCCACGGCGGTCGGGTACTGGTGAAGAGTGAACTGGGTAAAGGATCGGTGTTCAAAGTGATTCTGCCCAAGGAAAGACCGGCGCAGGAGCCAGCGGAGCAGCTTGGCGAAAAAACCCGGATTATGCCTGAAAACAGGTCTGCGTGAAGACGCGGGGTCTTTTTCTGCACGTATGCACAACGCAGGGCGTCTCAGAGTTCTGTCCGGTCTGGATCGTTGAAGGGGCCATAGATACAGTAAGAGTGCTTCTATGCATTGATAATTCCGAAAATGCTCTCAGGGCGGTGGATCACGCGGGGTTCATGCTTTCGGGAACCGATTGCCGGGTAACCCTTTTCCACAGCATGCGGCATCTGAGGCACTTTCTTCCTTTAGAGGTTCTGGAAGATGCTTCAGATCTTGATAAGCTCTGGAAAGAAAAGGCAGGGAAACAGATTGCGCCATACATGAAAAGAGCACGGGAAATGTTTTTAAATGCAGGCCTTTCCGATGACCAAATCGCCAACAAGGTTGCCGATGGCACCCGGATTGAAATGGGTGCGCAGTGTGTGGACGGAAATGGATATTGAAATCAAAGTTGAAAATTATTTGAAAGAGCATTTCGGGCCGGAGACCAGGCTGATCTCTATGCAATGGCTTGGCGAAGGGGTCCACGGCGCTGCGTATCTGCTAGAATTCAAGAACCGTCAGGGGGAAAACCGGTTGATCATGAAGACCCTCTTTCCTTCCAGATTCGGACATGATCACTATTCTGACAGGGCCCAGGTCCTGCTCCTTGCACAGGCCAACTTCAACGAGATGCCAAAGCATGTGAGAGCCACGGATGTGGTGGGAGAGTCGCCTGACAAACTTATATCCGTGAAAGATGCCAGAGAATTCTACATTTTCATGGAAGAGGCCAAGGGGGTGTCTTACTTCGAGGATTTGGATGCGATCCTGAAGCGAGGACACCTCAATGAGTTGGATATAGAAAGGGCCAGAATGCTCGCGCATTTTCTCGCCGATATCCACGCGCTCAGATATTCCGGGCAAGATGCAAAGGTTCTTTACAGAAGGCGTATCCGCGATCTGATAGGTCATGGAGAGTGCATCATGGGGATTATTGACTCCTATGATTCCGTTGATTTCACAACAGACGGGGAACTCGTTGCCTATGCCGGGAAATGTCTGAAATGGTGGGGGAAGATAAGGGATAAAGGCGAACGGTTGTGCAGTGTCCATGGCGACTATCATCCGGGAAACATTCGATTGCAGGCAGACGATTTTGTTTTGTTGGACCGCTCAAGAGGCAGCTGGGGCGAACCGGCCGACGATGTATCCTGTCTAAGTGTAAATTACATACACTACGCAATTAAAGATCGCGGGACCTTTGCAGGTCCTTTTGCGGAACTGTTCCGGCTCTTTTTAGAGGCCTACCTTGAAAAGACAAACGATGGGGGCTTCTTTGAAGTCGCACAACCCTTTTTCGCCTTCAGAGTGCTGGTCATAGCCAACCCAAAATTTTATCCGAAAGATACGACTGAGACCAAGAGAAAGCTAATCGACTTCGGGCTGTCAGTGCTCGAAACAGAGAGATTCGATACAGAAAAAATTTCAGAATATATGGAGAGAAAATGAGCTTTTGTTTATGGCTTACCGGACTCCCGGGTTCCGGGAAAAGTACAATACTGAATGAGCTTTCCCAGATGTTATTAGAATCGGGGATTGAAGCGGTTAGCCTCAGTCTTGATCATATAAGAAAGGTTCTCACACCGCAACCAAAATATACGGATGAGGAACGCGCGCTTGTCTACCGCTCACTCGTCCTGATGGCTCAACTCCTGGTTGACCAGGGCGGGAAAAACGTGATCATCGATGCAACCGGCAATCGAAGAGAGTTCAGGGACCTGGCAAGAGAGTTGATCCGTGAATTTGCTGAAGTCTACGTGAAATGTCCACTGAGAACATGTCAGGTTCGCGAAACATCACGGCGGGATCAACTTGTTCAAAAAGACCTTTACAAACGCGCATCAGAAGGAGAGTTGAAAGGAGAGCTACCCGGTATTTCGGCACCTTACGAAGAGCCTGAAAACCCTGAGGTTTTGGTGGCATCGGATCTCTTGTCTCCTCATGAATCCGCAAACAGAATTATGGCCTATGTCAAATCGAGATGGACGGGAGGAGACTGAAACAGGGGAGAAAAACCATGTTACAAACCGCCATAGAGGCAGCCCGACAAGCCGGTCGAATCATTTTAGAGCGATACCCGGGCGAACGTAAGCTCACCGTCAAAGGGTACCGTGATCTGGTCACCGATGCGGACATCGCCGCTGAAGAGGTCATCATTGATCTGATCCAGGCACGTTTTCCCGATCATGCCATATTATCCGAGGAGGCAGGGGGCAGCGAAATTTCCAGCGGCTATACGTGGGTGGTGGATCCCCTCGACGGGACGACCAACTACACCCATCACCACCCTGTGTTCGCCGTATCCATCGGGGTACTGCAGGATGGCAACCCTCTCATGGGGGTGATCCACGACCCACTACGCGATCAGACGTTTGTGGCCCACAAGGGAGGCGGGGCCAGGCTCAATGACATACCGATTAACGTCAGCCGGGTAGCGGACCTTGGTAACGCGATGTTGGGACTGGATTGGGGGCATAGCAATGAGGTGCGCAAACGAATTTTGTTCTACCTGCAGCAAATCGTCCCTTATTGCGGCACACTGCGTGTCTTGGGGTCAGCCGCTTTGGCGATGGCCTATGTGGCCGCTGGATGGCTGGATGCCTATTTCCAGCTAGGATTGAAGCCCTGGGATACCGCCGCCGGGATGCTTATGGTCACTGAAGCAGGCGGGCGATGCAGCACGCTGAAAGGTAAGGTGTATCGTGTGAATTTGCCGGGATGCCTGGCGACGAACGGCCTCATTCATGATGAATTGCTGACCGCAATGCATGGGAATGATAAAAGAGATCCGAGTAGCTGACGACTGGGCCCGTGAATCAGAAAATCTCTCGCCTCATCCTTGGAAATCAACAGAACCCTTGTCTCATCTATCGCTCTTACGGTGGCGGTCCTCCTGGTTCCTGTTCGCTTCCTGTTTCGAGCGTATCATGTAATTGTGCAAGGCGGTCTGCAGGCTCTCCTCGGCGAGGAGCGCGCAATGGAGATGGCCACTCGGCAAACCACCAACGGATTCCCGGATCATGTCGGTATCAATCAGTATGATTTCATCCGGGGTCTTGCCTTTGGCCAGATCGGCGGCGGCACTGATGGAATTCATGCTATGGACACAACCGTCCGTCCAGTATGAGCTTTCAATGACCCTGTCCCCTTTAAACTTAAGACGTATCTCCATCGTATCCCCGCAGGTCCCGGTTATCTTTGCCTTTGCGTCAGGATTCTCCACATGGGGGGTAAACAAATAATAGGCCAGGAACCACAGAATAACAATAACGGAAAGGACCCCGCACCCCAAGAGAATCCATAAAATTTGATGCAGCATAGCGTTCCTACTCCAGAAATCGAGTGAACCTATTTGTATCATAAATTACTGGTGTTCCGTTAGAATTTACTTCCTCCAGGAATTGTGCACGACAAGGGCATTGGAGATATGCAAGATGGAGGGCATAAAGCCCTTGTGGTTAACCCGAGGTCTTCCTTGCGCCCTTAGTCTCATACAGAGGGTACTGCCATGAGAAATTTCAGAAGAAAATATTATGACGCATTTTCAAGACACTATGATCGCTTTGTGGCCCTTCACTCCCGTAAAACCCAGGGTGGATTGAGGAAATTTCTTTCCAGCAAGATTCCTGTCAGAGAAATGGATTCCGTCTTGGACATGTGCACCGGAACAGGGACTTTGTTGCGGCATCTCCAACAAAAGGTAGGGGAAAAAGGGCTTGTTGTAGGAGTGGATTTTTCATGGTACACATGAATAGCAATCAGCAAAAGAAGGATCAAGGCGCATGAGTAATCCTTTTAACCTTGAATTCAAGCGGTTTTCATGAAAACCTATCTTGACTGCTTTCCCTGTTTCTTATCCCAGGCACTCCGGGCGGCAAGGATTGCAACGGATGATGAGAAAAAGATAAAACAGGTCCTGGACGCGGTGGGAATGATGCTCAAAGATATCCCCCTGGAGAGCACTCCCCCTGGAAGTGGCCGGTTAATCTATCGGAAAGTCAGTGAAATCACCGGAGTCTTAGATCCGTACAAAAAAATAAAGGCCGAGAGCACCAAAAAGGCTCTTGCCCTTTATCCCCCGCTGAAGGGTCTCGTTCAAGAATCGGATGACAGGCTCCTTACAGCGCTCAGGATCGCCATTGCCGGAAACGTCATCGATTTCGGTGCAAATTGGGACTTCGACTTGGATGAGGAAATAGAACAAATCCTTGAGAAAGACTTTGCCATATGTGATTACAATGCTTTCAAGAACAACCTGGATGACGCCGGTGAGGTCCTGTATATTGGGGATAATGCCGGGGAATGCGTTTTTGACAGAATCCTGATAGAAGAAATACACAAACCCACCACTTTTGTGGTACGGGACGTCCCGATCATCAATGATGCCACTTATGAAGACGCTGTCGCGGCGGGGGTTGATACGGTAGCGACAATTTTGTCTTCCGGCACGGACGCTCCCGGGACTATTCTGGAGGCGTGCAGCCCGGATTTTATGGAAGTTTACCATAATGCGGAATGCATTATCAGTAAAGGGCAGGGGAATTATGAGGCCCTTTCCACTGAGAACCGCCCCATTTTTTTCCTCCTAAAAACCAAGTGTTCTGTTATTGCGAACGATATCAGGACCAAGGAAGGGGATATCCTTTTGAAAGGAAGCGCTGTTTCCCATGAAGATTCTTGATGATTTAGTAGCAACATTGGATTTTGATATTGCAGTGAAAGATATACGTCAGGGGGTCTTTCATACCGGTGTCATGACCAGATACTGCGGGCTTGCCGCGACCCTGCCCAGGGATGCCCTACGCCAGAGGCCCCCACTGGTTAATGAACCTGGTCTCCTGCTGGAGAAATCCACCCAAGAACTGGCTTCCATGGCCTATTCCGAGAGCATCCTCGAGGCGGCCATCGGCATGGCCACCATCAATTCCCTTCTCAAAGCAAATGCGGACACCTGCCTCGAACTGAATGCAGCAGAACTGATCCTGGAAAAGGGCAAGGAAAGGAATATTGCAATTGTAGGACACTTCCCGTTCATACCCCGGATTCGGGAGCACGCAAAAAATCTCTGGGTCATTGAAAAAAATCCAAGAGAAGACGACTTTGGTGAAGTGGAAGCAGATAATTTGATCCCCTTGGCTGATGTTGTGGCCATAACAGGTACCGCTTTCACGAATCATACCATCGAGCATCTTCTTGACCTGTGCAACAAGAAGGCCTTTGTGCTCATACTGGGTGATACGGCCCCCTTGTCACCTTTGTTATTTGACTACGGGCTGGATGCTATATCAGGTACCAGAGTAGTGAATCCTCAAGAGGCGCTCAACTGCGTCAGTCAGGGGGCGAATTTCAGACAAATAAAAGGGGTACAGCGGCTCACTATGATGAAATGAGGGCAGACATGAATTCGTCTTGCCGCAGGTTGGAAAGGATGAAACAATAACCGGCGTTAGCCTAACTCCAAGGCCACGGCGATATACCGAGGTCTAATTGAAAGGATTTGAAATGCGTTCAAAAACAAAGCTTGGAATCATTATCTGCGCTCGCTACCGCCGCTGTGCGGGCGGGAAATGTTTGCGCGCGATGAAGAACAGGGAAGGTGCTTTCAGCATATATGGCGACAACGAAGTGGAGTTGGTTGGTTACACCTCTTGTGATGGGTGCCCTGGCGGCAACATCGAATATGCGGGAGAGGAGATGGTGAAGAACGGCGTGGAGGTTATTCACCTGGCGACTGGCCTTATCGTTGGTTATCCGCCTTGTCCTTATATCGATACGTTCAAAGCCTTCCTCGAAAAACGCTATGGAGTCAAGGTTGTTGTGGGCACGCATCCTATTCCCAAGAAGTATCTTGATATGCACACTTATCTTGGAACATGGGATGCCCCCGAGTGGAAGCCGCTTATAGCCTCAACCATGGCAGATGAAGTGACGCGTGCAAATTACGACTAGGGCACATTGCTGCGCCTGAATTATGGGGGCACCATCCTGGAGGCTGGCCCCAGCCACGCACCCCACCAGGGCGTCCACGCTTTCCTTTACGTTCTCCGGCAAGGCTTTCAGCAAAACGATATCGGAGACCATAAAACGACCGCCGGGTTTCAGGACCCTCCAGGTTTCCTCAAACACCTCTTTCTTGTCAGGGGAAAGATTGATCACACAGTTGGAGATAACGACATCCACCGAGTTGTCGGCCGCAGGAAGATTTTCAATCTCGTCCAGGCGAAACTCCACGTTTTTGTTGTTGCCTTTGGCAGCGTTTTTCCCGGCCAGATTGACCATGTCCGGGGTCATATCTACGCCGATCACCTTTCCGCCCGGCCCGACCTGCCGTGCGGCAAGAAAGCAGTCCAGGCCGCCTCCCGATTCCAGATCCAGTACACCCTCGCCTTCCCTCAGAGACGCTAGAGCTGTGGGGTTACCACAGCCGAGGCCCAGGGTTGGCATCATCCGGAACCGACCGGAGTTCATCCTTTGAATAGCCTATTTCACTACTCAAAATTTCTGCTGTTTGCCCTCCCCCTCAGCAGGAAGAAACCGAACCGCAGCAGCTTCCCCTGGTTTGTGCGATTTGCCCGTACTTTTCCCTTACAATTTCCCTCACATCTTCCATTTTTTCCTCTCCTTATTTTTGTTAAGTGTAATCCGAATGTATCTTCAAGCATAGAGAACTAGAGCATCTCATCGAGAATCTGTGCCGCATCCTTGACGTATCCAGGGCAGACGGTGGTGAAGAGCTTTTGCTTGTCAGCCTTCTTCCGACCTTCTTCATTCGAAAGGTCAATACCTTTCAACAGGCCCTTGCACATCACGGTGCCGTGCCGTGCTTCAAAACGTTTCACAAATTCCCTGACCAGTTCATAGGTCTTGTACCTGGCCTTGCGCTCATTCCTTTTCCCTTGAAACTTGAATCCCAAAACCATTGTTGCGCCCGTGACCGCACCGCACACGGTACCTAAACCCATCCCTGATCCAAAGCCCCTCGAAACCGAAAAGGCAGTCTCGCGATCTACACCGTAGCCTTCACCGAATCCGGCGAGAATGGCCTGCGCTCAACTGAATCCTTGCCTGAAGAGTTCCTCGCTTCTTTCAGTTCTTCCCACTCTGATTACCTCCTTGAAATGTTATCATATACACCTATAATTCTAGAAATATGGAAGGCTGAAAGTAAAAAAATATCTATGTTTCACAAGCGCCGAAATTCTCGATACCGGCACAGCAGTCTCTGAGAAGAAATTCCAGGACAGCCTTTATGGCATTGTATTCCACCCTGCAACGGAGTATGCGACCTTCCCTGGTTTGGCTTAGGAGACCGGCGGAAACAAGATGGGCAATATGGTGTGACAGGGTCGACTGGGGTATGCCCAGGTAGGACTGAATATTTTTAACAGGAAGCCCTTCAGGTCCCGCCTGGACCAATAGACGAAAGGCAGAAAGCCTTGATGGGTTACCCAGTTCAGCCAGGCACTTTGCCACACTATCGAGTTCCATGAGAGAAAAGATAATCCATTGGATAATACTTGCCAACTATATTTCTAGATAAGTCGATATATTTTGAGGCAATGATCTTTTTCGTTGCTTGCGACAACTTTGCCTGACATGCCAAATACGGTCTGTGGTATCGTGTCTGGATCAGGGTAGAAACCAGCGATTTGACCTCTAGTAAACCACATGGTAAGTTTGATGACTTCGTAAGAAGTCATCATCGTGCCCATGGACGGGCACGCAAATCAATGGGGTGCAGCGCAACCCTTTGATTTGTAGGGAAAACGAAAATCACACTTTTCGGTTTCCGTCAGTAAAAAGTCCAGGGACGGACTTTTTACGGTTCCATCAAGTTTAGATCTTCTAGTGTTTTTTCGACAGCAAAGAGTTTCCCCGCTTCTTCTTCCTGATCAGCAGGCTACGGCCTCGAAGGTTTTGTTCCTCCCGGCATGGAGGTCTGGAGTGAAATTATGAATGCAAGTGTTCACGAAGAAAACATCGGCGCCTCCAAATGGATGATCCTTGGAGCTGTGATGACGGGAGTCATCATGGGGCCCATAGACGGGAGCATCGTCAACGTGGTGCTTCCCTCCATCAGCAGGTACTTCCACACGGATTATTCCGTAGTCCAGTGGGTGCCGACCATCTACCTGTTGGCCATCTGCTCTTTCATTCTCGTATACGGCCGACTTGGAGATATGTTTGGGTACAAGAAGATATTTCTTACCGGGCTTATCTGTTTCGCCGGGGCCTCACTCCTTTGCGGTCTTTCAACGAGCATCTTTCGGAATCCGAGTCTTTTGTAGAATCCTTCCTTTCCCGGTGATGCGTATAGAATGATATTGCAATGCGACAGCCGGGATAAGATGCTGTTCATAATAGACTTTCCGATCCCCTTCCCTTGGAATTCAGGAAGTACGGCACAGTCATAGACAGCAGCTTGGCAGACACCGTCGGAAATCGCGCGGCCAAAACCGATTAATCGGTCTGCATGATAGGCAAAGATGGTCGTGTGGCTGGCTTCAAATGCCTTTCTGTGCACTTCAGGTTCGTAGTGCGTCATACCAACGCATTTCAATGTTTCAGATACTGCCTTCCAGTCTACTCCGATACATTCCTCCTTAATGTCCACTTGCATCAAAAACCTCACCATATGTGTCGTAGCAGGCCGCCCTCGCATGGAGATCGGCCAGCTTCAACAATGTGGGGATCCTGTAGGGACCGTTCCCGATCTACCCTGATGCCCCCCTCTTCAAGCATTTCGAGGGTGTCCTCCAGCCCCGGTTCAAAGGTGAACCCCGTCCCTTCCAGAATATGGAGAGACGCCTCGTGTACGGTCCTGACCTGTTCTTCCGTCAGGGGTCGATAGAGTCCACCCGAAAAACCTTCGGTTTTCATCAGGACATCCTTTCATCTATTGTAGGGTGATGGCCTTTTCAGGACAGGTTTCCTGGCAGCAGAAACAGGTGATGCAGGTATCCGCATCCACCTGGGGGACGTCATCTCCCATGGACAGGGCCGACACCGGGCACTGGTCGATGCAGGTACCGCAGGCCGTGCACAACTCGGGGTCGGCCTGGGGTCGCAAAAGTGTTCGCGCCTGCATCATCTCCCGTACGGCCTCGTTTTGAAAAATCGCTTCCCCACCCAGGGGGGGAAGCTTGAAATCTTTCAACAGCTTCAACTCCCCGATCACCTCAATCGAATTGAGGTCGTAGTCCCCCAGGCCCATTTCTTTAGCCTTCCGGAGGAATCGCAACCGACCCGGTTCGCAGCCCATCATTGTCGCGATAACACCGTCCAGGGCCACACCGTTGTCCGAGGCAAGGAGCAGGCCGATGTCCCTGAGGTCCGGTGAAGCCGGGCCATTGCCCTCCATGCCCACAACGGCATCCACGATGAAGAGGTCGGGTACCCTGAGCCGGAACACATCGACGACCATTTCGTGGAAGCGTTCCGGGCTGCCGGCCGCCTTGTGGAGCCTCGCCTTCTGCGCTCCCGGCAGAAAACCGTAACTGTTCTTTATGGCCCCGGTCAGGACGGTCAGGCCATGGGTCTTGAATTTCGGGAGGCTGATGAGGATATCGGCCTCCAGTATTGCCCGTGAAACACTCACCGTGTCCATGAAATCGGGATTGAAATCGACCTGCTGTGAATCATTCCCGATGTTCCGGTAGTAACCTCTTGCGGCCTCCATCAGGCCTGTCTTCCGGAAGCTTTCCTCGTTGTCGCCATAGTTGAAAAGACCCGGATTGTCCCCCACAACGACGGAGACCGGCCCCATTGTTTCGACCTTTTCCACCACGGCACGGAGCACCGCGGGGTGGGTGACGACGCCTTCCTTGGCCTCGGAAGATCGAAGCACGTTGGGCTTTATCAATACCTTCTTCCCCTGCAGATCCAAGGGAAAGAGCTCAAAGGCCCGGTCTATCGCCTGCCGGGCCGTCTCATAGGTAGCTGGATGGATCATCACTTTTGACATTTTTTCCGCCTCCTTGTTTTTCCTGTTGTGGTAATGGGTAAATCTTACTCAAGTACCGGTCCCCCTTCCCACTCGCATAGCGGACAATCGCCGCAACGGGGCCTTTTCTTACAATATTCTTTCCCGGTCTTGACGATCAGGGCGTGAAATTCATTGAAGAGCTCCAGGTCCTCCGGCAGATGATCCACGAACAACTCCTGCAGTTCATGGTATGCCATCTGCTCATCCGCCATTCCGTGACGAAGGAGGATGCGGTGGGTATAGGTATCCACCACGAATACCGGACGTTCCAGGGCATAGAGGAGGATACTGTCCGCCGTCTCAGGCCCGACACCGTTCACCGACAGGAGGCCTTCCTTCAGGATACCGATCGTTTCATTGGAAAGCTCCTCGAGTGACCCGTTGTATCTTTCAAAAACAAATCGAACCAGGTTCTTCAATCTCTTTGCCTTGATATTGAAATAGCCTGCCGGGCGGATTTCTTCCGCAAGGGCCTGGATTGACAGCCCATCCAGCGCCTTGAGGGAGAGGAGTTCCTTTGCCTTGAGGTTTAAAACGGCCTTTTCCACATTGGCCCAGTTGGTGTTCTGGGTGAGGACGGCGCCTACCATGACCTCCAGCGGGGTCTCGCCCGGCCACCATTCCTGGGGTCCGAAGTGATCCAGCAGAAGCCGATGCATCTCCAGAAGGCTCCGACCCGTTTGGCTTTGAACGAATGGTTCCTGCAAAACAACCCTCCTTAATACCTTGACAGGCCTGTCATAATACCTTAGATTTGGCTTCCATGTCAAACGCTCGGGAACACCGGCATTTATGGATAAAGACATTGAGAATGGCCGCTCCTCTAAAACAAAAACTGACGAAAACACGAAACATCGGGATAATCGCCCATATAGATGCCGGGAAGACCACTGTGACCGAACGGATACTCTATTATACCGGTCGTCTCCACAAAATGGGTGAAGTCCACAACGGTGAAGCCACCATGGACTGGATGCTCGAAGAGAAGGAGAGGGGCATCACCATCACCTCCGCCGTGACTTCCTGTGAGTGGAACGGGCATTTCATCAATATCATCGACACCCCGGGGCACGTGGATTTTACGATTGAAGTGGAACGGGCGCTGCGGGTCCTGGACGGCGCCATCGGCGTCTTCTGCGCGGTTGGAGGGGTGGAGCCCCAATCGGAGACGGTGTGGCATCAGGCCGACCGGTATCGCGTGCCAAAAATCGCGTTTGTCAATAAGCTGGACCGCATTGGGGCCGATTTTTTCAAAGTGGTGGAAGCCATTGAAAAAAAGTTGGGGGCCATACCCCTGGTCCTTCAGATCCCCTGGGGATCTGAAGACGCGTTCAGAGGGGTAATCGACCTGCTCGATATGAAGGCCATTGTCTGGGAGGATGAGACTCTCGGTGCCCATTACGAGGAGATCCCCATCCCCGAAGAACTGATTGAGAAGGCGTCGGAGTACAGGGAAAAGCTGTTGGAGACCCTGGCGGACAGGAATGATCTCATCATGGAAAAATACCTCGCCGAGGAAGAGATCGGAAAGGCGGAGTTGAAGGAGGCCATTCGTGTGGCCACAACAGGACTCGACCTCACGCCCGTCTTCTGCGGTTCGGCCCTGCGCAACAAGGGCATTCAACCCCTCCTTGACGCCATTTCAGATTACCTTCCCTCTCCTCTCGATGTTCCTCCCATTGCGGGCCATGTACCGGAGACCGGGGAAGTGGAAGAACGCCCCCCGGAACTCAAAGGCCCCTTCTCGGCCCTTGCATTCAAGGTCATGATGGAGCAGGGCAGGAAGATGACCTACCTCAGGGTCTATTCCGGGTCCATTGAGGCCGGAAAGCCCGTCTTCAATTCCGCAAAAGGGGTCACGGAAAAGCCGGCCCGGCTCCTTCGCATGCATTCCAACAAGAGGGAACGCGTCGACAGGGCCTCTGCCGGGGACCTGGTCGCGGCCATGGGCCTGAAACAGACAACTACCGGAGACACCCTCTGCGCTGAAGACTATCCCATTCTCCTTGAACCGATCCAGGTCAAAGAGCCGGTGATCACCATGGCCGTGGAACCCAAGCGGGTTCAGGATCAGGATAAACTCATAGAGGTGCTGAACAAACTCATGGAAGAAGATCCCACCTTCCGCTTCAAGATAGACGAAGAGACCGGTCAGACCGTCATTTCCGGGATGGGAGAGCTACACCTGGAAATCCTCGTGGGACGTATGAAAAGAGAGTTTTCGGTGGACACAAACCAGGGCAAACCTCAGGTGGTTCACAGGGAGACCGTCGGAAAGGCCGTCTCCCATGAAGAGGTTTTCCAGAGGGAACTCGGAGGGCAGCAGCATTTTGCGGGGGTACTGATCAAGGTGGCTCCCCTGCCCCGGGGAAGCGCCAACCAGTTTGTCAATCAGTGCAAGAACCCCGATCTTACAGAGGAATCCCTCCAGGCCGTCCGGGAGGGCGTAACCGAATCGGAAAGCAGTGGCGTCATGATGGGATACCCGGTTGTCGATATTCAGACAACGCTTCTCGATGTGCAAATCAAGGAATCCCTTTCGGACATCATGGCCTTCAAAGTAGCCGCGGCCATGGCCTTTAAAAAGGCCTGCGAAGAGGCGGACCCCCTCCTCCTGGAACCCATCATGGCAGCCGAGATCATCGTGCCCGAAGAATTCATGGGAGAAGTGATCGGGGATCTCAACGCCAGGAAGGGGAAGATTGAACAAATTACCAGCAAGGGCCTCATTCAGATAATCACTGCCAATGTTCCCCTCTCCAGGATGTTCGGCTACTCCACGGCGCTTCGATCCCTTTCACAGGGCAGAGGCACCTTTACCATGCAGTTCAGCCGCTACGACCAGGGATAATACCCCTGGTTCATCCAGTCAAAAAGCTACCTATCTATACACCGGTTTCCTTTTTTCAAGAAATGCGGCCACCCCTTCCCGCCCGTTTGGATGGATTGCGCATCGGGCCAGCGCGTCGCGTTCCTTTTCCAGTGTTTGTTCCAACGGCGTATCAAAAGAGTCAACCAAGAGTTTTTTGGAGGCCGCAAAAGAACTCAACGGCATCTTCCTCAGTTCTTCCAGTAATTCAAGGGCGCGATCCAGGCTTTTCCCGTCTTTCACCACCTCGGTCACCAGGCCCCAGGAACCGGCCTGTTCTGCTGATATGGCCTTGTCAAAGGCCGCGATTTCCAGGGCCCTCGCCAATCCCACCAGCCTCGGCAGGGAATAGGTCCCCCCTCCATCGATACTCAACCCGTTGCTGGTGTAGCCCTGTTTCAAAACGGCCGATTCTTCCATGACCCTGAAATCGCAGGCAAGGGCCAGAGAAAATCCTCCGCCTGCCGCGAGACCGTTGATCGCGGCTACCACGGGCTTGGGCATTCTCTTTATTTCCAGGATGGCCTGGTGGTAGCGTGCCGCAAGCTCATGAAAGGCCGCATCCGGCTCACCCTCGTATCCGGAGAGCCACCTCAAATCTCCCCCCGCGCAAAAGGCCTTCCCCTGCCCGGTGAAGGCTATCCCCGTCACCTCCGGATCCAGGGCCATCCTGACCAGGATCTCCGCCAGACGGCCTATCGTCGCCAAGTCAAAGGCGTTAAAAGCCTTTGGCCGGGACAGGGTTATCACCGCAAGACCCGAATGCATATCCACCATTATTTCATCTGACATCTCTTTTCTCCCCCCTTAAGACGAATCCCATTGACCATTTCTCTCGGTTTATATATAATTAGTGTCCATATTTCCAGTTCAAAAAGGAATGAAATGAAAACACCACGACCCCATCTTGTTGATACTTATAACCGCCACCTCAACTACCTCCGCATATCCATCACGGACCGATGCAACCTGTCCTGTATCTATTGCAAACCGGACCGTTGCGTGCCCAAGCTGCACCATGAAGAGATTCTTTCTTATGAAGAAATCCTCCGCCTGATGGGAATTGTCATCCCTCTCGGCATTACCAAGGTGCGCCTGACCGGCGGTGAGCCCCTGGTGAGGAAAGGCGTCTGTGATTTCCTTTCCAGGCTGACCGCCCTTGAAGGGCTCAAGGACGTTTCTCTCACCACCAACGGGATATTTCTGAAGAAAAAGCTGGAACGGATCAAGGCGGCAGGAGTCCGGAGGTTGAATGTGAGTCTGGACAGTCTCGACCGGGGAAAATTTCGCGAAATCACGGGATTTGACGGCTTTCAAGACGTGTGGGAAGGGCTTGACATGGCCCGACAAATGGAATTCGATCCCATCAAGGTCAACGTGGTAGTTATGCGAGGCATCAACGACAACGAACTCCTGGATTTCGCACGCCTCACGTTCAAGTATCCATACCATGTCCGGTTTATCGAGTACATGCCCATAGGGGTGACCGAATCGGACCATTTTTTCAAATTTGTGTCCACCTCCTTGATCCAGTCCCGGCTCAATGCCTTTCAAGAACTGGTCCCCGTCCCCAAGGATCAGCATGACGGGCCTTCGCAACGATTCAGATTCCGGGACGCCCTGGGAGAAATCGGTTTTATAA
>JBAPTR010000044.1:0-1617 GCA_049282265.1 Desulfatiglandaceae bacterium | reverse complement strand
ACGATCTTGGAGAAAATAGTGATTAGAACAGTTCATGCTGAGCCGGCCCCGCTTCTGATCTTTCTGCTGAACCGGTACTTTCCAGAATGTGAGATTCACATTGTGATCGATGCAGAGACTCTCGAGTTCGAAGATCGGGAAGATCGGTCTCAAAACGCATTCCAGGAGGAAAAGCATGGCCAATATTCTGGTTGTTGATGATCAACCTTTCCCTGGTGAAGTGCTCAAAAACGAAATGGAAGCCGAGGGACACCATATTACATGTGTGGGGGATGCCGACTGCGACATGAGCGCGATTAAGGAATCCAGCCCGGACCTGGTCCTCCTTGCGCTTTGTATGCAAGGTTTCGGAGGATGGGGCCTGCTGGACGAAATCAAGAAGTATGCCCCTTCTCTGCCGGTCCTTATCATGAGCACCTTCGATAGTTTTGTAGACGACCCCCGACTGGCCCGTGCAGACGGCTATGTGATCAAAGATCCGAACATAGATCAACTCAAGCAGAAGATTCGCGAAAACTTGGCTAGGCTCGGGATCCAAAGAGTCAACCCGCGCTGATGGAGGTGCGTGATGGGGTGTCCTCAAAAGGAAAAAGATCGGATACTGCTCGTGGACGATGACAAAGAAATACGAAATATCGTTTCACTGTTCCTCACGCACTTTGGGTATGTGGTACGTTCGGCGGAGAACGGCAAGGAAGGTATGCACGTCTTTCTCGATGGCGCATTCGAGCTCGTGATTACGGATCTGGATATGCCCGAGGTGGACGGATTGACCTTTGCCTCTCATATCAAGGAGAGAGCACCCCATATCCCTGTGGTCCTGATAACGGGAGGCGGATTTGGAGGGGTCGGGGTGGAAGACCCGTTTGATGTTGTGATGCACAAGCCGTTTGCTTTGTCAAATCTCAAAGAGACGGTCCAAAACCTTTTGTGCTGATGATCTGCGGTCAGGTCCTTGGGTTGGTCAGGCCTAAACCAGGAACCTGTGAATGTCTACCTAATTTCATGCGTTGCAAGAAAATCGGAGGGTGGAGGGCCAAAATGGAAGAGATCATTGATTCTATCCTGCATAAGTTGACGGGCAAGGGGTTGATCGTCGTTGAAATTCCAAGGCTTATCAGAGACGTGCTGAATATTGTCAGCGACGAAATAGTGTCCTCTGCGGCTGATGTGAACCGGAGGCTGGAAGAGCTTGGATGGGAAAAAGGCATCCTGGATGGTCACACATTCGAGCAGATACTCTATCTCCTTGAGCAAAGAGGGGAAAACGGTGTTATGGCGCACAGGCTCCACTAAGGCCGTGCCTAATCTGCTGGTAACTTGCTGAATGAAAGTGAAAGCGGCGCTGGATATGCAAACGGGGTGTTGAAAGCAACGGGATTCAAGGAGGGTTGAAAATGGAGACTGGAAAGAGACCCATAGGGAAACGAGGAAGAAGGAATGTGTACTGTCCCCATTATCGGACATGCTTGGATTATGCCATCAGCCAGTCGTGGGAAGTCTGGAGGTGCGGCAAATGCAGTTTCGTGTCAGTGGAAGAACCGAGGGAGAAGATATCCTACGGGAATGAGGGGACGGTTCCTTACTACAGTCTGTCCCGGGATGACCTGGTAACGC
>JBAPTR010000043.1:0-1767 GCA_049282265.1 Desulfatiglandaceae bacterium | reverse complement strand
GGCGCTGCCTGCGGAGGCATCGATGGCAACGATCTGCTCAAGTTCCTTCAAATAGGATTTCCGATCATTTTGCGTCTTCAGGATCCCGGCGATTTTGTTGCGGGTCTCCAGGTTAATGTCCACCGGTTGCGGAAAATAATCCACATAACGCCGATAAACCGCCAGCGCACGGCCGCTGTCACCGGACTTTTCGTGCAAATCCGCCGCAATCAGAAGCGATTCCCGTCTGATTTCATCGTCTTTGGATTCTTTTTCGATGCGTTCATATTCATCGGCCGCCAGGGAAAGCTGATTGTTTTCCTTGTAAACATAGGCGATCTTCTTGGTCACCTCGGGCTGCAACGGGTGCCCGGGGAAATTCTTTCGGAATCCCACCAATACCTTGGCGGCCTGATCCCAGTCCTTGAGCTTTATCAGGGCTGCAGCCGCGTCATATTCGGCTGTCGGTCTGATTTTTGAGGTCGGTGCCATGCGGCCCACCCGCAGGAAGTGGTCCGCCGCAGCACGATAATCATGGGCGGCATTGGCCTGTTCACCCTGTTTGTAAATCGATGCCGCGAGATTGTCGACCAAGTCCTTGCGCGTCTTATCTTTTGCAGGAAGCAGTGCCAACGCCTTCAGATAACCGGTCTCGGCGTCACTGTAGTGCTTAAGCTCGTAAGAAGAATGCCCGATAACCAGCCAGGCGGATCGAATGACATCAACATCGGTGTCGGAAAATACCTCAAGGAGCTTGTTCGCGACAACCAGTGCCCGGTCATATGCCTTCATGTCGTAAAGATCGTCCGCGGCCGCCCCGAGGACGATGGCCGCTTTCTCGTGTTTTGGGAAGGTATCGGCAAACTTCAGCGAGCTGCGGATGGCCTCTCGTCTGACCTCATCCTTGTCCTCGGGCGCGGCGGCGCGCAGTTGCTCCCGATATGCAGCAACCGCGGCGTAACCGGCCCGGGAGGATTTTTCGTTCGTCGGGTAATCGTACGCGGTCTTTTCGAATTCCACGGCGGCTTCGCCGAACGCATGGTTTTCCACCAGCAGATCCGCCAGTTGATAGTTGATGGCCGGTGATTGGGCGTCCTTGGAGAAAGAGGCTAAAAACTCCCGATACCAGTGCAGCGCCTCTTTGAAACTTGCCTGCTTCTTTTTGGCTTGTTTCGGATCCTGGTAACATGCGTGATAATAATTCGCCAGGTCGGTCAGGTTGGTTTTCAGATAACCCAGAACATCCGGACGATCCTTCGGATCAAAATACTTCCAATACTCGGCGTTGAGGGCGTAAGTCTCGGCGAATTTCTTTTTGGCATCAAGCACCAGACTGGGAAATCCGGCGGCGGATTGAATTTCAATCACCCGCATTTGGAAGCCCGGCGCTTTCTTGTGAAACGGGTTGCGGCTAACGAAAGCATTGTAAGTTGCACTGGCGTCGGCATAACGGCGCTTGTCAAAGTAGAATTCACCGAGGTTGCTGTAGATGTCGTCTTCATAACTGCGCTTGCCATGGCGTGAGAAGTATTCCACCACGGAATTGGCGCCGCCGAGGTTTGAAAAGCTCAAACTGATGACGCGGAAAGTGTCTTCGGTGCGCTTGCGCTCCTGCTCGTCTTTGGTCTGTGCGAAATCGTATCCCTTGGACACCTTGTAATCCAGCAGCGCAATGAATGGATCCAGGGTCGCTTCATAGAGCTCCTGCTTGTAGAACGTCCAACCCAGTTTATACAATGCGAGTTCGTAGAAAGGGGAAGCAACGCCGATTTTCACGATGCTCTTGTA
>JBAPTR010000042.1:0-2261 GCA_049282265.1 Desulfatiglandaceae bacterium | reverse complement strand
AAAGCAACATCTCCTGCTTCCCCCCTGGTGGAGATCTTGGCCAAACGCTGACGAGGTCCTTCCGAACAGAAGCTGTCTCCCCCGTCGGTACCCGGGCCGAGCATCCACAACAGCATTTCTTGTTTCGTAACTCTCTTGCATGTCTTGCAATGATATATGTCCAGACCCCTGCAACAGTACTTCGTTTCCGACCACGCCGGGAATGGCTTGATATGATCAAAAAAATCTCCTTTTAAGAATCCAGCCCGATCATTTTCTGCTGGACCGATGAACAGAATCGTCCCTTTCCTGAAGCACCTTCCCTCCTGGAGCGTAGCAAACCCAAAATGAGCCTCCCATCTCAATTCACCCATGTCGGATTCAATGATTTTGTACTCGCCCAATTTGTAAATTTTCATTTACACAATATCTCCCCTGCCCGAGCCGGTTTGGTCGTCTAATGTATTTCCGTGTCCTGTTTACCTGGGAATCGTAACATTATCGTCGTCATAGATCCCATTTTCAGCAGTTGTGTGGCAGGCCAAGCAGTTGGATAGTGAACCGATGGATTTTCGTTTAAACACACTTGGCTGAAGTTCATGGTGTTCTCTCTG
This sequence comes from Desulfatiglandaceae bacterium, assembly GCA_049282265.1. GTDB lineage: Bacteria > Desulfobacterota > DSM-4660 > Desulfatiglandales > Desulfatiglandaceae > CAYUCJ01. The sequence continues at coordinate 1,668 of JBAPTR010000042.1, read as the reverse complement.
AATATAGGGAATCTGGGTTATTCTTAACGGTGTTTGATTCCCTATCTTTTTCATTATCTTAGCAGATAGTTTCGCAGGAGAATAATCTGCAGCATTCGCCTTAAGATATTCAGCAATTATCTTTCTTGATTCGTCATCAAGATCTATGTCCTCACCAAAATGGTCGGCAAGGTTATTAAGAATCTTTCCCCACGATCCTGAGGGTAATAATCCAGGCTGGTATGCGAAATGACAAGCCCCGCAATTTTCCATGTACATTGCATTATTCACGATTGCCAGATTGCGTTTACCATTATGTTCAGAGTGCCTTCGTTCCCTTTTCTGATATCTCCGCCTTTCTTTGTGATCATCATGATCAGCAAAGGCGGGATAAAAGACCCCATTTGCTGTCACTAGAAATGTCAACAAAAACAAAATCCACTTATGTATTTGTATCCTGTCCATGTCGTATCCCTTTCCTAAGATGGGTTTCTCGAACCAAATGGTTCCAAATCCTTATCAACCGCATCCATTCTTTATTTTGTATGAATGCAGTCTGAACTTAACAGAATAATTTCTTATTAGAGTGGGCAGATATGCTTAAGAGATTAACAAAGAATAGATAGGTTTTGCAGGTAGATAGGTGGCGATGCGATTGCTCCGCGGTCATAAAAAGAACAAAAATTCTTGAGGATATGATGAGTGGGAGGATAAACGAGGAGAGGGGACACGATGAGTGCATTATCGAGGATTTTCACATTAAGCGGCTGGTGTCTGGAGTTGGCTGCTTTAACCGTTTGACCCTTTTCCAACTGACAACTCTTACACGAAGTACCTGAGCAACGCATATGAAACAGGAAGTTTGCCTTTATTTTTGTGGTAGGTTGAAGACCATGCACGCAGGCCTGTCCGCAGAAACAGACCTCGGCCAATGCGCTGTTTGTAAAAACACCCAAGAGCAGAAGCAATGCAATCAATATATTAGGTGTTTTTCGATGTCCCATAAGGTTGTTACCCGCAAGACCAAAAGGTCACATTATTTTTCTCTGCCACACAGCGATGGGCTGCAAAATTGACAATCAATTTTCAAGAAAAGCGGCCCGCCTTCGAATGAGAAAATACTTGCGAAAAGGTTGATGCGATTGTGCCAGTTTTCCGGCATCATATCACAATTTGAGGAAGATCTTCAACAAAACAACAAATTATTAAATCCACACAGGTTTGCCCTCTCCTGAGGTTCACCCTTGATAACGCATGTTTGCTGTCAGGAAGCAAGGCATAACGCTGTTTCAAGTTGAATAGTCCTTTATGATTCCAAGTCCTTTTTCTTCCGGTCAAATTCCTCTTTCTCGATTTCACCTTTTGCATAACGTTTCTTCAGGATATCTAAAGGCGTTTCCGGGGTCGAACCAGCGGAACCTTTTGATTTTGAAGCCTGAACCAAGAAATAAATCCCAATACCTACCAAAGCCAGAAGTATTATTAACCACATAAATCCTCCACCATAACCGTATCCCATCATATGGCCCCAGTTGCCCATAGGGCTATTATAAGGACCTTGTGTGCAAGCAAAAAATGTTAGGGGTGCAAGCACCATAAATATAAAGAATATTCTTTTCAGTCCCATCTCCTTTACCTCCTTACCCTATAGAATCAAAAACTTTCTTTAACTTCTCCTCGATTATGGAA
>JBAPTR010000041.1:0-2228 GCA_049282265.1 Desulfatiglandaceae bacterium | reverse complement strand
AGGCGCAGAACACCGGAATGCGATTGATCAGGGGTCGCTTCGGTAGGCCATGCACTTAGTGAGAGCATTGCGCCACCCTCAAGGCGCCTTTTCAACATCGGCTTGGGAAGCGGCAACCAATTCCTTATGTGGACCAAAATCCTCCTCCTTGATACCGAGAGGCTTTCAAGCACGGGAACTGGTCAAGGACTTGAGTTGCCTCGACAGATCGTCTCCAAATGGAGGAAGCGCTTCTTTGACCAACCCCTAGCCGGTTTCAACTATTAGCCGCCCTCCACGGCGTTCTCGTGGGTATGCGCAAAGGGCGATGCTCCCCAAAAACTGGACAATGTGTTAAGCTCCGAGTCAGAATAAAATGAAAGAATCTGGCCATGGGCAAGAAAAGTGAGCCACTTTTCCTCGAATTTTGGTCTCTTCCTGGCTCTGCTTCAGTAGTTTTCCTCTCCCCATCCCTAAACTTATTCTTTCCAAATAAACTACCGTGGTCACCCCGTCCAACAATACTGCCGATTATTTTTCACCCTACCGTTGTTAAGAATGTTGAAATCGGACCGCGCGTGGAAATACCACCCTAACATGGGGTAGGAATACATGCCTCCCGCCAAATATCATTATAGGGCTAGGGGGGGGTAAACGTTGTTCTTCCTTCCTGTGCGACTTAAAATAACCATCCAAGAAATCACTAATCAATCTCGAATAATTCGAGAACTGGACAGGTCTGTCAAGAATCCACCAACAGGAAGGAGGCAAAACAAAATGGCATACACACCAGAACTATCACAATCAGGAAGTGCGACACTGCGGAGATTGGCCTGGTTCAGAGGAAAACCCATGTCTAAGACACTGGAGATGCTTATCGGAATGACGGCCATGAAGATGGCAGAGATAAGACCGGGAGAGGTCTGTTCCAAGTGTAGAGATGACAGGATTTGTGCGTGGTGTCCATTCCATACCCCCTCCACATTCTACAGAAATCTGTAAGATGTCCAGGCCAAGTATCTCCTTAAAGGGAAAATATCTGGACAATATTGACTGATTATTACGTGAAAATAGTAAGTTATGCGTGATTTTCTGTTTTCAACCTGCTAGTGTAGTGTATCAATAATATCTTTACAATGAACTCTTTTTGTGCCATAGTAGGTTTCATGTGGAAGCCAACAGATGCATTGCTGATGACCCCGGAGCAAAAGAAGACCCTTGAGGCGTGGGTTCGAGCCAGAAGGACGCCTCAAACGGTGGGCTTGCGTGCTCGGATTTGCCTGCTTGCGTCGGAAGGGATGGCCACTCATTCTGTGGCTAAGAAGCTGCAAACTTCCCGTCCGACAGTCATGCTTTGGAGGAAGCGTTTTGAAGAGCAAGGGATTTTGGGCTTGTCCGAGGAAGCTCCCAAAGGGCCGAGCAAAAGGAGACTGAGCGCTGAGAAGGTTCATACGATAGTGCAGGCGACGCTGCACACCAAACCCGCTGGGGCGACGCAATGGTCTGTCAGGACGATGGCCAAGGCCCAAGGGGTAAGTCCTGCCACGGTGGCCCGGATCTGGGATGCGCATGGTCTGAAACCCCATCGCGTCAAGACTTTCAAACTCTCTAAGGACAAGCAGTTTGTCGAGAAGTTGATCGATGTGGTTGGGCTTTATCTCAACCCTCCGGACAAGGCTCTTGTGCTGTGTGTAGACGAGAAGTCCCAAATACAGGCTTTGGATCGAACTCAACCTGGTCTGCCGATGAAAAAGGGACGCTGTGGGACGATGACGCATGACTACAAACGCAACGGGACAACCTGTCTTTTTGCGGCTCTGAATGTACTGGATGGAACGGTGATAGGGACCTGTTATCCTCGTCATCGTCATGAGGAGTTCTTGAAGTTTTTGCGCAAGATTGATCGGGAGACTCCTGGTAGGACAGATCTGCATCTGATTGTGGACAACTACGGGACCCACAAACACCCCAATGTCACGAAGTGGTTGGAAAAACACAAGCGATTTCATCTCCACTTCACCCCGACCAGCAGTTCTTGGTTGAACCTCATCGAACGATGGTTCGGAGAGATCACACGCAGAAGAATCCGTCGTGGAGTATTTCATAGTGTCCCCGAGCTCATTGCTGCGATAGAAGAATATGTTCGTTTGAACAATCAAAACCCCAAGCCTTTCGTATGGACCAAGAAGGCCGACCAGATCTTAGAGAAAATCAACCGTTGTAAAGCTACCATGGAGACACTACACTAG
>JBAPTR010000040.1:0-34962 GCA_049282265.1 Desulfatiglandaceae bacterium | reverse complement strand
AACGAGAAGGATTATACGCAACAACTGCAAAGACAATTTGGAGCACATTCATCTGGTATGCATTCGCCTTTCCGTGAGGGTTAGGGTAAGGAATTGATAATACTATACGTAACAAAGCCTGTTTTTGGTAGGGATATTGGTAGGTTATTTATCTTTATAATAACCTGTTCTTTTACCTGTCAACCCCGTTCCCTAAGCCCAAGATCCGCGATTGGTTTTGTGTGAGTTGGTAGTTTGCGCGTTTTGACGGCGAAAAATCTCCTCCGGGAGTCCCGTAGGGCTTATCCGGGGGCTATTTGAAGTGTGGTGTGCCCGGCCTATTCAATGATTGCCATTCCTCATTGAACCCAGGCATACCTCGGCCCTTATGGTTCCATTTGGCTCACATCTCAGATCGATAGCGTTATGTTCGTGCAAACTCCCAACTCCTCAGTCGCACCCTTGAAATGAGCTTTTGCAGACGATGACTCACTTTCAAATAGACAGACCGACTAAGGAATACAATCTTGCCTGCTGTCCCATAGAGCTTCCAGCGCAGTGGAGGTACACGGCAAAGAGTCTCAAAAGGAGACTTGACCCGCACTTTTTGTTCTCTGGGGGCAACCTGACCGGCAACGTTGGAATATAAATCCTGGTTATTTTATCCCAAAGCCTGTAATAGTGATAATATCAAGTGTGGCTGAGAGCGATATCTTTTGGCTCAAATGGCTATTGGAAATGAGATGAGGGTGCCATGTTGTCCCTTGACCCTGATAAACCTATCGCCACGTGTCGTTGCGAGACATGCGATGAATGTCCCGTCGGCCAAACCCTGCACTGTCATTTCAGGCCCCGAGATCTGTTTCATTTCCTCTTGATTGCATTTCCTTCTTTTCTATTGGGCGGAGCCGGTATTTATCACATGAGCGGCTGGTTATTGGTTCCGTGGCTGGTCATTATCGTTGCGTATTTCGGATTTGTGGAAATACGGGTGATGTGCTCTCATTGTCCACATTACGCTGAACCGGGAAGTTCTCTGAAGTGCTGGGCAAATTATGGTGCTCCTAAGTTATGGAAATATCGCCCCGGACCAATGACGCTTGTGGAAAAAATTGTTTTTTTTGGCGGTTTTGTAATTATATGGGGTTATCCTCTGTTTTTTCTCATCATGCTCTTTCAGTTATTCCTGCTTGTCACCTATTCAATCACTGTTGCCGGGTTTTTTATGACCTTGAAGAGATTTTTTTGTTCTCAATGTATGAATTTCGCCTGCCCTTTAAATGGGGTTGAAGATTTGTCCCGCGAACAATTCCTTAGGCGGAATCCTGAAGCCTGACGTTGAGAATGTGGGGTGGCGTCCTATCTGGCATTCAGATAACTGACAGAACCATCCGCGTTGTTTTCTCCTCCATATAGTGAATTACCGGCCCATCTGGTGGCTCTTGAGGCCTTAATAGAGCAAATCTTTCCCAACTCCGTCAAGTTTCCGGGAAAATAATTCCCAGACTGATTCAGCAGCCTTTCCTAGCATAGGAAATCCATTATATAATTCAATATGTTGCATGCCATACTAACCATTGGCATGATGCACGCATGTGAAGGGGTTCATTGCTTACGTTTCATTACTTTCAAACAGTTATTTTTTTTGGATCTGAGAATGTTGCACACCGATGGGTGATTCATGAATTGGGACTATCTGGAAACAAATCCGTTTGAAGGACCGTACGAAGGTATTGTCGAGGCAGAAGCGGGGGAGCGATTTCACTCCTCATCCTTTGAACAGATATTTCATCAGAAAGAAGTGCGGCGTGGGTCCGAATGGCATGTCCCATGGTCTGATTTGATGATGACCATGTTTATTCTTTTCGCCGTCATGTATGTCTATGCCTCCTCTAAGAACCAAGTTATTTCATCCGCAGATAGTGAAAGTGTTTCCAGCATTGCACAAATTTATGATCTGAGCAGAAACGCCTTCCTAATAGACGGCATGGAGAGGCTCGCCTCCGTGGAACTCATCCCGGACAAAGCGGTCAAGATTCTCTTGACCAGTGATTTGCTCTTTGACACGGGAAACGCCGATTTGAGGCCCGGAGCTGTCGAGGCCCTTACACAGGTAGCGACAATTCTTCGAAGGACTCCATATCTTGTGAATCTGGCCGGGCATACGGATGATATCCCTATTCACACTGAACATTTTCCGAGTAATTGGGAGCTTTCCACAGCACGAGCATCCGCGGTCGCCAGATTTCTTATAGAACAAATGCATATCCCTGCGGAGAGATTCTGTGTAAGCGGTTACGCTGATACCCATCCTCTCCGATCCAATACCTCTGATGAAAATCGAGCTGTAAATCGACGCGTTGAGATAATGATCACCAAAGCGCAACCTGTGGCCGGTCTTGATAGGTCCAAAACCTATGTGGAAAACAAGACCGGATTATAAGAACTTCTTTGACTGACAGCATTAAGGAGAGCAAGGACATGATTAGACAAAAATGGATGGAAAACAACACCAAGCTGGCTGTTTTCATTTGCATCATCCTTTTTGCATTGGGGTTTCTAATGGCGGGGAACCTTGGCTTGTATTTCAATCTCATAGGATTCCTTATTGTGGCGGGCGGTACGTTTGGGGCCACCCTGATCGGTTTTTCCGGCAAGCGTCTCATGATCGTCTGCAAGATTTTAAAGAGTTCCTACCGCAAATCCGTTAAAGCACCTGATGAAATTGTCGAAATCCTGGTCGATCTATCAGTCAAGAGCAAGATGAGGGGTGTCCTTTCCCTGGAAGAGGATGAGGGAGAGACGTCACTTCTATTTCTGCGCCGGTCACTTGGACTACTGGTCGACGGGTATCAAAGAGATCAGATCAGGGAAATTCTCTGCACCGAAATGTATTTTTTCAAATTGCGGCGCTCTGAATCAGAACGGGTTTTGAGAACCATGGCTGAACTGTGTCCGTCCTTTGGGATCGTGGGCAGTATTATCGGGCTCATCGGTATGATAGCGGGTGCAGCCAATACAGCCAATATTCTGGCCACGATCCCCATCGCTCTCACCTCAACCCTTTATGGTATCATTCTTTCCAACTTTTTGTTTCGCCCTTTTGAGACAAAAATCGCGGACAGAACAAGCCAGGAACTCCTCTTACAGAAAATCATCATGGAGGGCATTATTGCCATCGCGACAGAACTGAATCCGCGGGTTCTGGAGGCCAAACTCAAGTCCTTCCTGACACCTTCTTCACGTAAAGGAAGGATCGTTTCGCTCCAGAGAATCCAGGAAAGATTCAAGATCAGCGAGGAGTCCTTGCGCCCATCATATGCGCAAACATCATCCGGTTAAGCCGGGTTGCTCTCCGAGCAAATTGGGACAGCCTTAAAATACCGGTTGACACTGTAGAAAAAATGACCTACATGTAGAGGCATGCCCAGGTCAGCGCGATTAGATGCCCCCGGCCTCCTGCACCACGTCTTGATCCGGGGGATAGAAGACCAGGAGGTCTTCACGGACAACGATGATCGTGAAAACTTCCTGAATCGCCTCTCTGCACTACTCTCAGAAACCGGGACCTTGTGTTATGCATGGGCACTACTTCCCAGCCATGCCCATTTTCTGTTCAAGTCGGGTAGTCTCACCCCCCTGCCCACTCTCATGATGAGATTGCTCACCGGCTATGTTGTTTCGTTCAATCACCGTCACGGACGTCGGGGCCGGCTTTTTCGGAATCGCTATAAGTCCATTGTCTTCCAGGAGGATGTCTACCTGAGAGAGTTGGTTCGGTACATCCACCTCACTCCGCTCTGGTCGGGGCTTGTTTCCGGTCTACAAGAACTCGAGAACTATCATTACAGCGGGCATGGCATATTGATGGGCACGGTCCAGGGGCGGTGGCAGCACATGGACTTTGTTCTTGACCGTTTTGGAAGCACCCGAAAAACCGCCCGGGAGGCCTATTTTTCATATGTCGAAGCAGGCCTCAATCGGAATCTACCAACCGATTTGATTGGATTTGGACTGCTTCGCAATCTGGGTGACCGGTCACCGCTTCAGGCGTCCCGACCCAAGTGGGAAGGCCAAGTCAAGACGGATGAAAGGATCCTTGGAGACTCGGGATTTGCAGATGAGATTTTTCCCCGAGCGGCAAAACGGCATGAACATCACAATAATTTGCTCCGGCAGGGTTATGATCTGAATCGTCTGATCGAAGGCATCGGCCGGATATTCCGTATGCAACCCGATGAAATCGTCTCAAAGGGAAAACAGAAAAAGAAGGTCCTGGCCAGAAGTCTGCTCTGCTATTGGGCGGTAAACGGTCTGGGATTGTCTTTGACGGAGTTGGCCGGGCGCTTGGGAATGAGTGTGCCCGGAGTTGGGTATGCCGCTAAGCGAGGCGAAACGATTGCACGCTCCAATCATTACCAATTGCCCCTCCAACGTCACCTTCTCTAACGAGGTCTGTCCCCCGTGTTTTATTTTCTTGTTCCGGTTGCCACTCACCTTCCTCGCACTTCCGCTTTTAAAGCTGAGCTGTGAAGAATTTCCCACCATGTTTTCAGATCCCTACAGGGGCTTGACCCCACGATTGATTGTTGTATGATGCGTTCCTATGGAACCCAATCGACTGCGGTTGGTCTAAAAAGGATACTGCCCTCCAAGCTGTTTGAATGGGCGATCCTGAAATACTATCGGATATCTTGAGGAACGTTGAAAACCATTATGGAACAGGACACCCTGCACTGTCCCAAATGCAAATTCGAGCAAGACGCCGCCAACACGGAATGTGTACGCTGCGGACTCCTCTTCGAAAAATACAAGAGGGCGAAGAAAAGCCATTCCAAGACTTCAGAAACCACAGGGGAAGACATTTCTGAAACTGCGGATCAATCGGCAACCAACCTCTTCAGCCTGCTCTTTTTCACGCGATCACCTGTCAACCGGCTCTATTTCGCCGGCAGGATCATTACATTCCTCATTATCCTCGTCTGGGGGATAACCTTTGTCATTGCACCCATTGAAAGCAATAAGGTGGGCAGATCTCTCATGCACTTCGTGAACCTGCCTTTTCACGAGTTCGGGCACATTATCTTTCGTCCATTTGGTCGATTTATGACTTCTCTGGGAGGGAGCCTTGGACAGCTCCTGATGCCATTGGTTTGCCTTGGCGTTCTGCTGATCCAGACGCGGGATCCTTTCGGTGCCTCCGTCTCACTCTGGTGGTTTGGAGAAAATCTTTTCGATCTGGCACCCTATATCAACGACGCCAGGTCACTCACCCTGCCTCTTCTCGGGGGGAATGTGGGCCATTCATCTCCCTACGGTTTTCACGATTGGGAATTCATCCTGGCGGAAATGGGACTTCTCAGGTATGATCATTTCCTGGCAAAAATGGCCGTCGTCATGGGCACGCTCGTATTCATCGTTTCATTTGTCTGGGGAGGTTTGCTCTTATTCAAGCAGTACAAGAAGCTGGCCTGATTCCATGCCGAGTGAATTGGAAAAGGCCTCATTAACAATAATCAGTAACAATAAAAGGAGTGATGTCATGTTGTTATCTCTGTTGGAGAAAAGAAGAAGTATCCGCAAGTACCAGGACAAGAAGGTCGAGCCTGAAAAGATTGACAAGCTGATCGAGGCCGCGTTGCGGGCTCCGTCATCCATCGGGCGAACCCCCTGGGAATTTGTCGTGGTGACGGACCAGGACATCCTTCAGAAGCTCGGCCGGGCCAAGGAACACGGTTCCATGTTCATCAAGGGGGCCCCTTTGGGGATCGTGGTCTGTGCCGACCCCAAAAAATCCGACATCTGGGTGGAGGATGCCTCCATCGCCTCTATTATTATCCATCTGGCGGCCGCTTCATTGGATCTCGGGAGTTGCTGGATCCAGATCCGTGAGAGGATGCACCAGGGGACTGAACCGGCCGAAGGCTTCATCGCCGAGGTCCTGGGGTTGCCTTCCGACCTGAAGGTCCTTTCCATGATCGCCGTGGGATACCCGGACGAGGAAAAGGCACCCCACGAAAAGGAAACCCTTCCCTATGATAAAGTCCATCTGAACAACTTTGGCAGCAGGTGATTAAGGAGGTACGCAATGGCCAATTTAATCCTGGATGAACGGGACCAGGAATTCCTGCTCTTTGAAATGCTCGGGGTGGAACGGCTCTGCGAAAAGCCCATGTTTCAGGAATTTTCCAGAGACCTGTTCGGCATGATCCTTACAGAGGCCCAAAAGTTCGCCGTCAACGAGATCTTCCCGACGCTGGTTGAAGGGGACCGGGAAGGATGCCGGCTTGAAGAGGGGCAGGTGTTTGTCCCGAAGTCCTTTCACAGGTGTTACAGGCTCTACTCCGAAGGGGGCTGGGTCGGCATGAGCTATTCCCAGGAGGCGGGCGGGCAGGGTCTTCCCTATGTGATGTCGGTGGCTGCAAAGGACTGGTTTGTCCACAATTTTTCCTTTCTCTGTTACCCGGGCCTCAGCGAAATGGCCGCCCACCTCATTGAAACCTACGGGACGGAGGAGCAGAAAGAAAGATACCTTGAAAAAATGTTCGCCGGCAAATGGGCGGGAACCATGTGTCTCACCGAGCCCAACGCCGGGTCCGATGTGGGCAACCTGAGCACAAAGGCAGTGCGAATGCCGGACGGTACCTACAGGATCCAGGGGACAAAGATCTTTATTACCGCCGGGGACCATGACCTCACCGAGAACATCATCCACCCCGTGCTCGCCCGCATAGAAGGGGACCTTCCCGGCACAGAGGGCATTTCCATATTTCTCGTGCCCAAGTACCTGGTCAATGATGACGGAAGCCTGGGCAGGCGCAATGACTTCGAGGTGGCCAAGATCGAAGAAAAGATGGGGATTCACGGCAGTGCCACCTGCCTTTTGAACTTCGGGGACAACGGGGATTGCTACGCGGAACTCCTTGGGCAAGAGGGGAAGGGCATGAAGGTCATGTTCCAGATGATGAACGAGGCACGCATCGCAGTGGGGCTCCAGGGGGAGTCCAGCGCCTCCCTGGCCTACCTGCACGCGCTCCAGTACGCCAAAGAGAGGCTGCAGGGCTCTTCAATCACCCAATTCAAGGACCCACTATCACCACGGGTCCCCATTATACAACACCCGGATGTCCGCAGGATGCTCCTCTGGATGAAATCCAACGTGGAGAGCATGCGGGCCTTCCTCTACTACACAGCACTTTGCGCGGACAGGGAGGTGAGCGAAGAAAATGGGGCTGAAAAAGAGAAATGGCTGGGCATCCTGGAAATTCTGACCCCCGTCTGCAAGGCCTACAATTCGGATACCGGCTTCAGGGTGACGGAGACGGCCATCCAGGTCTACGGAGGATACGGCTATTGCGCGGACTACCCGGTGGAGCAGATCCTGCGCGACGAGAAGATCGCCTCCATCTATGAAGGCACCAGCGGCATACAGGCCCTGGACCTGGTGGTCCGGAAGCTCCCCCGCAGGAACGGGGCTTCATTCACGGCGCTCCTTGGAGAGATGAATGCAACGGTCGCCAGGTACAAAGACAACCCCGGGTTAGATGATCTTTCAGCCGATGTCCAAGGAGCGGTCAACACCCTCGGGGAGGTGGGTTTTTTCTTCGCCGGGTGCGCGGGAGAGGGAAATTTTCTCATTCCCATCTGCAGTGCCTATCCTTTCCTCATGATGATGGGCAAGGTAATCTCGGGATGGCTCCTGCTCTGGGAGGCCGGGGTGGCCAAAGAGAAACTTGATTCCCTGGCCGGGGAGAAAGGTGCGGACCCATCGGACCGGGCCCAATGGAAGGCGTTCATCAAGGAGAGCAAAGACGCCGCATTCTACTCAGGCAAGATCACCGGCGCCAGGTATTTCATCAAGAATGTTCTCCCTGAGGTGGAGGCCTCCGCCAAGGCGATCAAGAGCAGGGACCTGTCTCCAGTGGAGATCATGGACGAGAGTTTTGCATCATGAAAGCAAAGACCATTGACCTGAGAAGTGATACCGTTACCAGGCCGACGGTGGCCATGCGGGCTGCCATGACAGAGGCCGACCTCGGCGACGACGTCTACGGCGAGGACCCGACGGTCAATCGTCTGGAGGAACTCGCAGCTCACATGATCGGTACGGAAGCGGCCATCTTTGCCACCAGCGGGACCCAGAGCAACCTGCTGGCTCTCCTGTCCCACTGTGAAAGGGGAGATGAATATATCGTAGGACAACTGGCCCACACCTACAGATATGAAGGCGGCGGAGCCGCCATTTTCGGCTCCATCCAACCCCAGCCCCTGGATTTCGCTGCCGATGGGACCCTGGACCTTGAAAAGGCCGCCGAGGTCATCAAACCGGACAATTTTCACTTCGCCCATACCCGACTCTTCTGCCTGGAAAATACGCAGGCCGGACGGGCATTGCCCTTGGGTTACCTTTCAAGAGCAGGCGAGTTTGTCCACAAACACCATCTGAAAATGCATCTTGACGGGGCCCGTGTCTTCAACGCGGCCATAAAGCTCTCCGTCCCCGTCCAGGAGATCACACACCACTTTGACTCCGTATCGGTCTGTCTGTCCAAAGGCCTCGGGGCACCGGTGGGATCCGTGCTTTGCTCAACCAGCGAAACCATAAAGAAGGCCCGTCGCTGGCGGAAAGTCCTCGGCGGCGGGATGAGGCAGGCGGGGGTCCTTGCGGCTGCAGGAATCTATGCCCTGAAAAATAACGTGAAGAGGCTGGAGGAGGATCACAGGAACGCCGCCCTGCTGGCGGAAGGTTTATCCGGGATCGAAGGCCTGAACGTTGAGTATTCAGACGCACAGACCAACATGGTCTTTATTGAACCGCCCAAGGCGCAGGCAGCCGTACTCCCAGCTTATCTTAGCAGAAGGGACATCCTGATCACGGGCGGGAAGCGGGTTCGGTTGGTAACCCATCTGGATGTGGACCGGGACGACATCACATTGGCGATTCGAGCATTCAAGGATTTTTTTGCAGCAGGGGAGAGTCTCAAATAAAGAGCACAGGAGATTAAGGAGCTTAAATGTCCAACGATATCCCCATAGCGATTATTGGCGGCGGCGTGGTGGGGTGTGCCGTCGCCTGGGAGCTTTCAAAGACCCATGAAGGTATTTTCCTCTTTGAAAAGAACCCTGGAATCACGACCGGTGAGAACCAGTCCACCCGCAACTCCGGAGTCATCCATTCCGGCATCTATTACGATCAAAAGACACGCCCCCTGAAAGCCGCCCTTTGCGTCGAGGGCAACCGCATGCTCTATGATTTCTGCGCGCTTTACAGAGTGCCGGCCCTGAATACCGGGAAACTCCTGGTTGCCGCCAACAAAAAAGAGGATGAGGTCCTGGATTCCTATCTGGAGCAGGGGCGGAAAAACCGTGTCCCGGGCCTGGAAAAGATACCAGGTCAGAAAGTGACGGAGATGGAGCCCAACATCAAGGCCGCATCCGCTCTTCTGGTACCCTCCGCCGGCATCATCGATCCCGTTTCCCTTGTCTATCGCCTTCAAACCCTGGCCTCTCAAGACGGTGTGCAGTTTTTGACCGGGACCGTCGTCACCGGTATGGAGGTCGATGGTGATCGCATTCGATTGGACATCCGATATCCGGACGGAAAGAGGGATCAGGTCAAGGCGGAAGTGGTGATCAATGCAAGCGGCATTGATGCGGACACGCTGGCCAGGTCCGTCAATCCCCGCTCTCCTTTTGAACTGGATCCCGTGAGGGGAGAATCCTACAAGTTTTACGGACATAAGCGATCTGAATTGCGTCTTGCGGGGATGAATATCTACCCTACGCCCACTGCCGTGGTTACCCCGAACGGCCGCCATTTCACGGTGGGTGTTCATTTGACGCCCACATTTGAAAACCTGGATTATCCTCCCACCCTGGGATCGACCGTAACCATCGGCCCCAAACTGATTCCTGCCGAAAACAGGGAGCCGTCGGGAGAGCCATCCGTGGCCCCCGAGGTCTTCGTCGAATCGGTCCGCCCTTTCTTCCCGTGGTTGAAAAAAGATGACCTCATGTGGCACCAGTCTGGTCTGCAGGCGAGACTCAAAGGACATCCCGATTTCGTCATCACACGTGATGAGATGCGGCCCGGCCTCATCCATTTACTGGGTATCGACAGCCCGGGCCTGACCGCGTCCCTGGCCATCGCCCACAAGGTCGGCAACATGGTAAAGGAAATGATCTAAATCTTCCAGGTCCTCCTCCGCTTCGTTGCTCAGTCCATAAGAGTCACGATGGCGAACCGGGTTGCGGTTTTATCTCTATTTCGACGCGCCTGTTCTTCTGCCGGCCTTCCTTGGTATCATTGGAGGCGATCGGCATGGTCTCACCAAATCCAATGGCAGTGATCTGCCTGGCGGAAACACCCTTGAGGATGAGAAAATTCTTGACTGCCTTTGCACGTCTCTCCGAGAGTTCCTGATTGTATTGCTCTGATCCCGTGGTATCGGTGTGGCCCTTCACCAGGATATCGTCATCGGGGTAGCGCACCATGATATCGGCCATCTGCAGGAGCTTGTCCTTGGCTCCCGGTTTTAGGGCTGCCGAATTTACGTCAAAAAGCACGGCCTCCGCCATGGTTACAATCAACCTGTCCTGCTCCCGCCTCACTTCGGCGTCCTTTATCCGCGACAATTCCTTGGCCCGCTGGTCCAACTTGTATCCAATGCCGCCGCCGACAGCGGCTCCGGCAAGGCCTCCTATCACGGCCCCGGTTCCCCGGTGACCCGACTGGTGCCCTATGATCGCCCCAGCCAGCGCTCCCGCCGCCGCACCGACAACGGCTCCCTGGCCTGTTTTTGTCCTGGCCGCATCCTGGGTTTGGGCGCAGCCGAAAAGTACCAGGATGAAAAGCAGCGTCAGCAAAAAACAAAATCTCTTTTTCATCTTATCATCTCCCATTTTTTCTCTCTGGATCAAATACAGATAGAACCGCAAAAAGACCGGTCCTCAGGAATTCTTAATCACGTCCACGGGCGCGATGGTGACTCTAAAAAAATCATCAATATAGCTTACGCATTTTTGTGTATTTAACAAGCCCTTTATGAATCTTTTGGGCCCATCAAGGCAGAAAAACAGGTTCCGGGCAGGGGGTCCGGCGCGAAAAGAGATGCAGGTCCCGGGATAACCTGCCGATTAACCTATGGAACGGATGAGATCAATTCCCGGATGTTGTAATAATATTCTCCTTGAGGCTGCTTGAGTGGAGGTCGCGAAGTTTAACCGCTTGCCTCGAACGCCAAGGATGATGTAGTAAAGAACTGAACCGCTTTCGCGACCCCGAAGGTATTAGCACATGAAACACTACCTAAAAGATAAATGGATAAGACTCAATCTGGTACGGAAACTCATGTGCATTTTTGCAGGGGTGTTTCTGTTTTTTTTTGTATTGATTGGTATCCTCACGGGTCGGATTCTCGAACAACAGATCGTCAAGAATATGGAGAATTCCGTCAGCGTCCTGACGAGGGATCAAGTGACGGGTATCGAGGAGCGCTTCAGAGGGCTGGAAACCGACGGGCGGCGGTCTGCCGACACCATTGCCCAGTGGCTGAACCATGAGCCTTCTTTGAGAGAACTCGCGACCTTTGAAGACAACTATCAAACGATCAACGGGGCACTACGGACCAATCTCAAGGCCTTTCACGACAAGGACATCTCAGGGGTCTTTCTCTCCAATCGCTCCCAAATGAACTACGAAATCAAGAAGATCATCATCGCTACTTCCGGACGGTTTGATGATTACGCCAAGGGGATGAAGACCCTTTTTTTCAACATGTACCTCATTACCAGGCAGCAGTTGATTCGTATTTATCCGAAAGACTGGGCACTTGAAATAGAACCCGATCATGACTTCACCAAAGACAGCTTCTATTACACCGCGGACCCGGAGCACAGCCCGGATCGTAAGGCCAGGTGGACAGCGCCCTATTATGATTCCATTTGGAAACACTGGATGATAAGCCTCATAACCCCCATCTACGTCCATGACGGCTTTCTTGGCATCGTTGGCCATGACTATATCCTGGATTCGTTGTACAAAGATGTCCTGAGCAAAAAATTTTACAAGAACGGATACGGTTTCATATTCGACGGACAGAAAAACATCGTGATCCACCCTCAATATCTTGAAAGACTTCTCAAGACGGCGGAAATGGGAACGAGACTCCGCTTCAGTGAGCTGGAAACAAAGCCCATCACAAAAGTCATCTCTCAAATTGTGGAAGCGAACCCTTCCGTTGATGACATCATGATCCGAGAATTTAAGGATAAAGGGAAACGTTACTATCTCTTTGCCTCCAGGCTCGACCTCATGGACTGGTATTACGCTATTGTCATTTCCCATGATGATATTGTCGAAATGCTGCCGGCATTTCAAAGGAATTTCATCATTGGCGCCATCGCAGCCACCCTCATTCTCTTTGCCATTGTCGTTCTGATTACCTGGATTTTCGTCCTCTCCCCGATCACAGCCTTGACCAGGGCAACCCATGCCACTCGAAAGGGCACCCTCGGAGAAAAGGTTCTTGTCAATAGCCATGATGAAATCGGAAATCTGGCCACCGCCTTCAATGATATGACCGCCAAACTGAAAGAGACCGTTGAAGACCTGAACAGAGACATCGTTGAACGTAAACGGGTCGAAGAGGCACTCAAGGCCTCGCATGAAACCTTCCTGACGGTCTTGGACGGGATCGACGCAACGATCTATGTGGCGGACATGGATACCTATGAAATCCTCTTCATAAACAAACACATGAAGGATGCCTTTAGATCGGACCTGGTGGGGCAGGTCTGCTGGAAGGCTTTTCACGACGGAACCGGACCCTGTGCCCACTGCACCAACGACCAATTGCTGGACTCGGAGGGCAACCCCGCGGGTGTTTGTGTCTGGGAAAACAAGAACCCCATAACCGACAAATGGTACATCAACTATGATCGTGCGATAAAGTGGGTGGACGGCCGTTTGGTCCGCCTGCAGATCGCCACCGACATCACCAAAATCAAAGAACTTGAGGAGGATCGAATCAGAACGGCGGCACAACTCGTACAGGCCCAGAAGGTGGAGGCCATCGGGACGCTGGCGGGCGGCATCGCCCACGATTTCAACAACCTGATGATGGGTATGATGGGGAACGTTTCCCTGATCCTCTATGACATGGACACGTCCCACCCCGATTACGAAAAACTGAAGAACATTGAAAAACAGATCACCAAAGCATCAAAACTGACCACTCAACTCCTTGGATACGCAAGGAAGGGCAAATACGAGGCCAAACCCATCGACTTAAACCAGGTCATTATAGAGAGTTCAGACGCCTTTGGAAGGACCAGAAAAGAGATTAGAATTCACCGGGAGCTTGATGATCACCTCTTCACCATCGAGGCGGACCAGGGACAGATGGAGCAAGTCTTGCTGAACCTCTATGTGAATGCGGCCGATGCCATGCAGGGGGGAGGTGATCTTTTCCTGAGAACCAGGAATACGAATCACGAAAACATGGGAGGCCAGCCCTTCATTCCGAGACCGGGCGATTATGTCCTGTTCGAGATCACCGATACGGGGACCGGCATGGATCAGCACACCCGGGAACGCATTTTCGATCCCTTTTTCACCACCAAAGAGATGGGGAGAGGGACGGGTCTGGGGCTGGCCTCCGTCTTTGGCATTGTCAAAACGCACGGCGGATTCATTCTCGTGGACTCCGAAAAAGAACGAGGCACGACATTCTCAATCTATCTGCCCGGATCAAAAAAAAGGGTGGAAAAAACATTGGACCCTGCTGCACCCCTTGAGGAGGGGAACGAAACGATTCTGCTGGTGGACGATGAAGATATCATCCTGGACATTGGCAATGAGATGCTTGAGAAACTGGGCTATCAAGTCCTCCAGGCCGCCGGCGGCAAAGAAGCGCTCGATATCTACAGGAACAATTCCAATAGCATCGACCTCGTGATCCTGGATATGATCATGCCGGGCATGGGTGGCAGTGAACTCTACGATGAATTGAGCCGGATGACCCCGCCTCCCAGATGCCTCCTCTCAAGCGGTTACAGCATGGACGGCCAGGCAAAGCAAATACTGGATCGAGGCTGTGACGGTTTTATCCAGAAACCCTTTAACATGAAACAACTTTCACAAAGAATCCGGGAAATCCTGGACAGAGGGTAAACAAATGACGGTCAGAGAAATCTTGCTTCTGGGGAATCCGCGGCTTTACGAGATCAGCGATCCTGTGGAAAAACAAGACTTGCCTGGACTCCAGGGCGTAATCGACGATCTTCATGATACGCTCATGGATTTCAGGGTGCGCCACGGTGTGGGGCGCGCCATTGCCGCACCCCAGATCGGGGTGATGAAACGGATGATCTACCTATTCATCGAGGAGCCGACGCTCTTCGTCAATCCTTCCATCGACCGGAAGAGCATTGAAACGATGGAAGTCTGGGATGACTGTATGAGTTTTCCGGATCTCCTGGTGAAAGTCAGCCGACACCGAACCTGCAGGATTTCCTACCTTGACGGAGATTGGAACCTTCGGGAGAAATTGCTCGGAGGAGATCTCTCGGAACTGCTTCAACATGAATATGACCACCTGGACGGCATCCTGGCGGTTTCAAGGGCCATGGATGACCGGTCCCTCGCTTTAAAAAGCCAGAGAGACCGATTGGACCGGCAAGCTGGATAGGTTTCAAAAGTCAATCTTCTTCACCCACCCTGTGGATCTTGATCATATTGGTGGAACCCGTCTTGAGGGCCAGGCCCGTGACGATGATGACCAGGTCACCTTTCTTGATGTGTTTCTTTTTGGTCAAGATGGCCACTCCCGTTTCAATGATATGTTTTGTGTCCTCGATTGGCGGGATCACCATGGGTGAAACTCCCCAGATCATGGACAACCTGTTGAAAACGTCTTTAGAGGGTGAAAAAGAATAGACGGGCTTGGCCGGCCGTTGCCTTGAAATCAATTTAGATGTCTTGCCTGATATGGAAAAAACCAGAATGGCCCTGGCATCCAGCTCGTGAAGGATATTGACCGCGGACTGGGCCACGGCATGTGTGACGAGATCCTTGGGGTCTCTTTCAAAACGAAGATTATAGGTTATGAAGGGGGAACCCTCCGCCTCTGCCGCAATCCTCGACATCATTTTTACGGCCCTGACGGGGTACCTGCCCACAGCGGTTTCACCGGACAACATCACCGCACCCGTTCCGTCGAAGATGGCGTTTGCCACGTCCGACGCCTCCGCCCGGGTCGGGACGGGGTGATTGATCATGGTCTCCAGCATCTGCGTTGCGGTGATCACGGGTCTGTTGGCAGCGATTGCCCTCCTTATGACGCGTTTCTGGATCGTTGGGACCTCCTCGGGTCTGAGTTCGACGCCAAGATCCCCCCGTGCGATCATAATCCCGTCGGCAGCTTCCAGTATCTCATCCAGGTTATGGACAGCCTCAGGTTTTTCAATTTTCGCGATGACGGGGATATCAGCCGATTGTCTCTTGATGATGGACTTTACCAGGTTGACATCACTGGCCTGTCTCACAAAGGAAAGGGCAATGTAGTCCACGCCGGACCTGATCCCGAACGCCAGATCAAGGCGGTCCTTTTCAGTCAGGGACGGGGCGGAAACCTTGACGCCCGGGAGATTTATCCCCTTGTGCTCCCCGAGCAATCCCCCGTAAAGGATGTTGCAGGTGACTGTTTTCCGCCCCACGGAAAGGACCTTCAGCTCGATCAGTCCGTCATCCAGGAGAATCCTGTCACCCTCCTTCACATCCCGGGCAAGGCTGGGGTAGGTCGTCGAGACCAGGTCTTCGTTCCCCTCCGGAATATCCCGCGATGTTATTCGAATCGTCGAATTTCTTTTCAACCGGACAGGCCCTCCGTTTTTCAGGCTTCCCGTCCGAATTTTCGGGCCCTGGAGGTCCATAAGGATCCCGATAGGTCTGCCCATTTCCCGGGAAAGCGAACGGATTCGCTCCAAGACCCGCCCGTGTTCCGCATGGGTTCCGTGGGAAAAATTCAAACGGGCCACATTCATCCCCGCCGCAACCAATTTTCGCAATATGGCCTTGGTCGTGGAAGAGGGTCCGATTGTGGCGACTATCTTGGTCTTGTTGGGCATAAGCTTCTCCTTCTCGACATGGACTTTTCTGAAAACAATTTTCATAGGCTACCATACACCGCCGGTCCATTCAATCCTGATCCACCATCAGGGCATCATCGGTCCTGCGTTTGGCGGGATTGAACTGAGCCACTTCGCCGCGACTGCGGGAATTTCCATGTCAGGGATGGTTGCCGGTCTGGGGTTGTTCAGGGGCATGGGAAAGGAAGGGGCTATCTTGTGATGGATCCTCTCCTTGGAAATCGGTGTCTCCTTTTTTTGGGTGGGCATCATTCTGAGGACTTGCCTCTGAAGAAAAAACCGTCTACACTCTTAATAATAGCGATATTCATGATTGGGCTGGAAACTGGATGCGTCTGTGGCGGCGTTTGTGAAAGGCTTAGGGACCTTGCACGCTTCCTGGGGAAAAACTATAGAGCCGGAAGGAGAAATTCATGGAACTGGAAGAGTCCATTAAGACGGCCATCGTATATGAGAAAAAGATCAGGGACATCTACCTCGAGGGTGGACGCAAGGTCAAAGACGACTATGGCCGGAGTTTTTTTCAGGCCATGTCGGCGGATGAACAGCGGCACGTGGACTACCTGGAATACAAACTGGATCAGTGGCGCAATACCGGGAAAATCGTTCCCGAAAGACTGCAGACGTCGATTCCTTCCCGGAAGGCCATCCAAAAAGAGGTCCAGAAAATCACACGTCAGATGAAGGGGGAGGACCGTGGCATTAAACAGCAACAACTTGTCAGGGCCCTCAAGGTGGAAATGGAAACGAGCGACTTTTATCGAAGGATGGTGGCCGAACTATCCAATGAAGGCCGTGATCTGTTTGCCCGTTTCCTCGAGATTGAGGAGAGTCATATCGAAGCAGTTCAGTTCGAGCTGGACTATGTTTCCAGCACGGGCTACTGGTTCAATATCAAGGAATTCGACATGGAATGAAACCACCCTTCCATCATAAGGCCGGGAGGTCGTCTTTTGGCCGCCGCCACCTTCCCCGTATGAAAAGGTCTCCTGCAGCTCCGGCAGAAAATGCAGGTTGATTGACATGATTCAGGTAGATGAAATAGGCCCTGTTAGGAAATTCCATCTGGCCCAAATCCTTCTGGGACGGGGCCGCTACTTTACGGCCTGCTACTGGGTCGATGGTGTCATGGTGGACACGGGCTGCGCCCACACGGTCCGGGAACTCATTCATGCCCTGGAGGGGTTGAGGGTAGAGGTGGTTCTCAACACCCATTCCCATGAGGATCATATCGCCGCAAACGCTGAACTTCAACGCCTGCACGGGGCGACTGTCCTGGCCCACCCCCTGGCCCTCCCCGTACTGGCCGCGCCAAGGGAGAAACAGCCTCTCCGGCCATACCAGAGGGTCATGTGGGGCTATCCCGAGCCCAGCCTGGGGTCACCCCTCGGGAAAACTGCCGAACACAATGACCTCCGTTTTCAGGTGATCCCTACACCGGGACACAGCAGGGATCATGTCTGTTTTTTCGAGACCAACCATGGGTGGCTCTTTACCGGAGACGCCTTCATTGGTGGGAAGGATCGTGCGTTGAGGGCCGACTATGACATATGGAAAATCATGGCATCTCTTCGCCTCATAGCAAACCTCGATCCCGCCTGTATATTTTCGGGGAGCGGGAGCGTCAAGAAGGATCCGAAGCGCGAGATCCTCGACAAAATTGCTTACCTTGAGGACACGGCGGATTGCGTATGGGATCTTCACCGCAAGGGGCAGAGCTACCGTATGATTCGAAAAAAGCTCTTTGGCCCAGAGACGACTCTCTTTTACATTACCCTTGGAAACTTCAGCGGGATTAACCTCGTGCGTTCCTTTATCGAGGACCGGCCCCAAATCCCCTGACAGAGCCTGCCACCGGCTTGCATCCCGCTTCACAAGACAAGCGTCCCGCAAAACTTTTGCGAGGACAGGCATCCCGAACCCGTGCGCGGGGAGAAGTGGTTCAGAGAACCAGGCTGGATCGGAAACCGATGCTCATTCCATTTTGCATTCAAGATGATAACAAGGCGGCAAGGAGTAGGCGACGGAGGCGTACGTTAACGGTACGTCGAGGAGCCGACGACGCAGCCAACGCCGGTAGCGCTTGAATGCGAATTGGAATCAGAAGCTTATGGTTAGACCTGCGTAAGGCCCCTTGAATTCGATATCCGCACTCACATTACTGATATCGTCGATCTTGAGTTTCATTATTCTGTAGCCGCCATGGATCGACACAAAGGGAACCGGCGTGAAAGAGAGATCGGCCTGTGCGTCATAGAACGTACTCCCGGAATAGGTGACCCCGGCTCCTTTCACGCGGGCTTCGAGAAGGTCGGCGAGAAGTCCCACATGTATTCCCAGCCCCAGCATGGGAACAGGAACCTTGAAGGTCGCCTTCTCATCGTACCCGAGACTCGCGGCCTGCAGGCGGGCCTCACCCTCGATAAATTTTGCCCTGGCCAGGATCCCCACGGAAAGACCGGCAAGGACATTTTCCAGATTTATGAAATCATACTGATATTCCAGGTCGAGCATCTGGAACTTGAGATCCGATTTAACAAAGGCGTTGGACGTATAGGTCTGTCCGTTGAACACAATATCCCTGTCTATATTATTTTCGCCGGAATAGTCCGCTTTAGTATACGTAAGGGTCAGATGATGATTCCCCTGTCCGAAAAAAATTTCAAGAGTCGGAAGGCTTTCATTGCCCATGCCAAGATCATTTTCCGCATTGATATTTGTGCCGATAATCGAATTCTCATCTACACTGATCTCTCCGGAGAAGTCCGGGCGCCAATAAGAACCTCGTGCCCCAAAATCAAACCCATAGGACGGCAGGGATGTGAGCAACAAAAAGGTAAGAAAAACCAGCGTGCTGACCATGCTAAAATTCGTTTTCTTCATGATGGTTTCCTCCAATCATATTTTTGTTACTATCTTGAGATAGCAAGGACTATGCCAAAGAAGCAACTGCCGATCGAAACATCCAGGTGCCTCGGCGGAATGAGATTGGACTTCTAAAGACCTCAAAATTCGAGAGTCATGTTCAAGAGATTGGATATGTACAAATATAGAGTGTTTTCGCCGGGCATTGAGGGTTTTTCTAACGCTCCGGGCCTCCGGGTTTCATCCGCCGGAGCCAAGGAGCCGGGCGTGAGGCTCTTTTTCAGACCCTTACCCATAGTGCACTTGGCACCAAACACCCACATGGACGGCTGTTTGGGGTTTATGCCTCCCAAACCCCACGCGCTTCTAGAAATATATGCCAAACCCCAAATCGGCGTCCATTCCCTCCGAAGTGTTTAGAAAGGGTCTGAAAAAGAGTGTCAGGTTCCGCTCCTCTTCTTACCTCATAGGCTGCCGCTCGCGGCATAAACCAGCTTTTTACGAAACCGTCAAAGTTGATGGCTTTGTAAAAAGTCATCATCGTGCCCATGGACGGGCACGCGAATCAATGGGGTGCATGGCAACCCGTCGATTTGTAAGGAGATCGAAAATCACACTTTTCGATCTCCGTGAGTAAAAAGTCCATGGACGGACTTTTTACGGTTCCATCAAAGTTGAGTGGAAAATATCTGCCGGATTGTGATAAGCTGACCCAAGGAGAATGCATCATGAAGGATACTTCTCAGATGGACTATCGGGCCCTAGACACACCGGAAATCCTCACCCTTCTTTTCCATCCCCGTCGGGAAGGCAACCCTCCCAGGCCCGAGGGAGATGTTCACGATATGCAGATACCCGTGGGCGATAACGTGACTCTTGGCGCCCGTTTTCATCACGCGGCAAATACCGCTCCCACCATCCTATTTTTCCATGGAAACGGTGAGATCGTTGCCGATTACGATGAGATCGGTCCCCTGTATGTGCGGAAGGGCATCAATTTTTTCCCCGTTGATTACCGCGGTTACGGAAGGTCAACAGGAAATCCGACGGTAACGTCCATGATGCGTGACTGTCATGCTGTCCTTGAATATGTTCGAAACTGGCTCAATGATTTGGAATATACGGGTCCCCTGGTCGTCATGGGGAGGTCATTGGGGAGCGCGCCAGCCCTTGAACTGGCCGCTCATTGCAAGACCCTGATCAATGGCCTCATCATTGAAAGCGGGTTCGCCTACCTCCTACCTCTCCTCAGGCTCATGGGGGTATCTTTACGGCAAGAGGATATCTCCGAGGAGGATGGCTCTCAAAACCTTGAAAAGATCAGGACCGTTGATATCCCAACGCTCATTATCCATGCCCAGTATGACCACATTATCCCCCTTGCCGACGGCAGGGCACTCTACGAGGCTAGTGCCGCAAGGGAAAAGCGCATCCTCATGATTCCCCAAGCCGACCACAACACGATATTTGTCAGGGGATTCCATGCCTACCTGGCGGCCATCGGGGATTTTCTCCGGCTGTTGATGGAGTAATCTGCTTAAATATTAGACAAGTAACTTGACAGATATGCCAACTGGTTGTATAATACTTAAAATTTAACAGTGTTCCTGGTTGTAACCAAAAATCACGTAAGCCCCGGAATAACTCTGGGGCTTTTTTTATTGGAACACGGAAAGAAGGTATTCATTGAAATTTGAAGCATTTAATTTTCATCCCTCCGTTGCCGCAGGCGTTGCAGCGGCGGGGTACGAAATCCCGACTCCGATTCAGGATCGGGCAATCCCGCAGGTACTTAATGGTCGTGATGTAATGGGTCTGGCCCAAACCGGCACCGGTAAAACCGCGGCATTTGTTCTGCCGATACTCAATCGACTGGTGGGGAATACATACGGACGCGTTCGCGCCCTGGTAGTCGCCCCAACCCGTGAATTGGCCGAACAGATTCATCAGGCCATCGAAACCCTGGGGAGCAAAACTCCTATTAGAAGCGTTGCCGTTTATGGTGGCGTGGGGATTCATCCGCAGATTCAGAAACTGAAGCAGGCCGATGTTGTTGTTGCCTGCCCCGGCCGGCTTCTTGACCATATCGGACGTTCGACCATCGATCTTTCCCAAGTGGAAGTCCTGGTTATAGACGAGGCCGACCGGATGTTCGACATGGGATTTATTCCTGATATCCGGCGAATTCTGAAACATCTTCCAAAGAAGCGCCAGACGCTGCTCTTCTCGGCCACCATGCCCCCTGAAATTCGTCGATTGGCTGGGGAAGTCCTGCGGGATCCGGTTACCGTACAGGTGGGAATCACCGCACCTGCTGATACAGTGAGCCACGCACTCTACCCGGTAGCCCAGCATTTAAAAACGGCGCTGCTGTTAAAGCTGCTGGGAAATACAGATGCCGGATCGGTGCTGGTTTTTACCAGAACCAAATATCGCGCCAAGACCTTGGAGAAAAAGCTTGGTGCCGCAGGATACCGATCGGCTTCACTGCAGGGAAACCTTTCCCAGACACGCCGCCAGGCAGCACTGGACGGCTTTCGCGACGGGACATTTCAGATTCTGGTGGCCACCGATATCGCCGCTCGCGGTATTGACGTTACCCGGATTTCTCATGTCATAAACTATGATATGCCTTCCACTGCCGACGCATACATCCACCGCATCGGACGGACGGGCCGGGCAACGCACAGCGGCGAAGCTTTTACCCTTGTTACCGGAGAAGACAAGAATATGGTGCGTGCCATTAATCACATTATCGGTTCTGAGATCGAGCAACGCACTTTATCAGCTTTTGACTACGGATCACCAGCGCCTAAGCGTGAAGTCCACTCGCATGGGATGGGAAGACCCCAACGAAAAGTATCCGTAGCGGGCAAGAGTCGGAACAAAACAAAGTCAATTCCGAAGATTTTCAGTTAGACAAAACATTACCGAATACAGAGGAAAGCCGGGGGGATAGGGTTACCCCCCTGGGGTCCGGATACGAACGAACGAGGTGCGGTCTATTTTTGAAGGAGGGCACCAAGAACGGCTATCAGATGGCCTCGAAAATGACGTGGGATATCAAGGCGAAGTCCTGGGAACAATTTCCGCTGATGCAGAAGTGGTTTGCAACCGGAGAAGCGAATGCCCACTTGAGGTATCTCCAGGGCAAGCAACAGGTACACAGCGAAATCAGGGATGGACAGGTATTCTATTCGGCCGTCACATAAGAACCCTCCCGAAATTGAATTGAGACGGTGAAGGAAATCTCCCCTTGCCCCTCTTTTCCAAAGAGGATGAGGGGGTGTCATTACTGCTGGGAACGACCTGGTATCCGAGACCGCGGATGAAGGCGGCCACCATATTGAGGCGGTAGTCCGGGGCTGGTAAATGAAAATACGGTTCCGTCCTGCCTGCGGAACCGGCTGGTTTTTGCTGCTTGGTATCCGGCATTTTTCTGTTCACCTGTAGCCATCATTATACCCGCATGGCACCTATGCTCTGTAGAGCCCTTACATCCCCAGATAGGCTGTTTTCAAGTGCTCGTTTTTTAACAGCTCGGCCCCCTGCCCCTGTAGCACCATTTTGCCGTTTTCGATCACGTACGCCCGGTGGGACATGTTCAGCGCTTTGACCACATTTTGTTCGACCAGCAGGATGGTGACTTTTTCCCGGTTAATCTTTTCAAGGATTTCAAAGGTTTTTTCCACCAGAATTGGAGACAGCCCCAGAGATGGTTCATCGACGGTCAGCAACCGGGGCCGGGCCATCAATCCTCGGGCAATGGCTAGCATCTGCTGCTCTCCACCGCTCAGCGAGCCGGCCGGTTGGCGTTTTACTTCATAGAGTTTGGGAAAAAATTCATAGTTTTCGGCCAGCAACTTTTTGATATTCAGCCTGGATCGCTGGGAAAAAGCACCGATTTCAAGATTTTCCTGGACGCTTAGCAGGGGGAACACGCGCCGTCCCTGGGGGATGTGGATAATTCCCAGGTTTACAATCTCATTGGGCGGCATGGTCTGCAGCTGGTGTCCGTCAAAAGTGATGACGCCGGATTTTTTCTTTAAAAGGCCGGCCAGCGATAGCAGCAGGGTAGTTTTGCCGGCCGCATTGGAGCCGACGATGGAAACCTTTTCACCTTCTGTCACCGTTAATGATACGTCAAACAGAACATGGACATCGCCGTAAAAGGCATTTAATCCTTCAATTTTGAGCAACGAGATACTCCTCTCCAAGATAGGCGCGAATCACATCCGGATGACAGGCGACATCCCCGGGATTTCCGGTGCATATCATTTTACCGTAGTCCAAAACGATGATCCGGTGGGACAGTTTCATAATCGCGGCCATAACGTGCTCGATGATAAACAGGGTTATTCCGGCCTCTATGAGGTTATGGATCAGCTTCATCATTTCCTTTAGCTCATTGGGGTTCAATCCGGCCATGACCTCGTCGAGCAAGAACAGGTCGGGTTCAGTGGCCAGGCCCCGGGCGATCTCAAGCCGTTTGCGATCGGCAATGGTGAGGTTTTTGCCCAGCAGATGCTTTTTATCCCCCAGCCCCACAAAGTCCAGTACTTCCTCGGCCTTTTTGCGGGCTTTTGTTAGACTTTTCTGTTTGCTCAAAGCGCCGATCATAACATTTCTTACCACGGATAGGTTCCCAAATGGTTTGGTGATTTGAAAAGTCCGGCAAAGTCCGAGCCGTGATATGTCTTCAGGATTCAAGCGTGTGATGTCCCGGTTTTTAAAACGGACCACACCGGTTTTCGGGTGATAAAATCCGGAAACAACGTTGAACAGCGTTGTCTTGCCGGCGCCGTTGGGGCCGATCAGCCCGACGACTTCGCCTTTTTCAATGGCAAAGCTGATTTCCTGCAGGACAGGATTTCCGCCAAACCATTTGTTTACCTGATGCACTGATAGCATGCCGGCCGTTCCTCGATGGAGATACGGAAATATGGTTATGTGTCCGGGAAAAACTTTTCCCGCAGCGTGCCGTAAATTCCCTTGGGCATATACAGCAGGACCAGAATCAGAACTGTTGCATAAATGATCATGTGCAGACCCGGCAGGGACGTGCCCAATTTTGCCCGCAGCAAAATAGTGATGGGGACAAAAATAATTGCACCGATGGCAGGTCCGAGAGATGACGCCAGACCGCCGACAATGGCGAAAAGCGCCACCTGAACCGAAAGCTGAAGCCGGCTCACGCTGATGGGATCGATATATACGACATATTGAGCATAAAAAGTGCCGGTCACAGCGGAGAGAAAGGCGCTGACGGCTATCGCGATCAGCCGAACCCGGCCCGTCCGGACCCCCAGCGCCCTAGCGGCGTCTTCATTTTCTCGGAAGGCCGTCAGGTAGTATCCCAGCCGGGAATGTTCAATGGCAAACGAGACGGCCAGCACGATGAGAAACAGGATCAGTCCCATATAGACGTAGGGCAATTTGCCGGCAAAAAGCATATTGGACAGGTCGGGCTCAATCGGCAATGCCAGGCCTTCGGCCCCCTGGGTCACTGAGCGCCAGTTGATGGCAATAATAAAAGACACCTGCCCAAAAGCCAGAGTGGCCAGTGCGAAGTAATGGCTTCTGAGCCGAAAGCAGATGAGTCCCAAAACCACCCCGACGAGAGCGGCAAACATGGCTCCAACAATCATTCCCAGCCAGGGCGAAAGGCCGAAGTTAAGAAACAAAAGGGTGGACGTATAAGCCCCGATGGCAAAAAATGCATTGTGCCCCAGGGATACCATGCCGGCATAGCCCCCGAGGATATTCCAGGCCCCGGCAAATGCCCCCCACAGAAACACCAGCACGAAGCCATCCAGATAAAACTCATTGCTGATGAAAAGCGGGGCTGTGGCCAGTGCCGCCAGAGCGATTAAAATTGCTGCCATCTGCGGGTTTTTTACCTTTTCAGCCAATGGCTTCAATATGCTCAAGTTCTTCTTCTCCTTTTATGCCGAAAAGACCCGACGGCCGGATGACCAGCACGGCGATGAAAACCAGGAAATAAATCGCCTGCTTGCTGCTGGGCCCGATCAAAAAACTCGAAAAAATTTCTACAACACCGATGAACAGACCCGCAATAACGGCACCCGGAATGCTGCCCAGCCCGCCGAGGACCACCACGACGAACATGATCAGCACAAACTCGAACCCCACAAAGGGATGAACGGTATAAATGGGTATCATCAGCGCTCCGGCAATGCCGACCAGCACAATGCCGATGCCGAAAGTCAGCATATATACTTTTCCGATGTTGATGCCCATCAGCAGGGCGGTTGAACGGTCCTGGGATGTTGCCCGGATCACTTTGCCGGTGTAGCTATACTTTAGGACAAGATAAAAGATCACCGAAATGGACAAACCGATGACAAATGCAATCAGTCGTTTGATGTCGACGATAATTTCCTCTATGCCCAGGTGCGGGAAGGGCCCCAGAATTAAAGGCGCTTTCAGGTAAGCCAAGGTGATGGTCCTGAAATCGGCCGACCACAAAAGAAGGGCCAGGTTTTCAATAACAATGGACAAGCCCACAGTGACGAAGATCTGGGTGAGAATCGGCGCGCCAAGGGTCGGGGCGATAATCAGGCGATAGACCACAATGCCTATAAGAAAAAAAACTGGAATGACAACCAGGATGGAAAGGTAGGGGTCCATATGAAAATAGTGGTGCAACCAAAAGCTTAAATACATGCCTAGCATCAGAAATTCGCCATGGGCGAAATTGACTATTTTCATAACCCCGAAAATCAGCGTCAGGCCGATACTGGCCAGCGCATAGATGCCGCCGAGTAAAATACCGGAAATAACCAGTTGGGTGAACAGGGTAAGATCCATGGTGATGGTCCCGCTGATAAAGAACGCCGGCTGCAAACGGCAGCCGGGGTTGCAGTGGTCTGGCGACCCTGCAGCCGACCGGCTCGAGTACCAATGGCGTGTTTTTGAGATAACTGCAAGCCTGGCGGGCCGACCGGATGTTCTCGGCGGACCGCCAAACCAGGTCTTATTCCAGTTCAGCCGTGGCGACTTCGCGGGGGTATACCAGTTTTAATTTACCATGCTGCCACTGGTTGATGCCGGCGGAAGCATAAAGATTTTGGCCCGCATTTTTCATACCGGGTCCTGCAAACTTAATCCCCCAGTTGAGCACACCGTGCCCCGGCTTTACGTCCAGGCTCAGGGCAGCTTCCCGAAGTTTGTCTGGCTGCAAACTACCGGCCCGGGGAAGGATAAATTTGTATAGGACCCAGGCGCCGGCGAACCCGACAAACGATGTGGGGTTGGGGTAGGTGCCATTGTGGGTGGCCTCGTAACGCTTGACGAAATCCGCCGCCTCTTTATTCTGCACCGCTCCCAGGCGTTTGATGGATATTTCCGCCGGGATCCCCCCGGCCAGTATGCCGTCTGCTGCAGTGCCCAGGGCTTTGACAAAGTCCGGATTTCCCTGTCCGGCCGTCGTGCCGAAGACAAGCGCCTTTAGCCTTAATTCCCGGGCCTGACGCTGGAAAAGGATGGCATCATTGATGTATTGGGCGGCCAGGATGATATCCGGTTTGATCTGTCTCAGCTTGAGCACCAGCCCTGAAAGATCCGCGGTTTTGGAGCTGTAAGTCTGGGTGGAGACCACGTTGAGCCCCCGAAACTTGGCCCGGGCCGCCAGGCTTTTGCCCGATGAAGTTCCAAATCCGCCATCTTCATGGATAATTGCGATTCTAAGCTCCTTGGCCTGTTTGCCGATCTTGGGCGCCAGCACATCGGCCGTATAGTCAACCATCTGGTTGGCCATCATGCGGCCGCTGAAAGTGGTCCTGAAAAGATATTTAAAACCACGGGCAGTAATCAGCCCGGAGACCCCTTCATCTTCGATATAAAACACCTTGTTTTTTTCTGCGACAACTGTGGCGGCCATGGAAAGACTGCTGGACTGGGTGCCGATGATGGCCCGAATATTTTCGTTGGTAATCAGCCGGTTGGCCTCGCTGGCGGCCGCCTGAGGATCGGGCGCGTCCGCGCTGACCAGCACGATCTTTTTACCGAGCACCCCGCCGGCATCGTTGATCATTTCAGTGGCAATTTTTACGCCGTCAAAATTCTTGATTCCATTCTTGGACATGGGTCCGCTTAAAGGGAAAATGGTGCCGATGCGCCATACGTTGTCCTCGGCGGACGCGGTCTGACCGCCCACAGCTGGAAGCAGCAAAAAAACTAACAACAGGGTGACAATAGGTACTTTTTTCATCTGAAATCCTCCTTTGAAAATGTGAATTGGGTGCACAACGGCAGCGCAGGAAACATCTTCCGGGATATTACGGAGTCACCTGTTTGTTGCCGGATACGACCTGCCCGAGGGGGCGGCAACCCTAAAATTACTCTTGAATCCTCCCTCCTAAATGTATATGCTTCTATTTGCAATTTTGACGGTGTATGTCAATAAAAAAAATAGTTTAGCCGATTGAGGATAAGCGACTTTTATGATTGATGCTTGCCTTCAAACCGGGGGGCACTATTTGGGCTGCCGTTTCACCGTCTGGCGAACTGTCTTCTAACAGTTAGTCGGATATTCTGGAGAATGGGTATCTGAAAGAGCATATCTGGGTATGTAAATTGATTGGAGGTCAAAACTATGCTCACTGCTAGAGCGAACCCCGAAAATTATGATAAAGATGAACCCTACTTTCCATTTCCCGTTCCAGATTATCGGTATGACCAGAGAAATGAGATGTTCAAGCGCAGGACTTGGGACAAGGAGTTTCTGCCTTATGGAAACCAGCTTTATGGGAAGGTTAAATACCGGGACACCTATGGATATAGGAAACTGGACTATGCACTTCGCAACGCAGCATGGAGCATTGAATATGGATTTGCCTTTGGGGTACTGAAGAGCAACCACGGGATGTATTCATGGGATCATATCCCGGAGAAGATGAAAAGGTTTGTGGAAACCGGGGAAAAGGTTGCGCACAACCCCGAGGAGAATACGCGGATAATCAAGAAGGCAGCCAGATTTTTGGGCGCTGACATGGTTGGTGCCTGCTATGCACATCCCAGCCTGATTTATTCCCACGAAATGGACCTGATGGACGGGATTCATCGTCCCCTGGAGTTACCTGAAGGTTGTACCAATGCCGTTGTAATGGCCCTTGGAATGCCTTATGATGCCGTTCGATATTCGCCTGATGCCATATCCGGTGCGGCTACCGGACTTGGCTATTCAAGACAGGCAGTCGTAGCCAACATGGTCGCCACTTTTATCCGCGGACTCGGCTATCAGGCAATACCGTCAGGAAATGATACGGCCCTCTCCATTCCGCTTGCAATGGCCGCAGGCCTTGGAGAACTGGGTCGCATGGGCCTCCTCATCACACGACCGTACGGCCCCAGAGTAAGAATCTGCAAGGTATTCACGGATCTTCCCCTTGTCTTTGACGAATACAGGCCTTTTGGGGTTGCCGAATTCTGTCACACCTGTAAGAAATGCGCCAGGCATTGTCCTTCCCAGGCGATATCATTCGATGCGCCTACGATGGAAGGGCCTTCCAGGAGCAATTTTTCCGGAGTGGAGAAATGGTATATTAACCCGGAGAAATGTTTCACCTTTTGGGCAAAGAACTGGATGGATTGTAATAATTGTGTCATGGTGTGCCCTTTCAATAAACCGCCGGGCTTTATCCATAATACCGTTCGCTATTTTATCAAGGATTGGCCCATGTTCAACAGGCTGATGTTGTGGATGGATGACCTGATGGGCTATGGAAAACAGATGCTCAGGAGGGACAAAATGTTCTGGGAAAAGCCAGAGCTCTGATCCCGGAGAAGGGAAATGGTTCCATCTCGGGCGGCAGCGGTTTTGATTATTACGCATTAGTCGGATGAACCTTTCTTGACATGAATTGCTCCCGATGTGCAGACACGAATGCACTGAGGATGCCCACCGCATAAATCGCAATGATATGCATCCTCACCCAAGACGTTTAAGCTATCAAAAGGACATCGCCCGGCCCTCTCCTTTTCCCAGAGGAATTGTTCCTTTTCCAACTTCTCCACCACATCTTCCCCATCCAGACATTTCATGGCTTTGCATTGACGGCAGACGATCGGCGTATTCATGCTCGTGTTTAGGTCATCCTTCTGAATTCGGATAGCCGATTTCTCGGGTTTGATGACCCCCAAATGAAAAAGAGAACAGACAAGCTCGCACAGATGGCAACCCGTACACCTCTTAAGAATAACGTTTATTCTCATATCTTGATCCCTAACCTGTTGAGTGTTCTTTTTGTCGGAATGCCGTCATGATCCCAGCAATGGAGACGATAATACTCATCCAACATGTGATCAAACTCTTTCCTCACAATAACGCAACCCTTCGCCGGCCCCTCGGGTATGGGTTCTTCGAAATATCTCTTAGGCAGGGTGTCATCTTTGCGTGAAATGCTGTCGCCGACCAACATTATCCGCTCCAGCGTGCAGATCCTTTCTGCAATGGTCCGCAATTGCTTGGAGGATATTTCCAGACCCGTCCCGAGCTTGATTAACCTTGCAAATTGCCTGTACTGAAGCGCGTGTGGGCTGGAAAAGGCCGTCATGAAACGGCAAACACCCAACGCATCCGTGGCTGCATGCAGGCATTCATGCCACCAGACCATCCTGCCCTTACCATTATAAGAGGCGATCCGGTTGCTGACCGGACCACCATATATTTTTCTTAACAACTCTCGTGGTAGCCCGAGGACATCCATGGAAGGCCGACTTCGCATATGGCACGCTCCCCGGCTTGAAGTTGCCAGACCCAAAGCAAAGCTCTTCGGAAGCCTTTCATCCGTCATTTCTATGGGCAGGCCCTTGATCTCTAAAAGATAATCCCGGGATGAAACCCCGAGCGTATCTCGGGCGAATGATCCCTCAGCCAGGATGTCGCCAAAACCTCTTCTGTGGGCAATCATGTCAATGATTTTTAAGATTGACGTTCCATTGCCCCACTCCAAAGGGACCCCGGTTTTTTCACGATCCACTATTCCTCGCTGGTATAATTCCATAGCCCAGGCGATGTACGATCCAGTGGAAATTGTATCCAGTCCATAACGATTGCAGCGTTCAACAGCGCAAAGGATGTTTTCCAGATCAAGATTCCCGAGTTTGGTCCCTAAGGATCCAATGGAGGCATATTCCGGGCCTTCTCCTCGGGTGCCCTTGTAAGGTCCTGCGTCAACCATGAATCGGTGGCGACAGTGTGTGGGGCACGCATAGCAGGCGACCATGCCGTTGGAAAACCGCTCAAGGGCCTCAGCCTCTAATGGATAGCCCTGTTTGCCGACACTGGTTAATTGATTATTGCGAACACTCAGAAATCCTCCCAGGTTTGCGGGTCCAAAAAGTAAAGGGGTTCCCTGTTTTCCAAGAGCCTGTACCCATTTCGTCTGCATAAGTTTTTTCAGTTGGCGCTGATAGTAGTTCAGATAACCTTTCGGGTCAGATATGCTGATATCGTCTGTCCCTCTAACGGCGATTGCTTTGAGATTTTTTGAACCCATTACCGCCCCCATACCGGTTCGTCCGGCGGCACTCTTCAAGCCGGTGCGGATGGCTGCATATCGTACCCTGTTTTCTCCGGCAAGCCCGATACAAGCTGTCTGCAATCTATCGTCGCGGAGCAAGGAACGGATTTTCTGCTGGGTTTCAACGGTGTCAAGTCCCATAAGAACCTCACCACTGCGGATCTCAATTCCACCATTACGGATGAACAGGTAGGCCGGCTTGGGGCTCTTTCCGGTAATAACCAGGTGGCTGAATCCTGCTTTGACAAGCTCTGCGCCGAATTCACCCCCCATATTGGCATCGCCCAGATGTCCGGACTCAGGCGATCTTGATGCGATACTCACGCGGGATCCAAATCCCAACGTGCCGGTTAGAAGACCTGCGCCAAATATGAGGGGATTTTGCGGTGAAAAGGGATCCAGAGACTGGGAATAGTATTTTGAGAGCAGAAACATATTCATCCCACGACCGCCGATATATTTCTGCCGGAGCTCAGCGGGAAAGGGCTCTATCCGGATCGACCCCTCACTCAAGTCAACAAAAGCTATTTTCCTATTCAGCACTGTTTAAGTCCTCTTTTTGCCGTGGGCCATGCGGTTTTTACAAAGACGTATCGCTTCAGGTGAAATATCAAAAGCTGTCTCGTTATATCCTGCTTTACTCAAGGCCTCAGCATCATCACCAACCCCACATCCAATAACAATGGCCTTGCGTCCTGAATGCTTAAAAACACAGTTTTTCAACCACTTCAAAAGATAAGGGCTGGGTTCAAGGTCTGCCCGGAAAACAGCTCTATGATCTCCCTCTGCATCCGTGTAGATACTATCAAACCAATCAGTAGGTTTGTCTCTGTCTTGGTAAGATTTGACCATATTTCTATATGCAGCAGGATCAAACTTCTTCATGCTCTTTTACCGCTTGCATCTGATATAATCAGTATAACATGGTGAAAGGGGGATCTGCCAAAACAATATTCGGGATGAGAAGCAATGCCAGACGGCGTGAATGGATCTAGAATCATTTTTACCAAGCATAATGCTCCGGCAGCAGCCGATTGTTATGACCTCTTCTTGTCTTTCAGTGTTCGTTTCGCTTTCCTCATGATGTCAGTTCGGTCTTTTTGCCTAAAGCTGAAATCCAGTTCTTTTCAACGACCTCATGAACCTCGATGGCTCCATAGCCTGCCGTCTTCAGAAATTCCCGGTAGCCTGCTGGAGTGTGAAGGTGCATACGCGCCCAGGAGGCCCACTTCCTATTTCGGTCTTGGAATTTCTCGTTTTCATAGACCTCGTTCACAAGTAGCAGCGTACCTCCCGACCTTAGCACACGCTTGATCTCCTGGAGGTCACGATCAAGATCTGACCAGAAATAGTAGGCTTCAAATGCAGTAACGAGATCAAAGGTGTTGTCAGCAAACGGCAGGGATGAAACCGAACCGTGGCTGATTTCTACTTGCCCCTTTTCCATGAGCTCCTTGTTCACCTTCTTGGCCAACAGAACCATATCTTGGGAATAGTCGATTCCGTAAAGTTTAGCACTCGGAAATGTTGAAGCCATATCCCGAAGAGCGCCCCCACCTCCACAGCCGACATCGAGGACGGAAACATAGGATTCCGAAGAGACATAGCCGAGACCCCAACGCCTGACTCTTGCATGCCCGGCATTCATGGCCCTGCCTACGAATCTTCCGATAAGCCCTTGGGGTTTCCGGCACTGTCTGACAAACTTCTCAGCAATTCCCATCAAAAATTATCTTTCTGCCAGCCATAACATTGAGCGTTACCGGCGCGCGGCTTTTTACCGCCGCCATCAATGCTGTTGTTATGTTTCGATATTGATTTTGCCTTCCAAGTATTTTATTGCTTTTCCGTATATAAGGACCCGATCATCAACAACTTCACAGGTTAACTCACCACCTCGTGATGACACTTGTTTAACACTAAATCGTTTTGAACCAATCTTCGATGCCCAATATGGCGCAAGTTGTGTATATGCAGAACCCGTTACCGGGTCTTCAGGGACTCCGTATTTGGGTGCAAAGAACCGTGCAATAAAATCATAGCGAGTGGACTTTGCTGTAATAATGACACCACGCAAATCAAGCTTTATCA
The DNA here is from genome assembly GCA_049282265.1 of Desulfatiglandaceae bacterium. Classification (GTDB taxonomy): domain Bacteria; phylum Desulfobacterota; class DSM-4660; order Desulfatiglandales; family Desulfatiglandaceae; genus CAYUCJ01. The sequence continues at coordinate 2,332 of JBAPTR010000040.1, read as the reverse complement.
GTTGTCCGAAATCTGGATTTGCCGATTCAATATCAATCTCATGCTCAAAAACAACAACAAAATCTTCTGACTTCAGACATTCAACAGGTGCTATATCAAATGCCTTAACAATTTCTTTTGGGATATCGCACGAAACAGGAGGTTGCGCCGGAAAATCCATAACTAACCACTCATTGTCCTTTGCCACGGTCAGTATTCCAGATTTGGAATCAAACTCAATCTTATCTCTTTTGTAGCCGAAAATATTGAACAAGACGTAAGCCGCTGCCAATGTTGCATGACCGCATAAATCCACTTCGCTTGCTGGTGTAAACCATCTAATATGGAAGCCATTACCCTTTGGCACAAAAAACGCAGTTTCAGACAAATTATTTTCTTCTGCAACAGATCGCATTATTTCATCGGGCAGCCATTTATCTAATGGGCAAACCGCTGCCGGATTGCCTTCAAATAACTTAGATGCAAATGCATCTATCTGGTATAGGGATATTTCCATCCGTTTCCCTCAAGAAATATGACGGTCGGGGTGAGGCGCGGCGCAGTCGCGCGGAACGTTGCAAATAACCGGTGCAAATGGAGCGCACCGGGAACGCCGAGTTCACCGGGAGACGTGCGCCGTTTCCGCCGATCCGGTGCAACGACTGTTTAACTGATAGAGTCCGACCTTAACAGGATCGGTCTCTATCCTTTAAGGTTATACGCCAAGAATGTAACCTTGCGTTAGGCATCTGGCTATATGCAACTGCCTTCTTATCAAACAAGGCTCTCTGCCGTCTCTTTGAGCTTCGAAATGCCCCATGCAATGTTTTCCGGCTCATAGGCCGGAAAGGTCAACCTGATAAAAAGACCTTTCTTCCGGGTTTCTTCCTCACAATTTGGAGGGACAGCATCCCACGCAGCAGCTACACCCACACCAGCTTGTTTTGCGGATTCGATGAAGGATGCTTCTTTATGACTTGAAATATTTTCAAGGGTGAGTGGGGCAAAAAAGCCACCGCTGATTGCAACTGGAAACGCTCCAGGGAACAGGCTATTAAGTGCAGTATTTAAAGCCTCCATCCTCGGTCTGTACAGTTTGCACAAGTATTTGACGAATTCGTCATACCGTCCCGATTCAATAAAATCGGCTATGAACGCCTGAGTCGGCAGGTTGGGGTTTATGCGTGTGTTGGCAATAATGCCAGATAGATGCCCCACATAATGATTGGGAACAATCATATACCCGCACTTGGTTCCCGGAGAGATCGTTTTTGTAAAAGAGCTTGTTAGAATTGGTCCCCATTCTGAAACTTCCATTGAGCTATTCGCGTTTCCATCATACCGTAGGGCTTGATAACAGATGTCCCATACGCACGGAATACTATGCTCCCGGCAAACATGTTCAACATCCTTTCGGTTCTCCTCAGTGTAGTTGATGCCTGTTGGATTTTGATGAAATGGTATCCCGTAAAAAGCCGCAACCGCGTTCTTATTAACCACGTCTCTAAATTGATTCAAATCGACCCCCTCGGGTGTCAACTTAACGCCAATCAAATGATGTCCATAGCACTTTGCATCGAGTAATACCCGATCGTAACTTGCTTCTTCAACAATGATATTGCTTTCTCTGGGGAGAGATTTGAAAAAAAGCGAGATAATCTCCAGGCCGCCGTTGCCGACAATAACGCGTTCCGGATTAACACGATGGAAGCTGCCAATTAGATCCCGCAGTGGCTTAAAGCCAGAAAAATGGCCATATTGAAGCACATCCACACCATACCGCCTGATGACCTTTTCGTATCCCTCCGACGCCATTGGAGTAAGACATGATAAGGCTTCTTCAGCAGGAACCCCTCGCAGGAAATTAATTGATTGTTTCTCGTTCATTTTGTCTTTTGTGGTCTCCTTTCGTTTTCTTAGTAAAGCATAGTACCGACGCGTACTGCTTCAGAGAATGGCAGGCCTTTCAAGTGTTCGGAAGTGAGATATTCCATGTCGGGTCTTGTCTGAGGATTCATTTCAAGCCTCCTATGATCATTGGGTTTGTTTCAAAGACCTATTTCCCAAGGCCACCCAACTTGCCCCTGCAAAAACAAGATGGCAGTCCTCTTCATTCTTTTTATACCTTTGAGCCAGTTTCAAAACGCCCCCTTTTGCCCGATCTCTGCGGCAGACGACAATTTTAGTCCTCGAAATATCCAACATATCCCTGTGGTCAAAATTTTTGCCTTTCCCCGCTCAAAGTCCGGGATCTTCGACTTGACCTCGAACAAAATTGAACGTTTTGAAACTGGCTCAAAGGTATAAAAAGCATCAAGAGGGACTGCCATCTTGTTTTTGCAGGGGCAAGTTG
>JBAPTR010000039.1:0-2946 GCA_049282265.1 Desulfatiglandaceae bacterium | reverse complement strand
ACCCGGCCCCAGATAGGCGACACAGGGGGCCCCGTCTATTTGGGCGGCGGCCGCCTCCACTATGGGTCGAATGCGTTCATATCCCTCTTTGGAGCCGCCGGGCATGAGACTCGGCCCGTGGCGGGCTCCGTCTTCTCCACCGGAAATCCCCATACCCAGAAATAATAAGCCATTCTTCGATAGAGATTCGTACCGCCGATCCGTATCTCTGAAATGGGAGTTGCCCGTATCCACGACCAAGTCTCCTGATTGCAAACCCAGGGTGATCTCATCAATTACCTGGTCCACCGGATCACCCGCGGGCACGGAAATCAAGATCGCTCTCGGGCGTTTCAGCAGGGAAATGAAATCCGCCACCGTGTAGGCGGCCCGGATCTTCCGGTCTCCCACATCGTTTTCCATGAATTCATGGGTCTTTTCCTTCGTGCGGTTATAAACTCCCACGGAAAAACCGTGATCCGCCATGTTCAGGGCAAAATTGCCGCCCATTACACCGAGCCCGAACAAACCAATATCACACTCTTTGTCTTTCATGAATTTCTCCTTTTCAATTCCCATCGTCTCTTTTCGATTGCCGGGCGTTTCAATGCCTCAAAGAAAGGCCCAGTGTTTCGAGGGCAGTTCGTGTGGGCTCATAACCGGTATGATGAACACCCTGTATGCCCATGCTCTTTGCAACTTCCACGAACATGGCCCGGTCATCGATGTAAATCACCTTCTCGGGAGGAACTTGAACGCAGTCCAGGGCCAACCGATAGATATCCTTATCCGGCTTGCGAAAGTGCACAAAACAGGAAGAGACGAACATATCAAAGATCGACTTCAGCTTGAATTGTTCGATGCGATGAATGGTCAGTTCTCGTCCCTCATTGCTCACTGCCGCCACTTTGAGACTGTAATTCTTTCTCAATTGAAAAATTAAATCAATCATCTCTGATATGGGTTGCGACTGGGCGAACATGAATTGTTTGAATTCCTCGGGTGTGAAAGGTCGATCCTCGTAGAAAACCAGGCGGAGGAGATATTCATCCAGACTCAATTTTCCCTCTTCATAGGTGTCAAAAGTCAGGTGATGGCGTTCGTCCATCTCCTCATACTGGAGACCGAACTTCTCCGCTGCCGCTTTTCGCATATGGCGATCCCAACCATTGGTTAGCAGGACGCCTCCAATATCCAGAAACAGCGCTTCAAACTGTAAAGGTTTCATGACCGTCCTCTCAATTTCCGATCCGCTATCAAGCCTTGGCATGGCGGACCCGTTTGTCCATCAAAGTCTTCATCAATGCATCATAGGGTTTGTTGAATTTCTCGACCCCTTCCTCTTCCAGTTGCTTGGTAACGGCGTCCAGATCGATATCCAGCCGGGAAAGCTCCCGCAGCACTTCCTCGGCTTCTCCTAGGTCCTGTTCCAGCCGGGAGGCCGGCGTTCCATGGTCCCTGTAGGCATCGAGCGTCTCCACGGGCAGGGTATTCACGGTCTGAGGGCCGATGAGGGGCTCGACGTATTTGGTATCGGGGTATTCCGGGTTCTTGGTACTGGTACTGGCCCACAGAACACGCTGGGGCCGCGCGCCCTGTCCGGACAATCTGCCGAACCGTTCCCCACCAAATATCTCCTTATAGATTCCATAGGCGACCTTGGCGCTGGACACGGCTACCTGGCCGTGAATCCGTTCCGCCGTTTTCCCCTTCTGGCCTCCGTTTTCCATCACTTTTTCCAACATGGTGTCCACCAGAACATCGATCCGGCTCAGGAAAAAACTGGCTACAGAAGCTATCCTGGACAAGGGCTTTCCATTTTCAATCCGTTTCTCAAGACCGGTAAGATAGGCCTCGCCCACCTCCCGATAACGGGGCAAGCCGAAAAGGAGGGTTACATTGACATTGATCCCCTCGCTGATCAACGTCGTGATGCAGGTCAATCCTTCCCGGGTGCCGGGCACCTTGATGAACACGTTGGGTCGATCCAGGGCCGACCAGAGCCGTCGAGCCTCCGACAGGGTGCCTTCCACGTCCCGGGCCAGATGAGGGTTTACCTCCAGACTCACAAAGCCGTGTCCGCCATCGGAGTTGTCATAGAGGGGGCGAAAAAAGTCTGCTGCATCTTGAACATCTTTCACCGTAAGGATTTGATAGATTTCCTCCGTACTCTTCCCCTTTACAGCCAATGTCCGGATATGATCGTCGTAGTCTTCGCTTTCGCCGATGGCCTTTTCAAAGATACTGGGGTTGGAGGTTATCCCTCGAAGACCGTCTTCCTCTATCAACCGCTTCAACTCCCCCGAGGTAATCATTTTTCGGCGAATGTAGTCCAGCCAGATGCTCTGGCCAAATTCCCGGATGCCAAGCAACGGATTCTTTTTCATCATTTCCTCTCCCCCTTCTCTAATACCTCAATTTCTTCCAAACGCCGTAGAAATCGTTCTGCGCCCTTGAACTGCGCGCCTAAGAATGTCATCACCAGTTCCCTTGCCAGGGAAAATCCCACAACATGTCCTCCAAGGCAGAGGATGTTCATGTCATCATCTTCCACGCCCTGATGTGGCGCCAGCTTTGTCAGCCAGAATTTCTCTCGAATACCATGGTACTTTGCGGCCAACTGATCGTAATAGTCCTTGCTTTTCTTTACTATGATAAATCTAACACCTAGTTCTTTCTTCACCCGTTCAACAAGGTCAGCCTGTGAAGGGATACCAAGCTCGCCTCTTTCGCTTGAAACCGGATCACAATAAATGTGCCGCAGCTGCATTCTGCTGGCAACTTGATGGCATATCGAGGCTTCAACATTGTTGTATTCGCAGACCTCCGTTGAAAACTCCTCAGCTACGACAGAGATGTCCTTTTCCTCGCAAAGAGTCTCCACAAGTATTTCGAACTCGCTTGCGCCTTCAAGGTCAGAGCCCGTTCCCTTGTGCTGCCTATTGTGGTCGTCTATTCCATGTATGC
>JBAPTR010000038.1:0-5950 GCA_049282265.1 Desulfatiglandaceae bacterium | reverse complement strand
GCAACCCGGCGGTAAAATACCCTTACGGTTCGGGGTCAGGAAATTTGCCCGCCGTCTGGCCCGGGAAAAGGGCAAAGCGGTGCTGGACCGGTTTGTGTTCAATGCCTTTGCCCGTCAGGGCTGGATGGTGCCTAACCAGTACTGGACACCCGGGACCCTCGCCCCCATGGCCATCACGGGAAAGTATTACATGTACTACGGCCGGGACTTTCTGCCGCCTCGCGAGTTGGGAAGAGAAAATGCCCGGCGCATGCTCAAGGAGCTGATGCTGGACAACCTCGGGATCTGCCGCTTTCACCGGGCCTGGGCTGAAACGCTGATTCCCGATATCGTGGAAAACATCTTTGGGGAAAAGGACGCGTTCCTGAGTTCTTTAAACATGACCGCCAGCCGCATCACCAGCCGTAATGCATCGGTGTTCTGGGAGTCGGAACGTAACATGGACATGGTGTTCACCTTCCTGAAAAACAAAAAAGAGACCGACCGGGTCAGCCATCCTGAACTGGACCGCTGGATTGATTTTTTCACTCGGGACAGGCATGCCGCCGCGTACGAGTTTTGGTACGAAATGCACAAAGGCATCCATGAGATGCTTCGGGAATATCCTGTGTGATGAGAATTTGTTCGGGAATGCGGTTGTCCGGTCATGATAGGGAGGATCATACATCCCGGTCGTGGTGATTCCGATTTGCGTCATGCAAGGTCGACGTCTGTAACGACCCTGGAATGGTTCTATGTAGCGGGTAGGCGGCGACGCAGACCGCCGTTCCTTGACAATCAAGAAAAAAAAAGATAAAAGTGAAAAAATTGTGTCAGCCCCCCCCTCACCCTTCCTGATCAACGGAGGGAGTGGTGGGGAGCGAAAAATTCTACAAGTCAGGAACGATAATTCATTGAAGGTTCTGGTCACTGGAGGCACAGGATTTATCGGAAGCCATTTGATAGAAGCGCTTGTTCGAAAAGGCGTGCATGTCCGCTGCCTCCTTCGAAAGACAAGTGATTTGAAGTGGCTGAAAGGTCTTCCGCTCGAATTCGTTCATGGCGATTGTAAGGACAAGGCTTCTTTAGAAAAAGCAGTAAGGGGTGTCGATTGGGTGTTCCATTTGGCAGGTGTGACCAAAGCGATCAAAGAGGAAACCTATTTTGAGGTAAATGGCTTTGGAACGGAAAATCTTGTCCACGCTTGTCTCGAAAATAATCCTCATCTTCAAAAATTCATCTACATTTCGAGCCAGGCAGCGGCAGGACCAAGTCGAAATGGATGCAACAAAAAGGAGGTAGACCCCTGTGAACCGGTTTCCTTCTATGGCCGGAGCAAACGCATGGGGGAAGAATTGGTTCTTACCCATGCTCATAGACTTCCCGTTCTCATCCTTCGGCCTTCTGCTGTTTACGGGCCGAGGGATAAAGACATCTTTGTCTTTTTCAAATGCCTCTCCAGAAGGATCAAACCCTGTCCTATAGGTCCGGACCACCATCTTAGCTTATGTTATGTGCAGGATATCGTTCAAGGAATTCTATTGGCCGTTGAGACTCAGACAAAGAGCGGAGAAATTTTTTTCCTCTCTGATGGCCATGACTACCGGATGAAAGAGGTCGGTGATATCGTTGCACAGGCAGTGGGGATAACTGCTATTCGCATTCGTGTTCCCAAACGAATGCTATTGGGCATCGCCTGTTTTTCAGAATATCTCTCCAAGGTTATTGGGAGGCCTTTGCTTCTTAACAAAGATAAAGCGGAAGAAATGATCCAAAAAAATTGGGTTTGTGACATCACAAAAGCCAAAACCCTCTTAGGTTTTGAACCAAGGGTTCCACTCTCGGAGGGAGCCAAATTAACCTTTAAATGGTACAAAAAAGAAAAGTGGTTATGACATAAGAAAGAGGTGATTCAATGGATCTTTTCGAAAAATGCGCAAAAGCCACGGAGTATGAATCCGGATTGAAGCAAAGTGGCCACTATTTCTTATTTCGGAAACTCGAATCCCCGCAGGATCCTGAGGTTGTGGTCAATGGGAAGAGAGTGATCATGATCGGCTCCAACAACTATCTTGGACTCACCAGCCACCCCCGGGTGAAGGAAGCAGCGATCAAAGCCATTGAAAAATATGGTACCGGCTGTGCCGGTTCACGGTTTCTGAATGGGAATCTTGAGATCCACGAAGAACTGGAAAAGAAGCTGGCCAGGTTCTTTCGGAAGGAATCTGCTCTCGTCTTCGCAACGGGCTACCAGACCAATTTGGGAGTGATCTCTGCTCTTGTGGGCCGGAACGATGTCGCGATTATCGATATGTACGATCATGCGAGCATCTTTGACGGCTGTCGCCTGTCCTTCGGCGAGGTCAAGAAATACCGTCATAACGATATGGACGATCTCGAAAGAGTTCTCGAGGGAATCAAGGAAAAAGGAAAATTGATTATCGTCGATGGCGTCTTCAGCATGGAAGGCGATATTGCTGATCTCCCTGGTATTGTGAGGTTAGCCAGGGCCTATGGGGCGAGGATCATGGTAGACGACGCCCACGCGATCGGCGTTCTTGGAAAGGGAGGACGGGGAACGGCGGAGCATTTTGGCCTGGAAAACGAAATAGATCTTATCATGGGAACCTACAGCAAATCCCTTGCCGCGATCGGTGGCTTTGTCGCAGGTCGGGCAGATGTGATCAGTTGGATCAAGCACCTTGCTCGCTCCATGATCTTCAGCGCCAGTCTCGCCCCCGCTCTGGTGGCATCGGTGACTACCGCTTTGGATATCATCGAAGAACAACCCGAATTAAGGGCCCGGCTTTGGAGAAATACGCACAAGATGCTGAGAGGATACAAAACGCTCGGGTATGATACAGGAACGAGCGAAACTCCGATCATTCCCGTCCTTATTAAAGACACCATGAAAACTTACCAGATGTGCAAGCTCCTCTTCGAAAATGGTGTTTTTGTCAATTCGGTCATCAGCCCTGGAGTCCCTCTAGGACGAGAACTCCTCAGGACAAGTTACATGGCGACCCACACGGAGGAACAGCTGGATAAGGTCTTGGCTACCTTCGAGAAGGTGGGAAGACAGGTGGGTGTGATCTGATGGAAACCGAGGGCATGACGACATTTTAATCATTTCTTCGTATTTTATTGCTATAGTAAGTTTGAGAACGGAGGAAACAGCAGTGTCGACCACTTTGGAAAGACTGACGCAACTTTTTTTAACCCACTTTGATTACAAGATTGAGCAACTTGGGGCCGAAACGGTCCTCCAAGATTTAGGCCTCGATTCTCTCGATATTATCGAATTCATGTTTGATATCGAAAATGAATTCAATATTAGAATTCCTGACCAAGAATTTGGGGTAAGAACGATACAGGACATGGTAGATGCTGTGGACCGCTTCATCTCGGAACAAAACATAGGGTCTTCAAGTCATCATTAAGCTCAATATGAATGGGGAGATTCTATTTATATGAAACGGAGAGTTGCCGTTACAGGACTGGGCATTATTTCCTCTTGTGGAAATAATATTGATGACTTCTCATCCAATCTCATGGTTGGCAAGTCTGGAGTCAGAAGAATCTCTTCAGCCTACTCAAGCCTGCTTTCAGTAAAGATTGCCGCTGAAGTCGATTTTAATCCTCTCGACTATTTCATCAAGAAACAAGTGTCCAGTATGGACCGTGTCAACCAATTCGCTTTAGCTGCCGCTTCTCAAGCCTGGGAAGATTCAGAACCATCTCTCGATGCGAAAGAGAAAGAGCGAGCGGGAGTATATATCGGTTGCGGTATGGGTGGCGGAAATACCATAGAGGATTTATACGATCAACTATTTAAGCATAACGCCGACAGGGTAAAACCACTCACGGTGCTCATGGTGATGAATAACGCTTCTGCCTCCCACATATCGATAGAGTATGGTCTCTCAGGGCCCTGTTTGACACTATCCACTGCCTGTGCTTCCTCGGCACATGCTATCGGGGAGGCTTTCCGGCAAGTCAGAGATGGATATGTTGACGTGATGCTCGCAGGAGGGGCCGAGTCCTTTTTGACCTATGGAGGTTTCCGAAGCTGGGAATCTCTCAGGGTGCTCGCTGTTGAAGACCCTGAAGACCCGTCAAAATCGTGTAAGCCATTCTCCAAAAACCGTACCGGTTTAGTACTGGGTGAAGGTGCTGCCATGGTGGTGCTTGAGGAGATGGGAAGGGCCGTAAGACGGGGAGCACCGATTTACGCAGAGCTTATTGGCTATGGCTCCACATCCGATGCCGGTCATATTACCAGATCCTCTCTCGAAGGGCAGGCACGAGCGATGGCGGAAGCACTCAAAGAGGCAGGCTTATTGCCCGAAAATATAGACTACATCAATGCTCATGGGACAGCAACCCAGTGGAATGATCGATTGGAGACACAGGCCATCAAGAGGGTATTCGACGATTATGCACGTAAAATTCCCGTCAGTTCTACAAAATCGATGCATGGCCACACCATGGGAGCAGCCGGCGCCATTGGATTTATTGTTTCACTGCTTGCGATAAAAAACCAAGCCGTTCCCCCAACGATTAACCTTGACCAACCTGACCCGGAATGTGACCTCGACTATGTTCCGAATATTGGCCGTAAAGGGGTGAAAGTGAATACTGTGATGTCAAATTCTTTCGCTTTTGGGGGAACCAATGCAGTGCTCATTGCCAGGAAGGTGGAGGAAGCTGCCACTTAGTCCTTTTCGAGAAACCGGCGGCAGACATTCGCGATGTTAAGGGCCGCCGAACCGTGCTGAACCGGCATCAGCCGACGCATTTCGTCCATACTGAAGTCCGAGTAGGTTTCCTTGCCGAGCGCAAGGCCGACGAAAGCAGTCGACGAAAATCGTGTGATCAGGACATCGCAGTTCGCGATCATTTCCTCAGCGCTGCCGGTCGCGAACACCATGGCTCCAGGCGCGTGCCGGTGGATTTCCCGGGTAGCACGTCCTATGTTTTCGTTCGGGTGAAGTTTGAAGATGAGGCGCCGCCTGCCGGCTAACTCGACAGCTCTTCGGATGAAGGCCTTGCGGTTCTCGACCCGGAATGTCTCCCTCAGCGGCGACGTGCAGGCCAGAACGTAATGCCTATAGGGAAAGTTGTTGCTGCAGTATCGACTGCAGTCATCGAAATTGGGTATTCCCGTAACGACGATCTTCTCAGGGCGTACGCCTTTTCGGATAAAAAAATCGCGGTATCCCTCGCTCGCGACGCAGAAAGCCCGGTATGCATCGCTGAGACCGGTCATTGAAGTACCCGCCCACCAGAGAGGAAGGAATCGGAGGCGTTTGACGAGATGGAACATCATGGATTCCGGGTCCGTAATTCCCTCCTGAACCAGCACGATCCTGTTGTCTCGAATGTTCTTCTGAAGATACACGTCCGAGCAGGTAACCACCAGGTCGTAGGGCTGATTCCTTCCCTGGTAGTCGATGGGGAGGCCGTGATCCTGAAGATACCTCAGGCAGCGTCCCGCCAGTTTGTTTCCTGAGATCGTGAACTCGGTCAACCCGAGTCTTCGAAGAATTTCGTCAAAGCCGTGGACGTAGTAAGGCGAGAAGGAGTGCTCGTACTCGCGAAGGTGCTCGGAGACCTGGAGCATCTGGGTCGTCTGATTCATCGAACCACATATAAAGAATATTCTTTTTCTCATCGCGCACCTCACGTCGTGGCCCGGGAGCCCCGACGACTCCCGAACGCCTGGGCGCCCGGCGGTCATTTTCCCGGGGCAGATGACATGATACTGTCTTCCCGCAATCCTCGCATTCGCCTACCGCCTGCATACCCAATCGCAGCAAAGACAGGCCGGAAACCCGCTATAGTCCAACTTTCCAAAGTTCCTTCTGATCGCGGACAACACAGGCCCATTCCAGATTTCCATGACACTCTGGAAGTTCAGATCTCCTACGCCCTGAACGCCATTGTAATCCATGCAACAGGTAACGGCCCT